>JBEKXQ010000029.1:0-44930 GCA_049511915.1 Candidatus Korobacteraceae bacterium
TCCAGTGCCCGCAACACCCGCTCGCGCAAGTCCTGCGAATAGGATTGCATTCATGCCTCTCCTTTACCGGCAGAAGCATTATGTCACAAGACTGTATATACTTAAATTAGAAATGCTCTAATCGATGCCAAAAGCTAAATCATATCTGCCCCGTTTAACCATTGACGAGGCTCTAATTTCCCACAACTGTCAACACAATCCCTCTCACCGGATTCACAAGGGCTCGAGGCGGTTAAAGGTGACCGAGGGTCGGAACGTTGAGCACTTTTGCCTACTTTGCGGCGCGGAGGCAATCCGTTCGGATATTAGCAAGTTGCGGGCCATTCTTGCTGAGCTCGAGGCCGAGCAGGTCCACGCGACCCACGGGTGAGTCACCGCGCGCGCCAGGTGCCCCACACATTCGCCGGGTGCCCCAGCCCTCGCGCCTTTCCAGACCTGGGTGACTATAAATCGATTGACTAGCGCCAGCGAACGGGAGCGGCTTACAATCGACCCGACGAAGCATCATGTCACAGCAATCGAAACTCGGTTTCGTGTTACTGGTGAGCGCCGGGTAGAGTGGGAAATTGAACTGAGCCGCGGAGCGGCGACACCGGTTGCGACACTGTCTCTTTAGGCCAGCGTCATGACGCTCCGCGGCGTGCCATCCTTCATGCAATCTCCGGCGTAACTCGCGCTATGGCGATGTTCGCCAGCTGCCATTCGTCGACATTCGCCAAGGCGGACGCTGTTAAATCGAAAGAAACTTGTGTGAGCCAACAGTTTTGACTAGGGCGTGATTTCAAAAATCACACCGCAACCGAACAAGTCTCCGCTGTCGCAAGAGCCGCCGTTACTGCCGCCATAATTTGTAGCCCCATAGATGTCGCCTGCCGAGTCGAACGCGACCGCACCTACGGGGTTGCTGCCGTTGCTGTCGGAATCAAACTCATGCACGGTGACGAAACTCCACTGACCATTCGAGTGGAGCAGCTCGAATACGGTTCCGCAGCCCGGGTCCGGGCCGCCGCAGTCGTCGATGCCGCCCAAATATGTCGTTCCCCAAAGGTTGCCGCTCGCATCAAAGGTCAACGGCCCGTTCGGCTCGATTCCGAAGTGGAGGTCTGGGAAGGCATAGAGCTGGTTATAGGTCCAGGACCCGGCGGAGTTGACAAGTTCATAGATCGTGCCTTCGTTGTTGGGCCCACCGTTGTTGGTGCTGCCATAGAGGTTGCCGGAAGCATCCAACACCAGTCCGACCGGGTTGCAGCCGTCCGTAGTTAGCGGAAAGGAATACGGCAGGCTCTCTGTCCAGCCGGAGCCTGAAGGTATTAACTCGAACACCGTTCCGCACTGGTTCGCTGCCGTACCGCCAAAATACGTAGTACCATACAGGTTCCCCGCGCTGTCAAACAACAGGTTCAAAGTAGGGGACTTCCCGTCAGGCGCTCCGGTAAAGCTATGCAGCACGCTCTCGGTCCAACCCGACTGCGAGTGCGAAAGTTCGTACACGACTCCTTCATCGGCGGTGCCGCCCTCACCGGTTATCCCGTACAGATTGCCTGCCTGGTCGAAAATCACCGGTCCATTGGGGGTTTTTCCATCGCTGCCACCGCTGAACTGGTACAGAATGGTTTCCACCCAGGGACACAGGGCGGTCTTGCAGACCGAGGGTGGAGGGGAAAGCTTGTAGACGGTCCCATAACCCAAGCCGCCCTCTAGGGTGGTGCCATACAGGTTTCCATCAGGACCGAAGGTGACGCTCGCCACGGGTATATCTCCGTCGTGCCCTCCCTGCGAGGGATCAGGAAAACTGTGCAGGATATTCTGCGTCCAGCCGCCGCTCCCATGTGTGAGTCTAAACACAGTGCCGCCGCCGTAAGGGCCGAGGCTTCCTGTCGTTCCATAGACGCGCCCGGCCCTGTCGAGGGTAACTCCGGGCCGGGGGATGCCCGCCGTCCGTACCCTGAAACGTGTGCAGCACGGTGAGTGTCTGTGCCTGCGCCGGTTGCGTTAGGAGCACGATCAGCGCACAGAGGAGCGCCATTGCAAAGGCCGGTGCTCGCAAGCCGCGGCGGAAAATAAAGGCTGCAAGTTGAGCCAGGTTCGTCATGTGGCCTCCTACTGAAATGCGAACTGTTGACGGTGCTTTTTCGATTTCGGAAGCTTACACCCGAATTTCGTAACCAATACTCTCAGCAATGGCCCCGACGGGCGCCCCATTCAAGGCCTGCTTTTTGGCCTTGAGTGGATCCCGTAACCTATAATAAGATGTCAGTTCCCCATTGGTTGTGATATTGACGATTTATCAACGCCTACGGCGTTCCCCAAACCACGCTTGGATGCTTTCCATGCGCGAGTAAGTGTGATTGATGATTGGCCAGATCGAGCAACACCACGCTGCTACCCCCGACTGTATCGATGCCAGCATCCTCACGTCGCCGACCGAGGAAATCGGCCGGGTAGAGATCAGCGACGATTTGTCTCCCATCGGGCGATGGGACGGGAAAATATAAGGACGCTTCCTTTTCAGCCGCGATGTTTTCGAGACCAGTGCCATCCACATTAATACGATAAAGTGCCGACTTGTACTCGTGCTCACGATCCGAAGTGAAAACGATGCTCTGCCCATCGGGCCACCAAGCTGCCTCTAAAACCGGAGACCTGTCCTCAATCACCTTCGTCGCCCCAGTTCCGTCCGAATTCGCAATCCAGACGGAGCCAGGCGCTCCTCGGCTCTCCCCACGACGACAAAAGACGAACCGCTTTCCGTCAGGTGACCATCGCGCTCCGTACCCGGCGGACACTTGAGTTACGTTCTGGCCTTTTTTGTCCATCACAAGGATTAGAGGCGTTCCGCCGCCGTAAGCGGTAAGGGCTAACCTCTGCCCATCAGGCGACCAATCCGGAAGACAGGCTCCGCCCTTCAGCTTAGTCAACGGTATATGTCCTGAGCCATCTGCATTGATCAGTTGTATTTGTCCGAACCCAGAGCCTTCCCGTATGCAGTAAGCGACCTTAGTGCCGTCGGGGGACCACGCTGGATTGAGTCCTTCGATAAGGCGTTCCGGCTTAGCGTTCGGCGAGGCTATCAAAAAAATATCGCTCAAGCGGCTTCCGGCATTTACAGGACGTGGCGGCTTAGCGTTCAGCGCACCTATCGGAAAATTATTGCTCCGAAGGGTTCCACCGTCTACCTCGACCGCTATTTTCTTGACCGACGAGTTGGCTCCGCGTGTCCCTTGAGGAGTTTCCTGTTGGCTCATCGCAAGAAGCGCGGTCGTAATGACGAGGAGCAGAATGAGTTTGTTCACGGGGCGCATTAACTCATCGCATAGTTGTCGCAAGCGGGCCATTTCGTAACCAATCATCTCATCAACGTCCCGGACGGGTGCCCCATTCAAGGCTGGCTTTCGGCCTTGAGTTGGGGATTTTCGCCGGACTCCGCAAATCTTCCTCACTTCTTCTGAACAACTTACCAACCTTCCTCGGCCACGCGTCACCCTCCCCTATGATCTACGTCACAGGTGGCTGGGCCATTCACAAATCACAATAAGAATTGATTTTGCCCGGAGGTGTTCCCATGGCCACCACCGTTTCGAGAGTACGATCCGAAACATTGCGCACGCTGCCCGACGACAACGTCCGCCAGATTCTCTGGCGTTTTGCCGACCGCTATGACTTGCAGATGCTGGTCCAGTCTGCCCGTGAGGTGGCACGCGGGCCGGTGGCGCGACTAGTGGCCCAGGGACTCCGTGGCACCCATGAGTGGACTGCTGAAAAAGCCACGCTGCTCGAAGCCTTCGACCAGTCCGGCATCACCGCTGTATTTATGGATCCCGAACAAGGCGGCTACCTGGCCGGGCCGAAGAATCTGGCCCTGGCGCTGACCGCGTTCGAACTCGCGTGGGTTGACGCAGGAGCTGCTACCTGTAGCCTCGCCGGATGCCTGGCGCTGGCCCCTATCCATGAGCGCGGCACCGCGGAACAGAAAGCCCGCTACATGTCGCTCGCAGTTCCGCCGGCTCCGGGAGAGGACCGTCAACCGCTGCGCGGCGCCTTCTGCCTTACCGAGCCGATTCCGTATGTGGGTGTGGACACTGGCATCCTGAACGGCAAGCTGTGCGTAGAGAAATGGGCCGACGGCGAAGAGCCTCTGCTACGCGTGGAAAAGCGCGGCCGCTTCATCACCAACATGGGATTTGCGAACTTCGTGACCGCCGCTGTGGACTCCGGCGACGAGCGCATCAAGGGTTCCTGCATCGTCATCCTCGAGGAGACCGATCCGGGCCTCTTCGACCGCGGCACCCCGACGCGCAAACTGGTGCACCAGCTCTCCTCCACTTGCGATCCCATCTTCAACCTGACCGTGCCCGCCAGCCGCATCGTCGGCGGTTACACCGTGAAAGATGGCACCATCATTCCCAACTACAGCCACAGCGAGGTAATCGAGGCGGTCTTCAAGCGCACGCGCGTCACCGTTGCGCTCATGACCTCGGCCAAGCTGCTGTCTGCGATTGAGCCCATCATCCGCTATCAGCGCGGACGCTTCCGTGGGTCGGAGCAGGCGAAGGCTGGAATGTTGCGTTACGAACTCGGGTTGCAGCAGCGCCAGGACGCACTGCATCGGCTCGCCAGCCTGTGGGCCATTGGCGAAGCGGGCGCTTCGCTGGGTTTTGCCGCAGCTCGCTTGTGCGACGAGATCGATGCACTGGAACACGAGAAGAACGAGATTCTCGCCGCGAAGGGCGTCAGCCGCGGGCGATCGGAAATGAAGTTCTTCCGCGATGTGAACAAGTCGGCAATTGAATTTCTGCGGCAGGAAAACACTCCGCCCGCGAAACGCAGCCGCGCCTACGAAGATCTGAAGGCCGATCCGCTGGTGCAGTTCGCCTTGAAAGATGCCATCTCCAATGTGTTGTGTCCGGCCTGCAAGTTGTGGAACACCGGTACCGGCTCCAACGCGATGCGTGAAGCGCTGAGCCTGATGGGCGGATACGGGATCACCGAGGATTGTCCCGGCTTCCTCACCTACAAGTGGATGGACACGCAACTGGAAGCCACCTATGAAGGCCCCGAGGCGGTGCAGCGGCGCAACCTCAGTGTCACCATGACCAACGAACTTTTTCTGGCGCAGTTCCGGAACTGGATTCTGGAGATGCGTCGGGTCGCGGAGCATCGCCCGGGAACTGGCGCATGCTCGCTGGCCACCGCGATGGAGTTGTGGCTGTGGACGTTTAACCATCTGCAAGTCGCTACCGATGCCGATGGCGGCGCGCTGTATCAGAGCGCACGCCAGGGCGTGACGTTCCCGCTGGCCGACGCGCTGTGCTGGCTGCTCGCTGCTCGGCAACAGACGCTCGATCTGGTCGAGCTGGAAACGCATGGTCCGGAGAACCCGGTCGTGGCCGAAGGGCTGGAGGGAACGCTGAGCTTCTTCACCGACCTCTGTCACATCCAGGCCGCGCGTTCGGCCGGAGAAGTTGGCCGCATCTGCGCCGAGCTGGTCTTCGGCTACAACCGCCATCCGGCTTGGGACGAGGAAGGTTACAAGGGCTGCTATCGCGCCGACCAACTGGATTCGCTGGAAGGTCTGATCCCCGGCATCGTCGCCATGGCGACCGATGTAATCGGAACCGATGGTTCGCATCCGGTCAAAGCCGGCCCGTGCGCGTCGTGCCGTGGCCTGGAAGAATTTCAGCGCTTGCGCAGCAAACTTGACGGTTGCCTTACCGGCGCGCAGTTGTCCAAGGACAGCGCTGCGGAGGCGATCTCGAAGGTCATGATCCCCGAGGCGCTCGATTATCCGCGTTAAGGAATGCGATTGAACACACCTGAACAACTCACAGTTGAGCGCACCGCCATGGATGTGGACATCGCGTGCGTCGGCTTTGGCCCGGCGATGGGCGGCTTCCTGACCACGCTTTCGCGCAAGCTACTGAACGAAGATGGTACTCCCGCGATCGAGAGCGGAACCATGCCCGGCTTGCCGCTGCAAGTCATCTGCTACGAGCGCGCCGATGATATCGGCTTTGGCGTCTCGGGAGTGGTGACGCGGGCGCGCGGCATTCGCGCCAGCTTTCCCGGCCTTGATCCGGCGCAGATTCCCATGGCAACGCCCGTTTCCAGCGAGAAGCTGGTGTACCTGCTGGATCCCACCGGCGCGAGCCGTCGCTCACTGGCACTGCGCACTGGCGATCGTTTCCTGAAAACATTCCGCCGCTTCCTGCGCGTTCAGCACGATGCGCTCGAACTCCCTTTCACTCCCAGCTTCCTGCACAAGAAAGATGGGCTGGTACTTTCCATCGGACAGTTCAATCAGTGGGTGGGCTCGCAGTTACTGTCCAGCGGCACAGTACAAATCTGGCCGGGAATGCCGGCGAGCGAAGCGCTAATAGAAGATGCGAAGGTTCTGGGCGTCCGGCTGCTCGATCAGGGCGTGGATCGCGCCGGCAATCCCGAAGCCGGCTTTACTCCGGGAATGGATATTCACGCTGCACTGACAGTCGTCGGAGATGGGCCGGTCGGAGCGGTGAGCCGCGACATCGATCGTCGCCTGGGAATGCCACAAGGCAACGAGGTCCGCGAGTGGGCAGTGGGCATGAAGTTCGTCATCGAGCTTCGCCCTGAGGTCGATCTCGCACCCGGCACCGTCCTGCATACCTTCGGATTTCCTGAACCGGAGATGTTCGGCTTCTTCTACGTACATCCCGGCGGCGTGGCGTCGGTCGGCATCTTCGTTCCCTCGTGGTTCGACTGCCCCACTCGCACCGCATACAGATATTTGCAGCACTTCATTCAGCATCCTTATTTGTGGCGCTGTCTCGAGGGCGGCAAACTGCGCTCCTGGGGCGCGAAGTCGCTACAGGAATCGGGTAAGCGCGGCGAACCCTTCCTGGCAGGCGATGGCTACGCGCGAATCGGTGAGTCTTCCGGCAGTACGAATGGGCTGACCGGCTCCGGAGTCGATGAAGCCTGGACCACCGGCGTGCTGCTGGCGGAAGGCGTCATCGAGCTTTTGCAAGCGGGCAAGCCATTCACGCGCGAGAACCTGGCGCAGGCGTACGAGCAGCGCCGCCGCAACAGTTGGCTGGAGAAGGAATCTCGCATCGCGGAGAAGTCGCGCGACGGATTTCAACGCGGCGTCGTGACCGGCCTCATCGGAATGGCAGTGGCCGCTTTCAGCAACGGACGGCTCTCTCTCGGCAGCCATCCTGCGAATCCCACCGAACGGCTTGCGTCACTGGCGGAGTTCTATCGCGGCAAGTTCACGCAGCAGGAAATTACGCGGGTCGAAAAAGATTGCGAGGTCCGTGGCGCATCCGTTCACGATCCGCTGATGGACCTTTGCGGCTGGCCGGCAATCCAGTACGACGGTTCGCTGCTGGTATCGCACCAGGATGTGCTGCTGATGGGCGGCAAAGTCCAGGCTGCGGCGGGATACGCCGACCACGTTGTCTTTCGCGATCTGGAAGTCTGCCGCGGCTGCGGCAACAAGTTGTGCGTTGAGATGTGTTCCGGGCAGGCCATAACCAGGAGCCTGGAAGGCGTGCCCAACTTCGATCGCGAGAAGTGCGTATTCTGCGGCGCTTGCATGTGGAATTGTCCGGAAAAGGTGGACGGCGAAACCAATCTGCAATTCCGCGTCGGCGTCGGAGGACCCCACTCAGCCGAAAACTAACTCAGAATTTCGCAAGGAACATAAATCAAGGAACATAAATAAAGATGAGCACTCCTTTTCAAGTTGTGGTTTGCGCCAGTGTCGTGCCCGATCCGTTGCAGACACTGGAACCCGTCACCGGGCCAACCGGCCCCGCGCTAAAAAATGAAATGATGCTGCCTGCCATTCTCGATCCCTGGGCGGCGCACGCGCTTTACGAGGCAGCGAACCTGGTAAAGAAGGTTGCCGGCAGCGCGCTCTGGCTGGTGAGCATGGCGCCCAAGGCCAAGCTCCAGCAGGTGATGATGACGGTGGCGCAGAAAGTTCCGTTGCAACTGGTCGCTGTGGACGGCCCTTCCAGCGGCTTCGCCGACGCACAGCAGACCGCAACCGCGCTGGCCACGGCGATCCGCAACATCCCCGGCATCGATCTCTCGAAGCTGCTGTTGTTCGGGGGATGGGAATCCGCCAGCCGCAGCGCCGGAGTCACGCTGCAACTGGTGGGCGAAGAACTCGGCATCGTCGATCAGTTTCAAGGTGTGGATGCGATCACTCCGAACGACGACGGTTCATTCGAGGTGCTGGAGCGGGTCGAGGGCGCGCGTCACCAGGTGTCGCGGTGCGCGGGCGCTCCCGCTGTGCTGGGATGGGCGACCGGCAGCCTCGGCGAGCCGCGCAACGATCCCCAGGTCGGTATGGCCAACATGCGAGCCATCATGCCGGCGTTGCAGCGTGCCGCGGCGGCAGAGATTACCGCCGATGGCTTGCACTACGCCAACGTCGCTACCCCGAAACAACAACGCGAAACCCGCATCGTGAAAGACACGCCCGCCGACCAGATCGCGAGCGAAATCGTGCAGTGGATCAAGCAGGAGTAACGCGAACTATGGACAACATTCTTTTCCTGGCGCACACCGAAGCCGATGGCACTCTGAATAAGACGGCGCTGGAGGCGCTCAGCTCCGCAGTGGAGCTGAAGCAGGCGCTCGGCGGAACGCTCGACGTCGCGCTTTATGGAGCTCAGGTTCAGCCTGCGGCCAATTCGATTGCCGCCTGTGGCGCAACCCGCTTTCTCGCGGTGTGCGGAGAGTCGTTCGCAGACGCCCGCTTTGCCACCGATGCCGCTGCGAGCGAAGCCCTGGTGCGCGCGTCGGGCGCAACCATCGTAATTGCCGCTGACACTTCTCGTAGCGCGCGCGTGATGGCCGCCGTCGCCCATCGAGTGGGCGGATGTGTGGACACCCACGTCACCGACGTCACTGCCGCGTCTGGCGCTCCGGCGGTGACCCGCTGGTTCTATCGCCAGCGCATCGAAGGCTCGCTCACGCGCTCGCAGCGCCCGTGGATTCTTCTGCTTGATCCCGGCTCGCGTCCCGCGTGGAAAGGCGAGGCTGGTTCCGTCACTCCAGAGCTGATTGATGTTCCAATCGGCGATAGTCTGCTTCGCACCAGCGTCAAGGGCCTAGTCACGCCGCCGGCGGACCAGCAGACGATTCGTCCTGATGCAGGTCTGCTGTTCGTCGCGGGCGCGGGATGGACCAAGAAGCAGAAGGATGGCCAGACCCACGTTCCCGAAGCCGAAACCATCATTGTGGATTTTCTCAGGAACTCCAAGGCGTCGCTGGGCGGAAGCAAGTCGCTGGTCGATATCAGCGGCGAGAATCAGTCCACGCTGCACTTTATGACGCACCTCAACCAGGTGGGGCAGACCGGCTCATCGCCGCGCCATCCCAAGGGCTTGGCTGCCTGCTGCCACGGCGAGGAGCCGCACACTGTCGGCTGGCGCTTCATTGGCGAACGGCGCGCCATCAATCTCGATCCCAACTGCGGATGGGCGCGCGGCAAAGCCGACGTGCTCTATGTCGCCGATGCCTTTGAGGTGATGTCGAAGGTCAATATCCTGCTCGGCGCGAAGTGAGATGGTTTCGTCCTCCGGCAGCACCCAGCCCATGTTGGCTATTGCAAGTCAGCGCAATAGGCGTATACTCTGCGGTTTTGCACCAAAAACGGAAATATTGGGTGCAATCGGCGTTATTTCGTCAGTCAAGAAGGAGATTACGGCTTAACCGCCGGATCGATAACTGAAAAGCAAATTCTGATAGCGGATAAAGGAGAAATCATGACTCGAAGGTTCAGTACCTCTTTGCTGACATTGGTCGTGCTTGTGTCGGCCGTGAGTATCGTTTGTCTGGCGCAGCCACAATCGCTGTTGACGCATCATGTGCGTGAAGCAACGCTCAATGGGCAGGCGCAGTACGTCGGGCCCCTACCCGCAACGCAGTCCATGCGTCTTGTTGTTGCTCTGCCCATACGCAACCAGGCAGCGTTGGATAACTTTCTAAAGGAAGTCTACGACCCTTCCAGTGGGTCGTATCGCCAGTTCCTTACGGTGGAACAGTTCACTGCAAGGTTTGGTCCCAGCCAGCAAGATTATGACGAAGTGATTCGTTTCGCGGAAACCCACGGCTTTACGGTAGTCAGCACTTCCCGCAATCGCCTGAACCTGGATGTCACGGGGTCGGTGGCGGCCATCGAGGAAGCCTTCCATCTGAAGATCGGCACCTACCTGCTCCCCACCGAAAACCGTACCTTTTACGCTCCGGATCGGGAGCCCACGCCTGACCTTGCAGTCCGGCTGTGGCACATCTCGGGCCTGGACAACTATTCGATCCCACGTCCTGCGATCGTGCACAGAGATGGTCTGCACTCTGAGGCCACAACTGGCTCCGGCCCTGGTGCCTCTTTTCTCGGCAGCGACATGAGGGCAGCGTACTACGAAGGAACTGCTCTCTCCGGTAGTGGCCAGTCGCTAGGGTTGCTGGAGTATTACGGAACCGACCTGACCGACTTGGACACCTACTACAGTAACGTGCACCAGACCAATAACGTGCCGATCACCTTGTTGTCCACCGACGGAACCAGCACCAGCTGCGTCTATTCACAGGGCTGTGATGACACCGAACAGACGTTAGACATGACCCAGGCTCTCGGTATGGCCCCGGGCATGTCCAGCCTGGTGATGTACGTGGGTTCCACCGATGCAGCCATTTTCAACGCAATGGCTACGGCCAATCCGCTTAACGCGCAACTGAGTTCTTCGTGGACGTGGAGCCCGGCGGACCCCAGCACCGACAATCCCTACTTCGAGGAGTTCGCGGCACAGGGTCAGAATTTGTTTCAAGCAGCCGGTGACAGCGGTAAGTGGACGTCCTCTTCCGAGATTTACCCGGCGGATGATGTGTATATCACGTCGGTCGGAGGGACCGACTTAGACACCAGCAGTGCCGGCGGTCCCTGGAGCTCGGAGAGCGCTTGGGTCGACGGTGGCGGCGGTATTTCGCCGGACCATTTTGCGATTCCCTCCTGGCAGGTAACTACGGCCAACGGCTGCTCCGCATGCTCCAAGACCTATCGCAACGGCCCGGACGTTTCGGCAAACGCGAATTTTACTTTTTACGTCTGCGCCGACCAAACTACCTGCACTGCCAACGAGTATGGGGGAACCAGTTTTGCCGCTCCCATGTGGGCCGGCTACCTGGCTCTCGTCAACCAACAGGCAGTTGCTAACGGCAACCATACAGTCGGGTTCATCAATCCGTCCCTCTATACGATTGGTTTGGGCTCGAGCTATGACACCGATTTCCACGACATTACCAGTGGCAGCAACGGCTATTCGGCAACCGTCGGATTCGATCTGGCGACCGGCTGGGGCAGTCCCAACGGAAGCGGACTAATCAGCGCACTTGCCGGAAGTTCGTCAGGTTCGGGTTTCAGCCTTTCAGCTTCACCCTCTTCAGTTACGGTGGCGCCGGGCAATCAGGGAACCTCCACCATTACCAGTACGGTGACCGGCGGGTTTGACTCGGCTATTTCCTTGTCTGCGAGTGGCCAGCCAACTGGCGTGACCGTAACCTTCAACCCCACCTCGATTACCGGGGCTGGGACTTCGACCATGACGCTGACCGTGGCCTCATCCACAGTACCCGGCACGTATCCGATTACGGTGACCGGAACCTCGGGCAGCACCCAGGAAACCACCACGGTTTCGCTGACAGTGACCGGGACGAGTCCTAACTTCACCATCAGCGCATCGCCCACATCGCTTACGATTAATCCGGGGAACTCCGGCCATTCCACGATCACCACGACTATTTCCGGCGGCTTTGACTCGGCCATTTCCTTGTCTGCGAGTGGCCAGCCAAGCAGGGTGACTGTAAGCTTCAACCCTAGCTCCATACCAGCACCGGGCTCCGGGTCGTCGACCATGACGGTCACGGTAAATAGAAGAGCAAGGGCCGGAACTTACACGATCACGGTAACGGGCTCAGGCGGAGGCGTGAAGCATACGACTACGGTCACTCTCACCATCCCGTAGTGACCAGTGCAATGTTTCGGTACTGCCTCGGCGGTATGCGATAAAAAGCCCGGGCCTCTCGGTCCGGGCTTTTTTTCAAACGAACTGTGTCTCCGAAGCTCAATTTGCCATCACCTCGCGTGCTATTTATGTCGGAAACCAGCGGGCTTGCAGCCGGGCAAATTCCCCATTGCTGTGCAGCGTGTCCAGCGCACTGTTCACCGCATCGCACAACTCCTCGTTGTTCTTCTCGAATGCGATTCCCAGCTTCTCATGGGTCGGCACCTGCATGTCAACCTCAAGCTCCGCATGACCTTTCAGCAGCCACGAGATCACGGGAAAGAGTTTGATCACCATGCCAATGCGTCCCGCCTCAAGATCGGCCAGCGCGGATAGGATGCCGTCGTAGGCATAGTATTGAATTTTTCCGATCGCGCCGTCGGCCAGCCAGCGTTGCGCTACAAACTCCGATGTGTTTCCTGACTGAATGCCCGCCGTAAGCCCATGCAGGTCGGCGACAGACGACACCTTCGGCGTGATGCGCCGATTTACCGCTACGCCCTGGTTGAATTCCAGGTAGGGCTGCGAAAACAATACGACCTTCGACCGTTCTGGCGTGATCGTCGTTCCCGAAATCACCGCGTCGCAAGTACCCTTACTCAGGCCGTCGAAGATTCCGTTGAAGTCATCGGCCAGATACCGTGTCCGCACCAAGCTCAGCCCCAGTTGCGCGCTGACGGCTCGCATCAAAGTCGACATCGAAGCCGTTTTCCGAGCTATCGGCCAGTTCAAACGGCGGATCAGGATAGGCCGAAGCGATGACCAGCGTCCCCGGCTTCAATGTGCGCACCATTCCGCTCAACCTCCGTTGCAACTGAATAGTAACGTATCTGATTCGCCGTTACCCGCGCACCACGAGTCCGCATCGACAGAATGTGCGTGAGAACTAGCTTTCGCGGCGGGTAGTGGCTAGGAAGCATGAGGTCCGGAGCGCCGAAGGCGCGGAGTCATGATAGCCCAGCACGTAGCGCAGCGGAGTGCTGGGTTTAGTGGGAGAAGTACCTGAGTCCCTTGGGGACGACAGGGTTCTCACGCAGCCTCGACAGTCGTCGCGATGAAACAGGGCGGGAGAGTTACAACGGCCGGCGAGGCTGGCTGCGGGGCGCGATGATCTGCGAAGACCTGGTCACAAACCGCAGGCGCAGCCACGCAATCCATCGCACCACGGTGTAGTACCAATGCGACTCCAGCGCGCAAGGCGGCCTGCCGGGATGATGGTTGAATCCGAAATTGCTACACATACAGCCTCCGGGGGGGCGTGTTACACCATCTCGCCTTCCTCGGCATCATCTGATAACAGCCAATCGGCGACCCTAAACATAATCTGCACTTCGAATCGGCCTCTACTGGCCCTTCTTCGAAAGTGAGCGGACGTAGTTCACCATATTCCAGATTTCAGTCGGCTTCACTCGATCTCCTTCGGGCGGCATCTGGCCGTGGCCATTCTTGATGATGTAAAACAGGTCGCCATCGGTTTTGCCCTGCAAGGTCGCTGGATCGCTGAAGTCACCGACCTTCATCTTTTCGGAGATTGCTACTTCTCCCTTGCCATTGCCGTTGTCGCCGTGGCACATGGCGCAATCGTATCCGTAATATTTCTTGCCCTGCGCCAGCGATTCGGCAGTTGGCTTCACCGGATTGGCCTTCTGCGCTGCATCCGCGGGAATCGCGGATGAGCCCGATGCCGGGGCTTGCGCGGGAGTTTGATTGTCCTGTGCGATTAGCGGGAACGTACACACCAACAAAGTCAGCAAGATCATATAAGGCTTCAACATGACGGCCTCCCTGGAAAATGACCTCGAATCTGATTCACCTGACCGACGTCCCCAATTTTACTCGCCCGGCCACCCTTCGTCCGATCATAGAAGCCGTCGGCCCTTGCAGCCAAAGGTGATAGAACCCTGACCCGAACTTCGGACGCACCTTTTGTCGCGTCCCCAGACGCTTCTTCGAAGAGAAAACTTTGCACCATATAATTGAACGCGAATTGCCCGGTGACGCCGGAGCAACTGCAAGCCGTCTCCCAAGCCTCCTGCAGTGTGCTTCGTAGCCTTGGACCGGAAATCCAGTGGGTACAAAGTTTCGTCACCGACGACAGGATTTACTGCATTTATGTCGCTCCCGATGAGCCGCTGATTCGCAAACATGCCACTCAGGGCGGCTTTCCGAAGTACGGGCAGTGATTGATCCCACCACTGCCGAAAACTCCTGACGCCATAACCAGTCTGGTTCCCAACTCACGGGCGACATGTTGCGCACGTGCGAACCACGCCCAGGCGGAAGACCGTGCCATCGTTGTTGGCCCCGCCGTTTGCTGTGGGCCCGTAGAGGTTCCCGTCATGGGCCTGCAATAGTGCGGCGCCGGGATGGTCCCCGTCTGTGACGTCGAAGCTGTGCAGCGTGGTCAGCGCACCGCTCCGGGCGAGTTTGAAGACCGTGCCGCAGCCTGCGGGGCACTCGTCATTTCCGCCATTGGTTGTTGTCCCGTAGACGTTCCCGTCGCTGGCTTGTATCAGCCCGTTAGGGAAGGCGCCGTCCGAACCCTCAAAGGTGTGCAGGGTCGTCAGGGTGTCAGTGAATTCAAACAGCGTGCCACAGCCGAAATCGTTACCTTCACACCCTGGGTCCCCTCCGGAATTGGTTACCCCGTAGAGGCTACCGTCGTTGGCCTGCACTAAACCCCCAGGGCCCACACCGTCAGGGCAGTCATATTGGTCTGGGTAATCCAGTGGGCCGCGGGAGCAAAAGCTGTACAGCGTGCTGAGAGCGCCGCTTGAGTCCATGCTGAACAGCGTGCCACAGCCGCCGGAGCAGTAGTCCTCGCCGCCAGCGCCGGTCGTCCCGTAGAAGCCCCCGTTGGTGGCCAGCAGTGCAGTCGGGTATGCGCCGTCGCCACAACCGCCTCCGGATACGCAGAAACTGTACAGCGTAGTCAGCACACCCGTGGGGGTGATTTTGAAGACCGTGCCACAGCCCCAACCGCCGCCGCCGCTGCAGTAGCTGCCACCTGCACCGCCCCACTGGGTTATCCCATAGAAGTTTCCGTCGCTGGCCTGCACCAACGTATACGGGGTACTGCCGTCCGGGCAACCGCTTTCAGCACAGAAGCTGTACAGAACAGTCAGCGTACCGCTGGGGGTGATGTTGAAGACCGCACCCGCGCCATAGGCCCCGCCCCCGCGGGTTGTCGCATAGAAATTTCCATCGCTGGCCTGCACCAACCCGTTAGGCCCGCTGCCGTCCGTGCCGTTGAAGCTGTGCAGCGTGGTTAGCGTGCCGCTTGGGGTAACTTTGAAAACCGTACCATTACCGTTAGCCCCGCCATCCCACGTTGTCCCGTAAAGGCTCCCGTCATTGCCTTGCACCAGCGATGCGGCGGGGAATGAACCGTCCGTGCCGTCGAAGTTCACCAAAGTTGTGAAGAAGCTGTTCTGTGCAGGTGAAGCAATCGCTGCCACAGCACAAAACCAGAAGACGAGGCATAACCCATAAATTTGTGCTTTCGTCATTGGAATCCTCCGTGGTGCGAGAGCCGCGATTCTTGTTGCGCCTCAGCTAGGCAAGTGGGCACGCGGTTCATTGGAGAAAACAGCTTCGGATGCCTGGATTTCACGCTGCTGGTAGGTAGTTTGTCAGTGACCGCTGTCGCTCCCCGGAGTGATAGCCGGGGATGCGGAAGGGTCGGCGGGTGCCCCATTCAAGGCCGTCTTTTGGCCTTGAGTGGGGATTCTCGCCGGAAGCGCAATCTCTGCAGGACGAATCGACAAAGAGCCGGATCGCTACCGCGACACTTCCCCCATGTACACCGAGAACGGTTCCAGCGTCATCTCCGTGATCTTTGCAGTGACCGGCATCGTCCTCGTGGTTGACAGCAATGTCTTCGCCTCGCTTACCGAGAATCCCTGCGGCGCAAGGTTGAAGCTCACTTTTTGCGGCTCGGCCGACATGTTCAGCACAATGAGCACTGCCTTGTCCTTATAGCTTCGCAAGTACGACATGACATTCGGGTCGCTCTCGTTGAGGGCAACGTAGTCGCCTTCGAGCAGCGCCGGGGTGGAGCGTCGCAGCGTCAGCAGCTTCTGGTAGAAGATCAGAATCGAGTTGGGATCTTTCAGTTCGCTGGCCACGTTGTGGGTCCGGTAATTGGCGGCAACCGGCAGCCATGGCCGGGTCTTGCTGAAACCCGCATTCACCTTGTCGGTCCACTGCATGGGAGTGCGCTCGCCGTCGCGGCCTTTGTCCTGGGGCCATCCCAGCTTGCCTTTCGGGTCCTTCACATCCGCCTTGGTTTTGGGATCGTTGTTCTCCATCCCTATCTCTTCGCCGTAATACATAATCGGCGTGCCCCGCAAAGTCAGATACATCCCGGCCATCACTTTGGCGATGGCGTCGTTGTGCTTACCGTCGCCGTAACGGTTGTAGGAGCGTTCGATATCGTGATTGCCAAGCAGGTACACCTGCCAGCTACCGGCTGAGTTCAAGGCCGCAATCTGCTGACGAAACTCCGTCGGTGAAAGCTTGTTCACCATGGTGAACATGAAATCCATGGGCAGTTGCAGTTCATCCTTGTCGTCGCCGTAATACTTCTTAAGCTGATCGATATTGGTCGTCCAGGTCTCGCCGATGAGCACCGCATCGTACTCGTCCGCGACCTTGCGCAGTCCTTTCAGCACCCCGTGGATCTCCGGCAGGTTGCGGTTGTACTGGTCCTCCATGTTGGGATCGCCATAGGCATTCTTGCCGGGCAGGATGGGATTGTCGTGCAGCTTCGGATCTTCGAATAGCGCGTCGACTGCGTCCAGGCGAAAGCCGGCGACGCCCCGCTCATACCAGAAACGGGTCACATCGAACATCGCGTCCTTCACGGCCGGGTTGCGCCAGTTCAGGTCAGGCTGCTGCGGATAGAAGAAGTGGTAATAGTACTGGTTGGTTTTAGGGTCGAGCGTCCACGCCGGTCCTCCGAAGATCGAGAGCCAGTTATTGGGCGGCTGCTTCGGGCCCTTGCCATCGCGCCAGATGTACCAGTCGCGATGCTTCGAGTTGCGCGAGGAGCGCGCGTCAAGGAACCATTGATGTTGATCAGAAGTGTGATTGAGCACCAAGTCAAGGACAACGCGAATGCCGTCCCGCTGGGCTGCCTGATTGAGCTGCTCGAAGTCGGCAAGGTTACCGTAGATGGGATCGATGTTCTCGTAGTCGGAGACGTCGTATCCGACGTCCACCTGCGGCGAGGGGAAAAAAGGCGTGATCCAGATGGCGTCCACGCCCAGTCGCCCCAGATAGTCCATGTTCAACGTAATCCCGTTGAGGTCGCCAATTCCATCGTTGTTGCTGTCGGCAAAGCTGCGGGGATAAATCTCATAGAAGACCGCATTCTGCCACCAGCGACGGGTGGCAGCAGCGGCCGCAGCTTTGGATTGCGCGGCGGAAGTTTTCGATTTCGCCGCGGAGGGCTTCGATTGCGTTCCCGACGGCTTCGATTGGGCTGCTGGCGCGTTTGACTGCGGCGTGGGAGCTTCCGACTGTGCTCCAGCCTGCGGATAAATACCGACTCCAACGAAGAGTAACCAGACGAAAATCAGTTTGCGCATCTACGAAAGCTCCATCGCGTGTGTCCAGACATGGACTGATAATTTTATCTGGAACCCCCTGAACTATCGCGTAAACGCGATTTGTGTCAGGGCACGACTTCAGTCGTGCCGAAAAGTCGCGATTTGAATCCGGGCTTTAGCCCCTGCTCTCGTTGGATCTGACCACTGGCCACTGACAACTGCCTTTCAATGCATCATCGCCGCGCCCGGCTTCACTGCTTTCGGTTTACTCAGCAGAAATAGCAACGGAATCAGGGCGACGAAGATCACTCCGAGAAACAGGAACGTGTCGTTGTACGCCAGCATCGCCGCCTGCCGCTGCACCATTCCCCACACCGCCCCATACGCCTGCTGCGTCGCCGTGGCGGCGCTCGAGCCCTGGCTCATGAAATATGCCTTCAGGTTTTGCACCATCTGCTGCGTCGTAACGCTCTCCGGATAGACGTGTCGCCCAAGCACGTTGATCTGCGTCTGCTGCGCGCGGTACTGCACGGTTTCCACCATGGCAATGCCGATGCTCGCGCCGATGTTCCGCATCAGGTTGAAGATGCTGGTGGCGTTTCCCATCCGCTCGTTGGGTATTCCGCCGTTCGTGATCGTCGTCAGCGGCACAAACACGAATCCCAATGCCGCGCCCTGAATCATCAGCGGCCACCAGAAATTTCTCGACGCTACGTCCAGGCTGAAGCGCGACAGCTCCCACATCGCGTAAGCCGACGCCACAAAGCCGATGCCGAGCAGTTTGCGGCTGTCGAACTTGCCGATCAGCCGGCCGACAATCGGCATGATGAGGAACGAGGCCATGCCGCGCGGCAGGTTGGTGATGCCGGCGTGCGTTGCCGTGTAGCCCAGCACCACCTGCATCAGCAGCGGCAACAGGACGGTGCTGCCGTAGAGGACGAAGCCGATGAACGTCATCAGGAATGTGCCGATGGCAAACGAACGGTACTTGAACACGGTAAGATCCAGCACCGGGTGTTTGGCCGTGAGCTCGCGAATGATCAGTGCGCTCAAGCCCACGACCGCCATCACGCACAGCGTCACGATGAAGCGCGATCCGAACCAGTCGTCCTCCTGGCCCTTGTCCAGCATGATTTGCAGGCTGCCAATGCCGACCGCCAGCAGGCCGATTCCCCAGTAGTCGATGCCGGTCTTCTCGCGCCGCAGGTACGGCGGATCGAAGATGAAAACCTGCGTCAGGATGAGCGCAATCACGCCGATGGGCACGTTGATGTAGAAGACCCAGCGCCAACTGTAGTTGTCGGTGAGCCAGCCGCCGGCCACCGGACCAAGCATCGGCGCCACTACAATTCCCAGCGCCCAGAACGCCATCGCCTGTCCACGCTTCTCCGCCGGGAACGATTCCAGAAGGATCGCTTGCGACAGCGGCTGCAATCCACCGCCGCACGCGCCCTGTATCACGCGACACAAAATCAAGAACGGCAGCGTGGGCGCAAGCCCGCAGAGGAACGACGCCATCGTGAAGCCGGTAACCGACATCAGCAGCAACCGCTTTCGTCCGAAGCGTCCCGCCAGCCAGCCCGTCATCGGCAGGATGATGGCGTTGGCCACCAGGTATGACGTCAGCGTCCACGTGGCTTCGTCGTTGCTCGACGAAAGGCTGCCCGCGATGTGCGGCAGCGAAACATTGACCACCGTCGTGTCCAGCACTTCCATAAAGGTGCTCGACATGACTGCGATAGCAATCAGCCAGGGATTAATTTCCCGATGTTCTTGATTCCCGAGGAATGGCATCCCAATGAGTTACTTCAAGCAGTCCCACAAGAGCCAAGATTTGTAACAGGGCACGACTTCAGTCGTGCCCTCACAAGTCTTTATTCTTGTCATCACGAGCCGGACTTCAGTCCGGCGAGGGATCTGCTTTCCCGAGTTTTCCAGAAACTGTTTAGCCCCTGCAAAAAACCAGCCGCGCAGCGGCGGAATGAAGTTTGACGGGGGCGTGAGCCCCCGGTCAAATTGGAAACAAAAACAAGCCGCAGAGCGGCGACACTGGCTGCGGCACCGCTTCAGACATGCCGAAGAAGAAAAACCCGCGCTTGACTCCTGCAATACCTCTCCCAAATCCGTCCTCAATGTAATACTTCTGTCATTTCGTCCCGCAAGTGCTATATATCACGGAAACCCTCGCCGCTTCTTCCTACCATTGACTCATGATTTCGACAGCGAACTCTGATTCGATTACTCCACATCCCAGGGGGATTCAGGCTCGCGTGCTGCTGAGTTCCGTCTTCGGACCTTATGCGCGCGACGACGAATTCGGCAGCCGCACCATCAATCCGATGGAGCTCTATCACAACCAGGTCACCCGCGCCCAAGGCAGCTTCTCACTGCGCATGTTTCATCGCTCCTGGGGCCTGATGATGATTCAGCGCAACATTTCTGCGCCCAGCACCTTGCTCGACTTCCCTACCCTGGAGCGCTTCGAACGCGAGCTGACCGAGACTGAGTACGACGTTGTCGGCATCTCCGGCATCATCCCGAATTTCGGCAAGGTGCGCGAGATGTGCCGCATCGTGCGCAAGCTCTCGCCCAAGTCGACCATTGTTATCGGCGGACACGTCGCTGCCATTCCCGCTCTCGACAAGTTGATTGATGCGGATTACGTTGTGCGCGGCGAGGGCATCGCCTGGATGCGCCGCTATCTCGGCGAAGATCCCAACGCGCCCATTACTCATCCCGAAATCCTTTCCGGCTTCGGCATGAGGGTGCTGGGCATGAAGATTCCCGACAAGACGCGCGACACCGCCGCCACCATCATTCCCTCCGTCGGATGTCCCATGGGCTGCAACTTCTGCACCACCTCGGCTTTTTTCGGCGGCAAAGGGCAAAGCTGCAACTTCTACGAGTCGGGCGACGAGCTCTTCGACGTGATGGCGACCATGGAGCAGTCCATGAAAGTAAGCTCGTTCTTCATGATGGACGAAAACTTCCTCCTCAACCGTCCGCGGGCGATGCAATTGCTCGAGCGCATGAAGAAAGGCGGCAAGAGCTGGTCGCTGTATGTGTTCTCATCGGCGAATGCCATCCGCAAGTACACCATTGAGGAACTGGTGCAGCTAGGCGTTTCGTGGATCTGGCTCGGGCTGGAATCGCCGAAATCTTCCTACGCCAAGTTGCACAACACCGATACCCACGTGCTGGCCTCCGAACTACGCCAGCACGGCATCAAGCTGTTGGGCTCGACCATCGTCGGGCTGGAACACCACACGCTGGAAAACATTCGCCAGGAAATTGAGTTTGCTGTCGCGCACGGAACTGACTTCCATCAGTTCATGTTGTACACGCCAGTCCCGGGCACGCCGCTCTTCCAGCAGATGCAGGACGAAGGCCGCATGCTCGATGGCGTTGACCTCGCCGACATTCACGGCCAATTCAAATTCAACTTCGAACACGCAGCCATCTCGCGCGATGATTCCAAGCGCCTGCTCGACTGGGCCTTCCGCTTCGACTTCGAGCGCAACGGCCCCAGCTTGTTCCGTATTTGCGACACCATCTTCCAGGGATGGAAGAAGTATCACAATCATCCCGATCTGCGTGTGCGCCAGCGTGTGGCCAACGAGGCGGCCAAGCTTCGCACCACCTATGACGCCGCGCTCTGGGCGATGGAGAAGCGCTTAAAGAAGACAAACTTCTCCGTATCGATTCGAATTCGCGAACTGCGGCGCGAGATCGAGCACGAGTTCGGCGGCGCAACGCGTTTAGTGCGCGCATTAACCGGGCCGATTCTGCTGTGGACATCAAGGCGCGAAGACCGCCAACTCGCACGCGGCAAGACCTACGAACCGCCAACCTTCGTCGATCGCCGCAACTGGGCGACGTAAGCAGCCCAACTAATGTGTGCCATCCTGAGCGCAAGCGGCCCAACATACGTTGTCATCCTGAGCGGGGCTCGCTCAGGATGACACACTTAAGCCAGCGATCCTCCAGTCGTAATGACAGCCCCGTCCCTCACCCGCTATGATCGACATCCCTGCTTAATTTCTCCAAGGAAGGCGCAATGATTCGTATTCGTCGCCAGTTTCTGGCGTTCCTGGCAGTACTTCTGTTTTCCGGCTTCCTGATCGCGCTGCCGCAAGAAGGCACAGAAACTCCTCAGACTTCTCAACCTGTCTCGCAGCGACCGGCGAAGCAGCGTGAAGCCTATCGCAAGGCGATGGAATCTGCCGATCAGAAGATCGCCGCCGAGGTGACAGCCCACTCCGAGCTGATCAAGAACCTGGAATATCTCACCACCCAGATCGGTCCGCGCCTCACCGGCTCGCCGCAGATGCAGGCCGCCAGCGACTGGACGCTCAAGCGCTTCCAGGATTACGGCATCGATGTGCACCTTGAGACCACGCAGATCGATCACGGCTGGACGCGCGGCCTCGAGACTGCTGAGATCGTCACTCCCGTCCAGAAGCGCATTGGCATTCGTGCGTTTGGTTGGAGCAAGGGGACCGACGGCGAGGTCAGCGGACAGGTCTTAGCTCTCGACATCCAGAAGCCTGCCGACTTCGACCAGTTCAAGGGCAAGCTGAAGGGCGCAATCGTCATGACGCGCCCCCCGGCGGACATGTCGAAGCTCGATCCCAATCCGGAGAACGCTTACGACGCAGTGATACCGCCAGCGCAAGCCAATGCCGCAGGCAACATGACCTACCGCCAGCGCCTGGAGCTGCTGCGACAAATTGCTGCCGAGAAGCCCGCCTTGATCGTGGTCGACAGCGGCAAGACCGACAGCCTCTACAACATGACTGGTGGTTATCCGCGCTATGCTCCCACCGCGGTTCCGCTCGCCTTCCTCACGCACGAGGATTATGACCTGCTCTATCGCCTTCTGCAGACAGGTCAGGTGACCATGAAGTTCAACCTGCAGGACACCTTCACCGACCAATCCGTGCCCGCGTCCATCACAGTCGCTGAAATCAAGGGCAGCGAGCATCCTGAGGAGCGCGTCATCGTCGGCGGCCATCTTGACTCCTGGGACCTCGGCCAGGGCGCATTGGACAACGGCACCGGCGCGATGGCCACGCTGGAGGCAGCTCGCGCCTTAAAGGCGCTGGGTTGGAAGCCGAAACGCACCATCACCTTTATCCTTTTCACCGGCGAAGAAGAAGGCGGTGTCGGAGCCGAAACTTACATCAAGAACCATGCCGCGGAAATGAAGCAGGTTGACGCTGTCCTGATTCACGACACCGGAACGGGCAAGGTGTTCAGCATTGCGCTCGAGAAGTTGACGGAGACCGCCCCGCTGATGCAGGAGATCTATCAGCCGCTGCAGAAGGTCTTCGATCTGCAACCGCTCAGCACGCGCTACTTCGGTGCATCGGACCACGTACCCTTCCTCGATCAAGGCATCCCCGCTTATTTCTGCGTGCAGCTTCCCGCACATTATCGTGAAGTTCACCACAGCCAGACCGACACCTTCGACAAGGTGATTCCGGACCAGATCAACGAAGGCGCGGCGCTGCTGGCTGCGTGGGCGTGGAATGTTTCCGAGATGCCGGAGGCGCTGCCGCATCACACTCCGCCACGGGAAGCAACGGAGTGATGTGCCGTCTCCACACAGAAACTGCGCAACTGCGGATCGGCTCGCGATGCGTTCCTTCCACATTTGGTTGCGGATTCGTGCTTCCCTGTTTCGGCATGGCGAATTGTCAACATTTGCCCAAAATCGTCCATGAGAACTCAAATTGAGGTAAATTAATTCTTGCTCTGTGGTCACAGTACCGCAGACGCTGAAGCCCCGCGGTGAATAGCGAGCCCGCGGGGCTAAAGTTTTGTCTGCGACTGCTAATTTCAGCTGTGTCATCCTGAGCCAGCCCCCAACCTACGATGTGTCATCCTGAGCGCAGGTTCGCGCCGTTTTTGCGCCAACCGGAGTCGAAGGACCCCTATAGTCGCGATGATGTGTCGTTCTCCGTGCCCTTTGTGGTGAAATAATCCGGTGCGGAGTTAGCTTGACCATCTCAGCTCCAACCATCAAATCATTCTTCCTCGACGGCCCCGCCGGACGTCTGGAAGCACTGCTGAACGCGGGCACGCCTTCTGCGACGCACGCCGCTCTGGTGTGTCATCCCCATCCGCTGGGCGGCGGAACGATGCACAACAAAGTTGTCTTTCACGTGATGAAGGCGTTGAACTCCTTCGGCTTTCCGGTGCTGCGGTTCAACTTTCGCGGCACCGGACTCAGCGCCGGCAGGCACGACGAAGGACGCGGAGAGATCGCCGACGTCGAAGCCGCGCTCGCATGGCTGAAGCGCGAGTTCGAGCTGCCCATCATCTTTGCCGGCTTCTCCTTCGGTGCGGCCACCGGACTGCGCGCCGCCTGCCCCCATCCCGATGTGAAGGCGCTGATCTCGATTGGCACGCCGGTGGAAGCCGACGGTCGGCTGTATTCATATTCGTTCCTGCGCGACTGCGCCAAGCCTAAGCTGTTCGTCAGCGGTGATCGCGATCAGTACGGCCCACAGGCGGCGCTGCAAGCCCTCGTCGCCCAGATCGCTCCCCCGAAGAAGCTGGTATTCGTTCCCGGAGATCACTTCTTCCAGGGACACCTAAGCGAACTGCGAACCGCGGTCGAAAGTTGGCTGAGGGAGTTGTCAGGCTGAAGCCATTCCTCTTCCGAGGTGCACTACTGTCATGAAAGCCCCGGGCGAGTAGCGAACAGCTAAAAGCGAAAAGCCAATCGCGGCATTCTATAATCACCCCTCATGCCTAACGACCCTCAATCCCCTGCTGACGCTCTCTTCCTCGAGATGCGCGATCGCGTGCGCGAAATGTTCGATCACGCGCTCGCCGAGTGCAGCATTCCGCAGGCCTTCAGTCGCAGGCTGCAATGCCGAGGTCGTTATCTGCAGAGCGGCAGCGAGATCTTCGACCTGGGCGCCTTCGAACGCATTCTGGTGATCTCGATAGGTAAGGCGGGACACAGCATGGCGGAGGCGTTCGCCAATGTCGTCGGGACGGGCCTCACCGGAATCGTTGCCGCTCCTACCGCGCCGCCCGCGCAACTCTTCGGCTTCCGTTATTTCACCGGTGGTCACCCGCTCCCCAATGAGGAATCGCTGCGGGCCGGCGATGCCATCCTGCGCCTGGTGCAAGCCCTGTCTCCGGAGACGCTGGCCGTCTTCCTCATTAGCGGTGGAGCTTCGGCAATCGCCGAAAAGCCCATCAGCGCCGGCATCTCGCTGGCGGATGTGGTCGAGACGTATCGCGCGCTGGTGCATTCGGGTGCGCCCATTGCCGAGATCAATGCCATCCGCAAGCATCTCTCGGCGCTGAAAGGCGGACGCCTGGCTCGTGCTGCAGCGCCGGCCCATCAATTATCGGTGCTGGTCTCCGATGTCCCGGAAGGCTCGCCTGACGCGCTGGCGTCGGGACCTACCATGCCCGACACCACCACGGTGCAGGAATGCTACGACCTTGCCCAGCGCTACCAGTTGGTCGATCGCTTTCCGCCGCCGGTGCGCTCGCTATTCGATGGCCGGCAGTTGAAAGAGACGCCGAAGGCGGGCGACCCGGCCTTCGCGCACTCGCACTACGCTACGGTGCTGTCGAACGCCACCGCTGTCAACGCAGCGGTTGAGAGCGCCGCACTCGCAGGCTTCGCGGTCGAGATCGACAACAGTTGCGACGACTGGGACTATCAGCAAGCCGCCGATCATCTTCTGCGGCGCCTGCGCGAGTTGCGCCTCGGAGTGTCGCGCGCCTGCTTGATCTCCGGCGGTGAAGTCACGGTGAAGGTGGGAGCAGCATCCGGGCTCGGAGGGCGAAATCAGCAGTTCGCCCTCTACTGTGCGGAGAAGATCGCCTGCGAAAACGTGACGGTGCTGAGCGCCGGGACCGACGGAATCGATGGCAATAGCTCCGCTGCCGGCGCGATTGCCGATGGCTCAACTTTGGAACGGGCGAAGCAACGAGGATTGGACGCCGCAACCGCTCTGGCCCGCTTCGATAGCTTTCCGTTATTTCACGCCATCGGCGACGCCATCATGACCGGACCAACCGGCAACAACGTCCGCGATCTGCGCATTCTGCTGGCCTACTGAACGCGTTCGCGCGCGCCAAAACACCAAGAGGCACGGTGAGTTCTCCGTGCCTCTTGAGCGGTTGCGCCAAGGAGCGGCGAGGCGCTACCGAGTGCGCGGCTGCGCTACCGCGAACCCACCTCAGATCCATCTCTGCCGGAGATCCACTTCTCCAGCAAGAATTCACGGATCGGCGAATGAACAACCAGCCTAGGAGTCACTCGTCCTGTACACCTGACCTCATCCGCCGATCTTTGCGCCAATGAACAGAGGCTACTTCCGTCGGCCCACAGATTTGTCAACAAACTGTAAACACTGCGTCCAATTTTTGTGACCGTGGAAGCGCCGGGAGCTTAACAGACTGTGCCGCAGCCGATGCCGCCGCTCTGCGGCTCGGGTCTATTTTCCCCTCCGACCCGGCTCTCACGAGCCGGGCTAAAGTCATCCCGCCGCTGCGCGGCTGCTTGGATCGTTTTTCGGACTGTTTATTCCACCGCGAAGCTTCAATTCCAGTCACGACAAAGTCTCTTAAGCCTGCGACCGGCGAGATCGAACAATCCAAGAAATCGCCAGCCACGGCGACCAGGGCCAAAAGAAGCTGGGTTGCAACTACGGCTGGAGGATGCTGACACAAAGCTGACGTGCAAGCGTCAAACTAGTCGCAACGCGGCGGAATGAAGTTAGACGGGGGCGTGAGCCCCGGGTCAGGCGCGAAACGATTTCGAGCCGCAGAGCGGCGACACCCATCGCGACACTGCCTTCAGCCGCGACAACCACTCCTACCGCCCGACAAGTCCGTCGGCCATGCGCTGCGTCTCGGGGAATCCAGGCATACTCCGCGCCCTCTGCAGCGCCGCTTCCGCGTCCTCTGAGCGGCCGCTGCGATGCAGCGCTCGCGCCAGCAACAGATATCCCAGTGCGGCAGGTCGAATCTGATTGGCGTGACTGTACATCTGGATCGCGCCGGCGAAGTCTCCGGACTTTTGCGCCAGCACTCCTAGTCCGATCAGTGCTTGCTCCGTATCCGGAGCCAGCTTGAGCGCCTGTTGGAAGCTATCGCGGGCGCTGGCCTCGTCGCCAGCGTAGTTATAGACATATCCCAAATTGCTGTAAGCCCGAGCCAGCACGTCGGTCTCTTCGATCTCGGCGATGCCGGACTTGTAGGCCGCAATCGCTTCCGGCCAATGGTGGTTCCTTTCCTCCCAGACGCCGACGTTCAACTGGCTGAGTCCGTTGTGCGGCTCTATCGCGGTGGCGCGGCGGAAGTGCACGATGGCCTCGTCCATGTCATGACGCTCCAGCAGGGTCGTCCCCAGATTGTCCTCGGCAACGTAGTTGTCGGTCGTGGTCTGGATCGTGTGCGTCCACAAGCTCGCTTCATCGCTCCAATAAGCAAGTTGATGGCGAGTGACGCCTGCCAGGACCAGCAGCAGCGCAGCGCTGGCGCCCGTCACCCACGCGCGAGAAAAACGGCGCGCATCGGCAAGCTCAGCGACTCCCCAGCACACCATCACAAACAGTCCGATGAAAGACAAATAGGCATAGCGATCGGCCATCGCCTGCACGCCCACCTGCACCAGTCCGATCATCGGCACCAGCGTCCCCAGAAACCACAACCAGCCCACCGTCAGATATCGATACTTCCTGCCGGCGAATACCAGGCCGCTGATCGCCAGCAACACTGCCAAAGCCGCCAGCAACTGCCAGACCGGCGGCGCTGTTCGCGGAAACGGATACAAAGGCGAGAGCGGCGATGGCCAAGATGCCTTCGCGATATAACGCGCATAGGAAACGATCGCGTTCTCCAGGCGCAGCGAGAACGGAAACTTGATCAGCGACTGCACCGAGCTGCCGGCCTGTTGCGCTTTCACCGTGATCACGGCGCTGATCGCGCTGATAGCCAACAGCGGAAGTTTTTCCACCACCAACTGCAAGAAGCTCCGTGCCGGGTAAAGCGCCGCTGCTTCCCTGGCGTCAGCCTGCGTCCTCAGCGTCATACGCTGCAGTGGCCAGTAATCCCAAAGCAGCAGAAGGAACGGCAGGGTGATCACCTGCGGCTTGGCCATCAGTCCCAATACAAACAGAAACGCGATCAGCAGATATCGCCCCGCGCCCGGCTGTTTTGCATACCAGCGGTAAGCGGCCAGCGCCAGCAGCAAAAACAGCATGCTGAGCAGGTTCTTACGCTCGGCCACCCAGGCCACTGTCTCCACGTTGATGGGATGCAGCGCAAACAGTCCGGCCACCATGGCACTTCGTCCCGCCATGCCGGTCGCGCGCTCCAGCAGCCAAAACAACAACAGCATGTTGATGAGGTGAAGCAGAAGATTGACCGCGTGCGGCCCAGCCGGATCAAGCCCGAAGATCTCGCAGTCGAGCGCGTGCGACAGCCAGGTCAGCGGATGCCAGTTGGAAGCGTCATAGGTCGTGAACGCCCACCCCGCCGTGCTCCAGCTCAAGCCGTTCTGCACCTGGGGATTCGCGGTCACGTACTTACTGTCGTCAAAGTGGAGGAACGGATGGTTCCTCGCCGGATAGTAGGTTGCAACGGTCGCAACCACCAGCAGGACGAGATAGATCAGGCAGGTTCGCGTCGGCCGCGAAGAAGTTTTGCGAGGCGGAGGAGTCGACGCTTTGCTCGCTGTTCTGGTTCTCTTCGCCAACCGCTCTCACCTGCGCGCCTAATGAAACACTGATCAGATCTGATTTCGAAACTCTGATTTTCGAAGGGCTGCTTCTCGAAGGGGACGGCCTTTAGGCCGTCCGTTAGTGCCACAAAATTTCTGCGGCTTTAGCCGCCGAGGGAGCTCGCTATAACTTAATCGGTCTTTCCTGAAATGCAGTTCATTATATCGAGGCGCAGCGGTTGTTGACCTTGTTGTCGACAGCGGCTTAGGTCCAAATGTATCGTGTTCTAATACGGGGTTTTGAAGTCAAGCAGGGGGACCAGCAAACGGGCTATGCGGGAATCGCGAATCATTATCGGTATCTGGCTGCTGTTGGGGGCTCTAGCCTGTGTTGGGCTATTTCTCATGGAGGCTTGCGGTGGTGCCGCGAGTTCCACCTCTTCCAGTAGTGGCGCTTCCACTGAGGATGTCGTTGCCTATCCCGCTCCCGAAGTCACGCTGGGAGAGCGCCTGTTTCTGGAAACGCGTTTTGCCCAGTTCTTCGCCACTCACATGACCGGCATCAATCAGCCGCTCAGCGCGGGAGATCCGGTCGTGGCTACGGTGCATACCACGTCGGGAACATTGCCCGGACCCTTCGCCGGACAGTCGATCAACTGCCGCTCCTGCCACTTTGTTACGGAGTTCGAAGGCAGTGCGGGCAACCGTGCCTATTCCGACTTCACCACCCGCAGCCCGCTGCCTCGTCTCATCAACGGCTTCGATCACACCCCGCGCAACGCCGAGCAGATGGTGGGATCGCTGATGCCGCGCGCCGGCCCGACATTTCTTCATGGCGATGGCGAGTTCGTAGATGCCATCGACCTGGTGCAGAGCACGCTAACGGGACGTAATTTCGGTTGGTCGCCCGACGAGCAAAGCCAGGCCATCGCCCAGATTGCCCAAGTCATCCGCCAGGACGACGGCACCAGCAAGCTGGCCGCGGAACGCACCGGTGGGCTTTCCTACAGCACCTTGTTGCTGGGAACCTCTGCCACCATTTCTCCGCAATTCCAGATTCCTGCTGCCTATCGGCTCAACGTGCAGACTGCCTCCGACCAGCAGGTCGTCGCGGCGGTCGCCAAACTCATCCAGGCCTACATGGCGGCGTTGCAATTCAAACAAACCAGCGCCGGTGTGTACTATGGGTCTCCCTACGATAGTTTTCTGATACTGAACCAGTTACCTCGGCAGCCGAATCCCGGGGAAACCGTTGCTGCCTATAACCAGCGTCTGCTGCAAAGCGTCATGGCGCTGAAAAATCCCAAATTCGTGACCAAACTGAGTGGGTCGTTCAAATATCACTCGCAAGCGTTTCAGTTTGGCGCGAATGAACTGGCTGGGTTGAAGGTCTTCTTCAGCAGCGCGCCGGGAGCCACCGACGGCTCGCAACATGCCGGCAATTGTGCGTCATGCCATGCCGCGCCCAATTTCACCGACCTTGTTTTTCACTGCACCGGCGTTTCGCAGGAAGAATACGATGCGGCCAACGGCACTGGCTCGTTCATGAACCTGGCCGTCCCTTCGCTGGCGCAGCGCAATGCCAATTACAACCAATACCTTCCCATGACGCTCAATCATCCTTCCGCCAGCGAGGCCTTCCGTCACATCGCCGTGGCGGGACAGCCGCAGTTCGCCGATCTGGGAATGTGGAATGTCTACCTGAATCCGGATATGCCCAATCCCCAACAGGCTCTGGCCAGTGTGGTATGCGCGCCCGGCAACGACTGCTCGGTTGATCAAGGCCTGGCCAGCACCATTGCTCAGTTCAAGACGCCCGACCTGCGTGATCTTGCCGACTCCAATCCCTATTTCCACAACGGCAGCAAGCTTACCTTGCAGGATGTGGTCAACTTTTACATCTTCAACTCGCAACTGGCGCGCCAGGGAAATCTGCGAAACCCTCCGCTGCAATTTCAGAACATGTCCATCGACCAAAGTGACGTGAGTAACCTGGTCGCGTTCCTGCAGTCCTTGACGGAAGATTACGACGACAGCCACCTCCCTCAGTAGGGTGATCGCACCGATCTGTTTCGCTTTAAAGATGTGTCATCCTGAACGGACAGCCACACAAATAAATTGTGTCATCCTGAGCGAGGAGCGAAGCGACGAGTCGAAGGACCCCTGTAATCACCAGACCCTCACTACTTATAGAGTCTGCGTGGGAACTCGATTTCGGTTTCGGCAGTGGAGTAAGAACCGCGAAGTACGAGAGTACGAGCGCCGGAGGCGCGGAACAGTCTAGCCCAGCACGCAGCCGAAGGCGGAGTGCTGGGTGAAGTCGAAAAAAGATCAGAGTCCCGTGGGGGACGGCACAGTTCTCACGCAGACTGTTAAGCCGCGTTATACCAAGCAGCGCTCCCTGTACCGTGCCTGGTCGGGAATGCGGGATAGACCTTCTCATTCCGGGAATTGTGGTTCTCTGTTGACACATTTTTCTTGGACAAAGACCCATCCCAAGTAGAAGATGGGCGCATGGCACAAGTGGGCGACAAATTCAACCCCGGAGAGAAAGTTCCGCACTCCGGCATCTACAAGGTGGTTCACTTTCACGGCCATCAGCAAGATCACGAAGTAATCTGCATCTTTGGCGAGACATTTCCCCCGTGCCGGGATTGCGAACATCCGCGCTTTGTTCTCTTGCGGAGAGCGCAGCACATCGCTTCGGACGACCTTTTCAGACAAGAATAAATTCCAGTTCCGTTTTGCGCGTGCTGACCGCGCCCCGCGACCCCAACCGCTTGTCATACCGCGCGGAGCCGATCCAACGTAAGCTCTGTCATCCGGAGCGGAGAGCCACATAAATAAGCTGTGTCATCCTGAGCGAGGAGCGAAGTGACGAGTCGAAGGACCCCTATAATCACGACAATCTCGCTACCACCCCTTCGTCCGTTCTCCAAAAATCGCGGTCCCAATCCTAACGCAGGTCGAACCCTCTTCAATCGCCACTTCGAAGTCCTGCGACATCCCCATCGAAAGCACATCAAGGCTGACGAACGGCAACCCCGCCAGCCGCTCCCGCAACTCGCGCAATTGCCGAAAGTAGGGGCGCGCGCCCTCGGGATCGTCGGTGAATGGTGGTACGGTCATCAGGCCGCGAATCCGCAGCTTCGGCCACGTGGACGCTGCTGCCAGAATGCGCTCCAGTTCTGCCGAATCCGGTGCGACGCCGCTCTTCGCTGCCTCGCCCCCGGAATTGACCTCGAGGAGCACGTCGAGGGCCTTGCCGGCGCTCCCGGCCGCTGCGTTCAGCCGCTCTGCCAGCTTCGCCGAGTCCACCGAGTCCACGGCATGAAAGATCTCGGCCGCTTTCGCCGCTTTGTTCGACTGCAGGTGCCCGATCATGTGGAACTCGGCGTCGTGCAACTGCGTGAGGGAACCGAACTTTTCCGCGAACTCCTGCACGCGGTTCTCGCCAAACAGCCGATGGCCCGCGGCGTAAGCTTCCACAATCCTCTCGGCAGGCTGCGTCTTGGTCACCGCCATCAGCGCGACATCTTCGGGATTTCTACCCGCGCGTCGAGCCGCGCGCGCAATACGCTCCCGAAGAACGTCGAAATTTTGGGCGATCGTCATGGGAAGGAGTCATTGTAGTCTCTGAGAATCGCCGATGCTTGTCTTGAAGAGGCGCAGCTTCAGCTGCGCCGTCGTCAGTTCTTTAAGTATTGTCATCACGAGCCGACTTGAGTCGGCGAGGGATCTGCTTTTCTGAGTCTTACTGCAAACTGCATAGCCGTTCGTCTGCCTGCCGCCCCCTCTTTCCCCAACAATCGCAATCAGCTATCGTTATTCCCAGTCCAGAAGCTCAGGAGTACCGACGTGTCGTACCGTCTTACACTGCTTGCCGCCGTTATCGTCGCCTGCCTTCCAGCCGCCGCCATCGAGCGCGGCGTCATGCTGCGCGAAGGCGTGATCTACGTCAGCCCCAGCACCGATTCGGCCAAGCTCTCCAACATTGGCCGCGGCCGCGAAGTCGCCGTCCTGCAACACTCCCCCGGCTGGGTCAACGTCATGGGCACAGTCGGGGCCGGCTACACGCCGGAGGATCCGGAGAACCAGACCGACCGCAACGTTACCGGCTGGATTGAGGACAAAGGCGTCATCACCACCTTGACGCCCGACGGCGACAAGATCCTCTTCGGCGAAGCTTTCGACTGCGAGATGGAAGCCAGCAAACGCGGCGGCCGCCGCGGCGCAGCCCAGGATGCCATGCGCCTTTATGCCCGCATTGCCGAATATTTTCCCCAGTCTCCGCTGGCAGCCGAGTCCGCCTACCGCGCCGCCGACATTCGCTGGCAGATTGAAGCCGCCGATGCCGCCACCCGTCCTTCGGCACACGAGCGTGATCCCGCCCTCCGCTATCAGATCGACGAAGAGGGCATGCGCCAGGTCATGAAGAAGTATCCGCGCACTAAGTGGGCCGACCTTGCCGCTTATCACCTCATCGACAACAAACTCTGCGGCGACTGGGAAGCTGAGGCGAAGTGTCCGGAGATGGAAGCGGCGCTCTACGTGAAGTATGCCGATGAGCATCCGCAGTCGCCCAAAACTCCGGAGGCACTCTACAAAGCGGCCTGGCGCTACTCTACGCTGATTGAAATCTATAAAACCAGGCAGGACCAGAAGAAGTCTGACGAGTCCACTACGCGCTCGCTCAACACTGCCAAGAAGCTAATTGCGCAATACCCCAATGACACCGACTGGTCCAATCGGGCCGAGCGTCTGGTATACATGGTGACGAACAAAATGCCCACATTTGGGAACACGGTGGAATAGTTTGCCCATTCTTGAAGCGATTATCCTCGGCATCGTACAGGGTCTCACCGAATTCCTGCCCGTCTCCAGCACGGCGCATCTGGCACTCACTCCCTGGCTCGTCACTCGGCTGGGACTGGCAAACTGGAGCGATCCCGGCCTCACATTTGACGTGGCGCTCCACGCCGGCACCCTCTTCGCCATCCTGCTGTATTTCTGGCGAACCTGGATCCAGATTATCCGCGCCGCGTTGGGCGGCAAGGTCGTCCGCTTCTCGGAAACCAGCGACGACCAACGCGACCTCACGCCCGAAGAGCAGCACCGCGAGCGCCAGCTACTCTGGTACATGATCGCCGCAACCATACCGGCTGCGCTGGCGGGCGCACTGCTGGAGAAGCACATTGAGACTACCTTCCGCGCACCTGCCCTCGTCGCATCCATGCTCATCATCGTTGCCGTCATCATGTGGATAGCCGAACGCATGAGCAAATTCCAGAAACCGCTGCCGCAAATCACCTTGGGCGATGCCATGACCGTCGGCGTTCTGCAAGCCTTCGCCGTGGTCCCCGGCGTCTCGCGCTCCGGCATCACCATTACCGGCGGATTGTTCCGCAACTTCACTCGCGAGGCCGCGGCGCGCTTCAGCTTCCTGCTCTCCACGCCAATCATTGGCGGAGCGGCCCTGTTCAAGCTGCATCACGTGATGAAACACGGCCTTCCGCCAGGCGAAATGGCGCCGGGTATGGCTGCATTCGCGGCGGGAATCGTGGTTTCGGCGCTTGTCGGCTACGTAACGATTGCGTTTTTCCTGCGCTATTTACAGACGAAAACCTTGACCGTGTTCATCGTCTACCGCATCCTCTTCGGCATCGCGGTCCTGTTGCTGGGTTATCTCGGACACTACTCAGGATGAATCGGAAGTGGCATTTGCCGGTAGCTTCGAGCGGTTTAAGAAGGTGTCTATAACAATCAGAAGTCTTGACCTGAGTCCGTTCCAAAGGGTTGTCTATACAAAAACCGTCATCGTATTGGGATTTGCCTCCGGCTTCCTGCTTTCGCGCCGCCTGTGGGTTGGTTATCGCTTCTATCCTCTTATCCCGATACTTCCTGGCCTGCCGCACATTCCACGTTCGCTGGACATCATTTTGTTTGCCGGACTATTCGTCCTGCTCGGACTAGTTGGCATAGCTTCAAAGCCCCGAATTTACATACTAACTTTCGCCGCCTTGCTGTTATTTCTCGTCTTACTCGATCAAACCCGCTGGCAGCCCTGGGTTTATCTCTACCTTTTCATGCTATTAGGGCTCGCGTGCTTTTCCTGGAAGGCCGATGATATCCAGAGTCAGGAGAACGCTCTCAATATTGGCCGGTTGATCGTTGTGGCAACCTATTTCTATAGCGGATTACAAAAAATGAATTCCCGCTTTGTCATTGGGACCTCGTCGCTGTTCGGCGCAATGAGCGCTCGTTGGCCCGTGCTGCATGCTTTGGGATGGATACTGGCTGGTACCGAGACCATGATCGGCATCGGCCTTCTTACCCGCAAGTACCGGAATCTGGCTGTGATTTTCGGCGTCCTGATGCATCTGGTTATCTTGTACACATGCGGAGTCATCTATCACTGGAATTCCGTAATTTGGCCATGGAATGTCGCCATGATGGCTATCCTCTTTCTATTATTCTGGAAAACAGACTTTCGATTCAGGCGAGTGGTATGGCTAAATCCGATTCCCTTCCAGAAGATCGTCCTTCTTCTTTTCGGAGTATTGCCTTTTCTTAGCTTTTTCGGCTGGTGGGATTCCTATTTATCGGCATCTCTCTATTCTGCAAATGTACCCATGGCGTATGTCCTGATGAGTAACACCGTTAAGGCGCAGCTTCCCGTGCAGATACAGAAATATGTGAAGACGGAGCCCGGCGACAAAAATATTCTTAAGATTCAGGATTGGTCGCTTGGTGAGCTCAATGTTCCGCCGTATCCGGCGGCAAGAACCTATCGCGCTATTGGCGCGGAACTATGCCGGTACTCGCACAACTCTCCCGATCTCATGTTCCTCGTACACGAAAAAGATACTCTGCTGAAGAAGGGTTCCGTGCTGCCGGACACGTGCATGGGAACTCTGCTAATCGACAAGTGGTGACCCCGCTGAAGACGTACCATCCAGCCCAGGGCGTCAGCGGGCGTTCCATTCAAAAGCGGGTGCCCCATTCAAGGCCTTCTTTTGGCCTTGAGTGGGAATTTTTGCCAACCCCGGACCACCAGCAACTAAGCCAGGGGTGACACTACTTCGCCAACCCTTGGCCCTCCATTTCCCGCCCGTCCACGTTGCTTTCTTGGGATAATTATTATCGCTCTGGCGTATCGGCAGCCCCATCGGTTTTCCGATGGGCAATCCCGCATCGATCGTTTCTAGGGATCGCGTGTATTCGCAGGAATGCGCGTCGGTGTTTTGGTTTGCTTGCGGCGGATTAAATCAGCATGGGTCCTCGCAAGCGCGCTCCCTCAAAACGACTGCACGCCAATATGAATCTCGCTCGCCCATTTACTCCGACGGCCAACCGGCGGCTCAATGAGCTGATCGGTTTCCTGGTTTTTGTCTTCGCGGTCCTCCTTGTTCTCGCGTTGTTGTCGTACTCGCCGCTGGATCCTTCGCTCAACACAGCGGCCACTCCGCTCGCTGGAAAGCCCGCGCACAACTGGATCGGTGTTGTCGGCGCAATGGCCGCCGATCTCGCTCTGCAGGCATTCGGTGTCGCCGCGTTTCTGCTGCCGGCTTTACTGGCGATGTACTCGCTGCACTGGTTCCGCTCGCGGCCTATCAACTCGCCTTATGCCAAGACTATTGGCGCGGTCGCGCTCGTGGCCTTCCTGTCCGGCTTCATCGGACTATTGCCTTGGCCCGTTCGCTGGAAGGGCGTAATTCCGTCCGAGGGCTTGCTGGGTCGCATCGTCGCCGACGCTCTTATCCATTACTTCAATCTCGTCGGCGCCTATCTGATTTGCGTTGCCGTTATCGCTGTGGCGCTGTACCTGTCGACCGCATTCTCCTTTGGCGCAATCCGCATCTGGTCGCAAACGCGCTTCGGCTTTGCCTACGCCGCGCTCGACCGCTTTGCCGATTGGCGTATGGAACGCACTCGCAAGAAGGCAGCGAAGGAGTTGGAGAAGAAGCGCGCCGCCGCAGCTAACGCCAAGCCAGTTGTGACCGCGCAGCTTGTGCCCAAGCGTTTCGTCGAGCCAGCAGAGGAGACCGCGCCCGAACCCGCCGAAGCGAACGTTCCGCAGCCGGCTTCCGCAGCCGTTCCGTCGCCGCAGAACGCCTCCGTCAAGACCGGCATCGACCGCATGTTTGGCGGCGAAACTGCCGCACCGCATTCAGGAGACACTGCGTCTGCGGATGACATCGCCGTCGGCACGCGCGCCGACTCCACGCCGCACGGCAAGACCACGATGCCGCGCCTGGTCGGGAGCTTCAAGCTGCCGTCCACCACGCTGCTTCATCGTCCCGACGATCCCAGCGCCATCAACGAAGCCGAACTCAAAGTTCTGGCGCAAGTGCTGGCCGAAAAGTGTGGCGAGTTCGACGTCCGAGGCCAGGTCGTGCAAATCAATCCCGGCCCAGTGGTCACCACCTTCGAGTTCAAGCCGGAAGCGGGCATCAAGTACAGCCGCATCACGAATCTTTGCGACGACCTCTGCCTCGCCCTGCGCGCCGAAAGCATCTTGATCGAGCGCATGTCCGGCAAGTCCACCGTCGGCATCCAGGTTCCCAATCACGAGCGCGAAACCATCTGGCTGCGCGAGGTGGTCGAAGCACAGGAGTTCCTCGGATCAAAGTCGAAGCTCACGCTGGCGCTCGGCAAAGACATTAACGGGCGCATCGTCTGCGCCGACCTCAACGCCATGCCGCACCTGCTCATCGCCGGCTCAACCGGCTCCGGCAAGAGCGTTGCCATCAACGCCTTCATTATGTCGATCCTCTACAAGGCGACGCCGCAGGAGGTCCGCCTCATCCTGGTCGATCCCAAGCGCCTGGAGCTCGGCAATTATGAAGGCGTCCCGCACCTGCACACGCCCATCATCACCGAACCCAAGCTGGCTTCGAACGCCTTGCGCAATGCGGTACTGGAGATGGAACGCCGCCTGAAAGTTCTGGCGGAAAAGGGTGTACGCAACATCGATCAGTACAACAAGCTCTTCGACAGCAATGGCAGCCTCTTCGACGAAGGCGGCGACGATGCTCGTCCGCTGCCCTACATCGTCATCATCATCGACGAGTTGGCCGACCTGATGATGCTCGACGGGCAGAACGTCGAGGCTTCCATCACGCGGCTGGCGCAGATGGCGCGCGCCGTCGGCATTCATCTGGTGCTGGCCACGCAGCGCCCCTCGGTCGATGTCATCACAGGATTGATCAAGGCGAACTTTCCCGCGCGCATTTCTTTCCGCGTCGCCACCAAGGTCGACTCGCGCACTATTCTCGACTCCAACGGCGCAGAAGCACTGCTCGGTCGCGGCGACATGCTCTACCTGCCCAACGGCTCGGCCCGCGTACATCGCGTGCATGCTCCGCTCGTAACCGAGAAAGAAATTGCCGCTGTGGTCGAGTTCTGGCGCTCCCAAGGCACGGCGCAATATCAGGAGCATTTCCTGCAAGCGCCGCGCGACGAGGGCAACTCCGACGCTGGTGGTGCGGACGGAAGCGGCCCGAGCGGCGACGAGAACGACGAACTTTACCAGGACGCCGTGCGCATTGTGCTGGAGTATGGCAAGGCTTCAACTTCGCTATTGCAGCGCCGTCTGCGCATCGGCTACGGCCGTGCTGCTCACTTGATCGATCTGATGGAGCGCGACGGCATCGTCGGCGCTGCCGACGGACCCAAACCCCGTGAACTGCTGAAGCGTCCCGACTGGCTTAGCGAAGTCGAGGACGCCCTACGGTAGGCAGGAAGGCGCAGCTTGAACTTCTGCTATTTAATTTCTCATCCTGAACGCACCGGTATGTCCTACGATGTGTCATCCTAAGCGGAGGTTCGCGCTGTTTTTGCGCGAACCGTAGTCGAAGGACCCCTATTATCACCACAGATCCCGCCCCACCCTATGCGCCAACAACAGGCGCAAAGGATGGTAGGGACGTTCAACCCTTACTTCTGTGCCGGTGTCTGGTCCTTCGGCGTGATCGACAGCAGCTCCACTTCAAAAATCAGGGTCTCGTCCGGCCCAATGGCATCGCCCGCGCCGCGCGCGCCGTACGCCAGGTCCGGAGGCAGAACCAGCTGCCACTTCGATCCCACGGGCATCAACTGCAAAGCCTCGGTCCAGCCCTTGATCACGCCGGTCACGGGAAAGGTCGCCGGCTGGCCACGCTTGTAGGAGCTGTCGAACTCCGTTCCGTTGATCAGCGTGCCCTTGTAGTTGCACTCCACGGAATCCGCTGTGGTGGGCTTCGGTCCCGTACCCCCTTTCAAAATCTTGTATTGCAGCCCGCTGGGCAGCGTCACGACGCCTGGCTTGGTCTTATTGGCCGCCAGAAAAGCCTCGCCGTCTTTCTTGTTGGTGGCTCCCGCCTCTTTCCGTTGCGCGTCCATCTTCGTACGCAGTTGGTTCTGCAGCTCCATAATTGTCGCCTGCGCCTGTTCGTCGGTCATAAGAGTTGCGCCGCCCGCCATGGCGTCCTTCAACCCGCGCATCAAGATGGTGGGATTAATGTCGACGGCATCCTTGTGCAGGCCTCGCCCGATATTCATGCCGAGCGCGTAGCTGAGCTTGTCCTTCTGGGTCGGCAAGGCCGCCTCGCCCGAACTTGCTGCCGGGGCCTGGGTTTTCGCTGCCGGGGCGGTCTTTGCCGCCGGAGCCGATTGTGGGTTCGCTGACTGCTGGGCCATCGCGCTTCCAACCAGAATGACGCCAGCCGCCAGTACAGTTACTCCTGAGGTAAATAATTTGAGCATAGAGGCATTGTTACATGCTACGGCACATCCGCAAAGCCGGAGCGGCGCGCGCGGACGATGTTTTAACACACGTGTCATCACGACCGAAGAGCCCATACCGACACCTTAAGCTGTGTCATCCTGAGCAAGCTGTGTCATCCTGAGCGGAGGTTCGCGCCGCCTTTGCGCGAACCGGAGTCGAAGGACCCCTAGCATCACCAGAACGTCGCCACTTAAGCGGTTCGTCCGTCGCCGGGCGGGACCCACTCCTATCTCACAATGCAGTACGCCAAAACGAACGCCACGATGTCCTCGGGAATCGCGATAAGAATGTCCTTCACCTTCAGACTGTTATCCAGCGCGCGGCGGGTGTAATAACCCGCATACGTGCCGATCAGGGCGCCGGCAATGCCCAGAATTGCTCCCGTGATCGGTGTCGCCGCAGCCGCGGCATATATGCAGGCGCCGCTCAACCCTCCTGTAACGATGCGCGCGATCAGCCCCACCGGCGCGGTTCTGGGTGGCGTCTTGGGCATCACGTCGGCAACCAATTCACCAATTGCCAGCAGCGTGAAAATCCCCACAGCAATCGGCGACCCCATGAACGCCAACGGCGTCCCCGCCAGATTGATCCAATGCAGATAGGCCGCCCAACACACAAACGCGGGGGCGGTCATCGCTCGTAGTCCCGCAACGAATCCGATACCAACAGCTAACAGCAAAGCGTGGCTCATCGTCGAAATTCACCATCCTCTGCCCCAAAACGTCAGGCGAAATGACAACTTCAACTCAAGATGCCGGACAACTCCGCCGGTCGCAACGAATTAGCGACCAAGATGTAAGCAAGCTGTTGCTTCAATTTGATGGTTCGAACGGGCTGTCGGTCAGCGGAGATTGCAGCAAGAAAGGCACAGCGCTAGCCGTGCCTTTTCCTCGACTCTCAACTCAATGCTATGGCGCACCGCCGACAACGGACGCGCCCAACTGGCCACCAGCTACTGGCCACTGGCTCCTGCCACTTTCTTAATTCGGCTTGCGCGGCATGATCTGCTCATCGCGCATGAAGAACTGCGCCGAGCAGCGCTCCGAGCCACAGATGACCGGCAATAATCCGCCGACCTGCTTGCGCGTGACCAGTCCCAGTTGACCGCACGACGGGCATGCCAACACTGCCCAATACGGATCGTCTTTCTCGCCCACGTCGCCGGCGTTCTCCAGCACGAAGATGGTTCCAGGCTCCATCTGTTCGGGGATCCACTCGTTCAAAATGCTGAGTTCTCCGATCATGTGCCCTCCTTCAGGACCGTTCAAGAAGCCTTGCCGCGTCGATCAGTAACATGACGAACTGAACCGTTGCGCTTTCCCGTCGCCCGAACTTCGGCGCGGGTCGGCACCCTCCGCTGCGAACCGTCCTTCCGCGTCGCCGACTCGGCTCTTGCCGCCCGCGACCGCGTGCCGCCCTGCCTGGCGATGGGGTCGAGGACCCGCTGGATCGCGTCGCTCAGGCACACCGATAACATCGGCTGACGCGCATTTTTCAGCAGGTTGACCACGCCGCGGGCGGAATCTTCCAGGTAGATGTGTCGGCCATCGGTCAGCAGATGGTATTCCGAGGCTGCGCTTACCGTCTCCACCAGCCGCTTGCCCAGCTCCTTTTGCAGGAAGCGGATCACACGCCGGATCTTTTGCAGCGAAAAACCCCGCCGGCGCAGCTCGTGAAGCACGGCCACTTCGGCCAGGTCGTCGAGCGAGTACACGCGCTGGTGGCCGGCGCGCGCTGGAACCACGATGCCCTGTTCATCCCACCACTGCAGCTGGCGCGGGCTGATGCTGGTCAGCGCCACCACCTCCCGCGTTGTGAACGTCCGCTGCATCATCTGCCGCCCAAAACAAATCCAGTACAAAATGTTTCAAACATCATAGTGTACTTCCGGGCTCTGTCAACATTAATTGTTGACTAAACCGGCACCCGCGCCTGTGAATATCCAGAAACAGTGGCTAGTGGTCAGTGGCTAGTGACTAGTTGCTGGTTACGGCAATTAGCGGCTTGCGTCACGCCACCCTGTGAGCGTCGTACTTCTCGTGCGTCGTCCCAGGCTCGATGATGGAGTGTAAGAATTAACTGGCCCCTGGCCACTGTTTTTGGAGGCTTTCTTTGGAACCGTTCCGTTATCACGCATTCGTTTGCACTCAGGAAAAACCTGAAGGAGTTCCCTGCTGTTTGGCGGCCGGCTCGTTCCGCGTTCTGGACGCGCTGCATGGCGCGCTTGGCGCTCAAGGTCTCGCCAACGACGTACAGGTTTCCAGCTGCGGCTGTCTCGGCGTCTGCGACAGCGGCCCGGTGATGATCGTCTATCCCGAGGGCATTTGGTACACCAAGCTGACCGCCAATGACGTGCCCGAGATTGTCTCCTCGCACTTCCAGGCCGGCAAGAAGGTCGCGCGCCTGGAACGCAGCGACAGCGAGGCCATGAAAGCCGAGATTCTCGATCATCGCAACAAGTATCTGGCCATGCTGAAAGGCAAGGACGCGGCAGGTGTCTTGCCGGACGACATCAGCGAAATGATTCGCGGCTTCATGCCCAGCCGAGCGATTCTCACCGCGCTCGAGCTCGACCTGTTCACCGCCGTTGGCGACGGCGGCACGGCGACCAGGATTGCCGGCAACATTCAGTGCGCCGTTCGCGCCACTGAAACGCTGTTGAACGCTCTGGTCAGCCTGAAGCTGTTGCAGAAGTCCGGCGACACCTATACCAACACGCCAATATCGGCGCGCTTCTTCGTCGAGGGAACGCCCGACAGCGCGCGCATGGCGCAACTGCACATCGCCAACCTCTGGAAGAGCTGGTCAAGTCTGACTGAGGCTGTAAAGGCAGGCACCAGCGTTGCTCCCCGCGGCGGCAACGGCTCGGTAAAACCCTTCATCGCCGCCATGGACCACAACGCCCGTGGCCGCGCGCGCGCCGTGGTGCAGGCCGTGGAAGTCAATGGCGCTGAACGCATGCTTGATCTCGGCGGAGGCTCCGCTGCGTATTCCATCGCCTTCGCTAAAGCCGCTCCTGGCCTGCACGCGGAGGTCGTCGACCTAGCCGATGTCTTGCCCATCGCGCAGGAGCATATCCGCAACGCCGGAATGGCTGACCGCATCGCTACTCGCGCAGGCGACATGCTCACCGTTACTCTCGAGGCCGGCAAGTACGATCTGGTTCTGCTCTCGGCGATCTGCCACATGTTTTCTCCCGAAGAGAACAAGCAGTTGATCGCACGCGCTTACCAGGCTCTTGCGCCGCACGGACGCCTCGTGATCTCCGACTTCATTCTGGAGGCCGACAAAACCGCGCCGCGCTTCGGAGCCCTTTTTGCACTGAATATGCTGGTGAACACGCGCGCCGGCGCCAGCTACAGCGAGCCGGAATACGATGCCTGGCTGAAGGAAGCCGGCTTTGGCGAAACCAAACGCGTGCGCATGCCGGGCCCGGCGAACCTGATGATCGCGACCAAGTAGGGAGAAAGTTTCGAGTTTCAGGCTTCGCGTTTACGAAATCCGACCAATCGGGTGCCCCGCCCAGGCCTTCTTTTGCCTTGACTGGGGCTTTTCGTTCGTCAGGCCGAAACGTAGACTTGACTCCCGGGCATATTCGATAGGGGTTAGGGTTGAATAATGAGATCCTCCGACAATCCGCTGTGGACTGCGCGCGTCGCCCGCTCCCTGATCTTGGTTCGCATTCTGGTGGGCTGGGTTTTCGTTTCCGAAGGGGTTCAGAAATTCCTCTTCCCCGCGCAACTCGGGGCAGGCCGATTCGAGAAGATCGGCATTCCTTCGCCACACCTCATGGCGCCGTTTGTCGGCACCGTTGAGATTATCTGCGGCTCATTGCTGCTGATCGGCCTGTTCACTCGTCTGGCGACGATCCCGTTGTTTGGTGTGATCCTGGTCGCCATTGCGACCACCAAAATCCCGATGCTCGCGAAAACCGGCGTCTGGAGCATGCTGCACGAGGCCCGCACTGACTTCAGCATGGTGTTGGGATTACTGTTCCTGCTGATTACCGGCGCCGGTTCGCTCTCGCTGGACGCGCGCAGGCAGGCAGACCGATGAGTGGCAACAATGGAGAATTTTCTCCCAGGTCCGCTTCGCGGTGCGGGATCACGATTCTAATTCTGCTGGCGTTCGCGGCGCCTTCCACAGCACTCGATGTCGAAAAGGCTTGGCATTCGTACACTAATTCGGATTACGGCTTCAGTCTGAAGTATCCCGACAACCTGACACTTTTCTCAAGCGGACTCGACGCCCAGAACGACCACTCTTCGTACATACCAATTTGCACCCATACGACGAGGGTCTGCCTGCTTTACAACGGTAAAGAGTACGAGGGCACTAATTTCGAAGCCGCAGCATTCACGGTGAACGTGCGGCGCGAGGCTCGCACGAAACCGGCTTGCGATCAGCTGGACGCTGGCGCCGATCCGGCCAAGAAAATCGTAATCAACGGCACATCGTTTACCTACCGTCAACTGGGCGGCGCCGCCCTATCGCACGACATCAGCTCAAGGGCTTATCGCACCTTTCGTGACGGCGTCTGCTTCGAGCTTGCCCTTAGCATCGCGAGCACCAACATCGGCGTTTACGATGCGGGAACTATCGGGGACTTCAACCCGGCGAAGCTTGATCGCGCGCTCGATCAAGTGCTCCACACCTTCCGCTTCGTGGGACCCGTGGTCGATGGACCAGCGTGGCGGCCCTATCGCAACGAAATGGTAGGCGGGAGTTTCGAATATCCCGACGGCGCTTCCGTGCAAAAGACCATCGACTATACCAACGAAGATTACTGGTCCGACGAGATCACCGATGAAGTGCGCTTCTCCTACCAGGGTTTTACTTACAGCGTAGCAGCGAAGGTGAACTTAAAAGATAAAGGCGCGGCATCTGCCTGGCTGAAATCCCACGGATTCCCTGATTTGGATAGCGCTCAACCGGTCGAGCATGCGGAGTACAACTCGGAATACAAAGCGGGTAAATACTACTACGTCTACGGCGAGAACATGTTGTACATATTGAGCGTTTCGAATGATAAGGGGATCGTCCCGCCGGCGACCGCGCCACTGTTTCGTCACTTCCTCACCAGCTTTGCGCCAGACTGAAGGGCGATCCACTCCGGCCTGCGGCGGGTGCCCCACCCAAGCCGCCGTTGCTTGGGTGGGTCTTTCGTTAGAACCGCATTACACCCCAATCACGCCCACCAACTCCTTCACTGAGTCGGCGCTCTTCTGCAACGCCGCCTGCTCTTCCGGCGTCAGCTTGATCTCGATGATCTTCTCAATGCCGTTGGAGCCCAACTTGCACGGCACGCCGATGAACAGTCCGTTGATACCGTACTCGCCTTCCAGGTACGCCGCACAGGGGACGATCTTCTTCTTGTCTTTCAGGATCGCTTCCACCATCTCGGCGACTGCGGCCGACGGCGCGTAGTAGGCGCTGCCGGTCTTCAGGTGTTTGACGATCTCGGCGCCGCCATCGCGGGTGCGCTGCACCAGCCGGTCGATGGTGGCCTTGTCCATCAACTCGGTGATGGGAATGCCCGCGACCGTCGAGTAGCGCGGCAGAGGGACCATGGTGTCGCCGTGTCCGCCGAGCACGAAGGCGGTAACGTTTTCCACCGAGACATCCAGTTCGCGGGAGATAAAAGCACGGAAGCGCGCGGAGTCCAGAATGCCGGCCATGCCGATCACCCGGTTCCGCGAGAAGCCGCTCTGCTTATACGCCGCCTGCGCCATGGCATCCAGCGGATTGGAAACGATGATCAGGATGCAATCGGGCGAGTACTGCACCACCTTGCCCACCACATCGCTCATGATCTTGAAGTTGGTGTTCAGCAGGTCATCGCGGCTCATCCCCGGCTT
>JBEKXQ010000030.1:0-76257 GCA_049511915.1 Candidatus Korobacteraceae bacterium
GATGTCGCGATGAATAATGCCATGTTCGTGCGCATGCGCCAGAGCAGCGGCAATCTGCCTGCCATAGCGCACGACCAGCTCTGGGCGCATCCCCGCCGGTGGGATCAGCGAACTGAGCGGCGTACCCACCACAAGCTCCATCACAATGAAATATTGGCCGCCGCCTTCTCCCACTTCGTAAATGACACAAATATTTGGATCATTTAAGGCGGAGGCGGATCGTGCTTCGTTGAGGAGTTTCTGCTTCGCCTTGCCGCTGCTTTGAGAATCCGGGGGAAGGATTTTGATCGCGACATCGCGTTGCAACTGTTCGTCGCGAGCACGATAAACCTCTCCCATGCCACCGGCGCCGAGCTTTCCTAAGATTCGGTAATGGGAGATCGTCTGGCCGATTAGAAACTGGGAGTCCGGCATCTGGCGCTCATCTTAGGTTGAGCCAGAACGCGAGTCAATGAAGGCCCTCAACTCACGAGCGTGAGTCTGGAACTCGTCGCAGATTGCGGGTGGATCAGGGACAAGACGGAACTTGAGTGTCAGTTGGCGATAAAAGGGGTTCGCATGAATTGACTGTTTACCGTCAAGCAATGAAAAGCCTCCAAACAATCTCGCCAATCCATCGCCGACCTCCGGTCTGCTGACGCAATGTTGGCCCCAAAACAGGCTCCGGAGAAGTGCCGAAGTGAAGGTCGCGTCCGGATGGTCGTCTAACCGGAAGGAATTTTTCTTAAGTTAGCGCTCATGACCGCGCCAAGCCAGCTGCCTAACTGTCAATCCACTCCAACTGCAGCGCTTTTTCTTTCGCCGCCATAGCGCGAATTTCCGGATCGCCGGTTACCAGCGGCGCATGCTGCAACATTGCCGTCGCCGCGGCGAAGCCGTCGGCGTAGGAAATGGCGTGACGGGCCTTCAGCGTGGCCGCCAGCATTACCAGCTCGTCATGGGCCGAGACGGTTGCCACGCGCGGCTGCAAGGTTTCGAGCACCCGCTGCCCATACGCCACGTTGCGCGCCTTAACGCAGACATAGAAGACCTCGCCGACGTTGACGATGTTCATCGTGAGCCTGCATTCACGGCGGTCGGCCGCCTCCAGTAGCGCGCGCATTCGGTCCGCAGCCGGCTGCTGACCTTTTAGCCACACCATGACAGCCCACGCATCCAGGACCAGGTCTGCCATCTATGCGTGTCCTTGCTCTTTGGCAAGTTCGGCTTTGCGCTCCTCTCGCATGATCCTCTCGACATCGATCCCGGCAAGCGAACCCTCCAACGCGTCGAGTGGGAGGGGTACAGCGGGTCTCAGGCGAAGCGCCCAGGCCTCAAGCGCCTGATCAACGGCCTCTTGCAAGCTCACGCCACGGCTCGCGGCCAGGCTCTTGATGCGGCGCAGCTTCGATGCGGGCAGCCTCACGGAAAGCACGGCAATTTGCTTGTTTGCTGGCATGCTGCCATTCTAGCATGACCTAAAAACGCAAGGTGAGGGATTACCACTTAATCACACTGCTGTGAGTCATAGGACACAGACGAACCATAGCCGCTCGGTGTAGTTCTTTAGCCGTGTCGGGTTTCCCCGGAGCAGGACCTTCGGTGTCGCGGTCTTGTTGGCCCGCACGCAGTCATGCACTGGCGACGTACAAGATCCTCCGATACTCCAAATCCTCCGCTCAGGGCGCCCGGCCCAAATCATCACGGGTGAGCGGACGAAGCTACGGCAGAAAGGATCGATCTGCCGCCGGCTCAACGCCCCAGTTGTCGAGTCCCCGTATCGACTCCAACTTCGTTTGACCCTCGATCATCCAGCAAAGAAGGTTCCCCGTGGACAAGCGACGTGCGGCCCCGCTTTGCTGAGAGGATAAAACAATGAAAAACGCTTTCGTTCTAGTGCTCGTGGCTTGCATGCTGGTGTTCTCGGCCAGCACCTTTGCGGTAGTGGCAGCGCCGACCAACACGCTGTCTGTGGTTGCATCTGTTCTTCCCCCAGCGCCGCCGCCGCCCCCCCCTATTCCGCCCAATCCGGGCCCGCCTCCGCATCAGCCACCACCGGTAGTTTGCCATGTTCTCCCTATGATTTGTGGTTTGTGAGTAAAAGTGGCCCGTCGGTGGCCAAACTCCCCTGAGCAATCAGGGGGGTTCCTTTTGCTATTAGCCAAAATTTCCTTTTTGGCCTCCAGAACGCCACCAGTACACTGCGGGCCACGCCGCTGCCCCCGCGGCCCGTTCCGCCTCTCGGATAATCGACCGCTCATAGTCGTCCGGACTAAGTTGTACGGAATTCAGTTATCCCAACCGGAGGGCCCAAATAAACGGAGTGACATCAGGCGGCGCCTGGTGGCGCCGCCTGAGTGTTTCAGGAAGCGCAACTGCGCAGTCGACTCGGAGGCCAACGGATTCTCGACCACTTCGGCTTCTGCATGCCAGAGGGTTGGCGGTAGCCTGGGGTGTGTGGACACCTCGGAATCCCATGTCTCACACCCACGTGACCGGGCTCACTGCACAACTTTCGTCCCCGGTTCACTATGTGGGCAAGGAGAAAAGTGTCCCCACTTTATGGGTCTAATGACGCTTTCACGACAATATGAAACGGGTGCTCATCCTCGGAGCTGCAGGACGAGATTTTCATGATTTCAACGTAGTTTTTCGTAACAACCCCGAATTCCAAGTCGTAGCCTTCACTGCCGCCCAAATTCCTGACATCGCCGGACGCCGTTATCCCACGGAATTGGCCGGCAACCTCTATCCCGACGGCATCCCCATCCTTGAAGAAGACAAGATGGAGCACATCATCCGCGATCAGCACGTGGATGCCGTAGTCTTTGCTTACAGCGATATTGCCTATCCCACCCTGATGCATCTGGCATCGCGGGCGGTGGCCGCCGGCGCCAACTTCCAGCTGCTGGCTGCTGCACGCACACAACTCACGGCGAAAGTGCCGGTGGTGTCGGTATGTGCGGTCCGCACGGGCTGCGGAAAGAGCCCGGTATCGCGCCGGATTGCCGTGGAGCTCCGCAATCAGGGCTGGCATCCGGTGGTAGTCCGTCATCCCATGCCCTATGGCGATCTCAATGAACAACGTGCCCAGCGCTTCGCATCGCTGGCCGACCTCGATCGCAATAAATGCACCATTGAAGAGCGCGAAGAGTACGAGCCACACATTGTCGAAGGCACCACCGTCTATGCCGGAGTGGACTATCAGGACATCCTGCGCCAGGCGGAGCTGGAAGGAGATGTGATCCTGTGGGACGGCGGCAACAACGATACGCCGTTCTATCGTCCCGATCTCGCCATCGTGGTGCTCGATCCGCACCGCGCCGGCCATGAACTGGGCTACTATCCGGGCGAAGTGAACTTCCGCAGTGCCGACGTGCTGATCATTAATAAGGTTGACACCGCCGATCCCGACGGCATCAAGACGGTTCGCCGCAACATCGCTCTGCACAATCCCAAGGCCCGGGTCATCGAGACCGCTTCCCGGGTGACAGTAGACGATCCCGACGTGGTGAACGGCAAGACCGTGCTGGTGGTTGAGGACGGCCCAACCCTTACCCACGGCGAGATGCCGTACGGCGCAGGCGTAGTCGCGGCCAATCGCTATCACGCTGCCGCGCTGGTCGATCCGCGGCCCTATGCTGTCGGATCCATCCAGAAAGTCTTCCAGAAGTTTCCTCACTTGTGGCGAGTGCTGCCTGCCATGGGCTACAGCGACACTCAGCGGCATGAGCTTGAAGAAACCATCAAACGCGTGCCTTGCGATCTCCTGGTAGTTGCCACACCCATCGATCTGGCCCGCGCCATCCGGCTCGACAAGCCCTACGTGTGTGTGCGCTACGGAGTTGAGGAGATCGGCAAGCCTGCCATCAGCCCCATGATTGAGGAGTTCACCCAAGCGCACCAGCCCGCTTTGGCTGGCGCAGGGAGGTGAGCATGATTGGCAAAGACTTTCTCTCAATTCGCGACTTCACCCCGCAGCAGATCCGGCACCTTCTGCACATGGCTGCGCAGGTGAAGGCACATCCAAGCGACTACCACACGGCGCTGAAGGGCAAGACGCTGGCCATGATCTTCGAAAAGCCATCGTTGCGCACCCGCGTCAGCTTCGATGTCGGTTTCGAGCAACTGGGCGGACATCCTCTGTATCTCTCGCCTGCCGAAATCAGTCTCGGCAAGCGTGAGTCCGTGCATGATGTGGCCAAGAACCTGGAGCGCATGGTCGACGCGATCATGATTCGCACCTTCGATCACGAAATCGTCCTGGAAATGGCACGGTGTGCGAGCATTCCGGTGATCAACGGACTCACCGATTACAGCCATCCGTGCCAAGCAATGGCCGATTACCTGACCATATTGGAAGTGAAGGGCCAAATCTCCGGCCTGAAGATCGCGTATATCGGCGATGGCAACAACGTCGCGCACTCGCTGATGTTTACAGGCGCTCAACTGGGCGCGGACGTGTGGATTGCGACACCGCCCGGCTACGAGCCTGACAACGAGGCCATCGCGTGGACACGGAAACGCTGCGCGGAAACCAACGCGAACCTCACCATCACTCACGATCCTGAGATCGCGGCCTTCGCTGCTGACGTAATTTACACCGACGTTTGGACCAGCATGGGGCAGGAATCCGAGATGGAAGCGCGGAAGCAGATTTTCGCTCCCTATCAGGTCAATTCAGATTTGATGGCGCGCACCAAGGCGGATGCGATTTTCTTGCATTGCCTGCCGGCGCACCGGGGCGACGAAGTTACCGATGAGGTGATCGACTCGGGGCGTTCCTTCGTCTTCCAGCAAGCCGAGAACCGGCTGCATGCGCAGAAGGCGATCATGCTGGAACTCATGAAAGGCGCCTACATAAGGGAACGCGAAGTGGCGCGCGAGCCCATGCTGGAGTTGGTGAGGTAACGCGAAGAGCGGCAAATCGAGTTAGCCGCAACTGGCGGGTGGGAGACTGCGATACGCGACCCCCCGTAGCGAGGGGTCTCCCATCCGCCGGGGCGGTGAAAAAAAGCCGCTATTCGCCACTCGCTTCTCCCTCTTCGCCAGAGGCTCTTAGCCTCTAGCTTTTAGCTTTTAGCTCTTAGTAAGCGTGGCAACGGAGTCTTGCTAAAAGCTAAGAGCTAAGGGCTAAGAGCAACTAGCTAGGGACTAAAAGCGCTTGGCGAAAAGCGAAGAGCAGAAAGCGAACAGCGTCATTAAGGAAACTTATGTCGAAGACTGCGCTAGTCGCGGTTGGAGGCAACTCTCTCATCCGAGCGGGTGAGAAAGGGACAATCGTCGAGCAACTGGCGAACGCCCGCCGCACCGCGCGGGCCATGGTCGGGCTCATTCGTCTCGGCTATCGCCTGGTGATCACGCACGGCAACGGGCCGCAAGTGGGAGCGCAGTTGTTGCGTTCCGAGCGCGCCTCCGATGTCGTGTACGGCCAGACGCTTGACGTCTGCGGAGCGGCCAGTCAGGGCGAAGTCGGATACCTGCTGGAACAATCCCTGGGCAATGCGCTGGCCGAGGCCGGCATCGACGTTCCGGTTGTCAGCCTGGTCACGCAAACCGTGGTCTCGCCCGACGATCCCGCCATGCTACAGCCTTCCAAGCCCATTGGGCCGTTCTACTCGCGGGCCGACGCGGAGGAACGAAAGCGTCTGCTCGGCTGGCACATTGTGGAAGATGCGGCGCGCGGCTATCGCCGTGTGGTGCCTTCGCCTGAGCCGCTGGAGATTGTGGAGTTGGACGTCATCCGCTCGCTGGTGGCGCGCAAGGTGGTGGTGATTTCTACCGGCGGTGGCGGCATTCCCGTGATGCGTGTCGGCGGGCGATTGCAGGGGCTGGAGGCAGTCATCGACAAGGACCGGGCGTCGGCGCTGCTGGCCTCTCAGCTTGGCGTCGATCTCTTCGCCATCTCGACCGATACCGACTACGTTTACCTGAACTACAGGAAGCCCGACCAGACGCCTCTGACCTTCGTCACGGTGTCGCAGTTGGAGGAATACCAGCGCGCGGGGCACTTTCCGCCAGGAAACATGGGCCCGAAGATCGAGTCGGTGATTCATTTCCTGCGCAGTGGCGGCAAGGAAGCCGTGATCTCGTCATTCGAACTTCTCTGCGAAGCGGTTGCCGGCCGCGCCGGTACCCGAATTGTTTCCGACTCAGGATGGAACAAAGAGACTGCGTTCCAAGAATTGGAGGAGCCGGTTCTCCGGTAGGCCATGGCCATTCTGCACAAACCGTCCAGCCTGCGAGAAGACAAGTTGGGACGCTCACGCCCGACCTTGAGGCACGTTGTCGAGTCGCAGCAGTTCACCGTTCCCTTGCTGATGGAATTGTTCGATCGCTCACGGCTGATGGAGCGCATTGTGGCGCGCGGCGGCACTCTGGATTACCAGAACCGCATCCTGGCCAGCCTGTTCTATCAACCCTCCACGCGCACGCGCTTCTCGTTCGAGGCTGCCATGCACCGCCTGGGTGGACGTGTGCTTTCCACCGAGCATGCCCGCGCCTTCTCATCGGAGATCGAAGAGGAACAGGTCGAAGATTCCATTCGCATCATCGGCACTTACTGCGACGTGATCGTGATTCGTCATCACGAACCGGGCGGAGCGGCGCGCGCGGCCAAGGTTTCACCCGTGCCCATCATCAATGCCGGCGATGGCGACGGCGGGCAGCATCCCACGCAAGCGCTCCTCGACTTGTACACCATCTATCGCGAGCGCCCGCTGGACGGCTTGAGTGTGGCCTTCATCGGCGAACTCGATCGCGGCCGCACGGCGCGCTCCCTGGCTTACCTGCTGGCGAAGTTCGAACGGGTCAAGATATTTTTTGTGAGCCCGCCCGAGCAGCAGATGCGAAGTGACATTCTGCAGTACCTCGACCGGCATGGCGTCCGCTACGAATTGGAATCGGACATCGATCGTGTGATCGGGGTAGTGGATGTTATCTACCAGACGCGCCTTCGTCCCGGCCGGCTGCCGCGCGTCGCCGGCTCGCAGCGCTATGCCATCAATTCGTCGGTGCTGCAACGCATGAAGCCGGACGCGATGATCATGCATCCGCTGCCACGCACGGTTGAGCTGGACAAGACGGTGGACGACGATCCGCGAGCGCTTTATTTTCGCCAGGCCGCGAATGGGTTGTACGTGCGGATGGCGTTACTAACTATGTTGCTGGAATAAGGCAAGCAATTAGCAATTAGCACTTAGCACTTGGCATTTAGCACTTGGCATTTAGCACTTGGCATTTAGCACTTGGCATTTAGCACTTGGCATTTAGCACTTGGCATTTAGCACTTGGCATTTAGCACTTGGCATTTAGCGCTTGGCATTTAGCACGGTTACCTTGATGGCTCGGCTATCGCCACTGCGATTTCATATTTCACGCGCATTTGCTAAATGCTAAGTGCCAAGTGCAAGGAGTTATCATGCCCGTTATCGATCAATTGCTGACCCAAGACTTCATCGAGCTCGAAGAGCTTTATGGCGCTCACAACTATCATCCTCTCGACGTTGTCATCGAGCGCGCCGAAGGCGTGTGGGTTTACGACGTCGAAGGCAATCGCTATCTGGATTGCCTGGCGTCGTATTCTGCCGTCAACCAGGGACATTGCCATCCCGAAATCCTGAAAGCGATGTTCGAGCAGGCGCAGAAGGTCACCCTGACCTCGCGCGCCTTTCGTAACGACCAACTGCCGCTCTTCTACCAGCAACTGCACGAGCTGACCGGCTATGAGATGGCGCTGCCGATGAACTCCGGCGCCGAGGCGGTTGAGACCGCGGTGAAAGCCGCGCGCAAGTGGGGCTACAAGGTCAAAGGCATCCCCGATGGCCAAGCCGAGATCGTGGTGTGCGCGAATAACTTTCATGGCCGCACCGTCACCGTCATCAGCTTCTCCACCGACGAGCAGTACCGCGACGGCTTCGGCCCGTTCACACCCGGCTTCAAGGTCATCCCGTTTGGCGACGCCGCGGCACTGCGCGATGCCATCACGTCCAACACTTGCGCATTCCTGGTGGAACCGATTCAAGGCGAAGCCGGAATCGTAATTCCTCCCGACGGCTTCCTGCGCGAGGCAGCCAAGATCTGTCGCCGCAACAATGTGCTTTTGATCGCGGACGAGATTCAATCCGGGCTGGGACGCACGGGCAAGCTCTTCGCCTATATGCATGAAGGCATCAGGCCCGACATGGTGATCATCGGCAAAGCGCTGTCCGGCGGCTTCTATCCCGTCTCGGCGGTGCTTTCGTCCAAGGAGATCCTCGGCGTCTTCCATCCCGGCGATCACGGCAGCACCTTCGGCGGCAATCCCTTGGGCTGCGCCGTCGCTCGGGCCGCATTGCATGTCCTCGTCGAGGAGAACCTGGTCCAGCACTCTGCCGAGCTGGGCGACTATTTCCTCCACCTTCTGCGGACACTCCGCAATCCTCACCTTCGCGAAGTCCGCGGCAAGGGCCTGTGGATCGGCATCGAGCTGGACGTTCCGGCGAGGCCTTATTGCGAGGCCCTGAAGGAACTGGGCATTCTCTGCAAAGAGACCCACGACCACGTGATCCGCATTGCCCCGCCGCTGATCATCACGCGGAAGGAGATCGACTGGGCCTTCGAGCGGATCAGGAAGGTGATCGAGGAGCAAGCCTAAGATTTACCCAGGCTGATTAGTCCCTGGGGTGCCTGTGTCGTAGCTGCAATTCGCTCTAAGCGTTGGAATAAACTATCGCATTTGGGACCGCACCAGCCGCGGGGCGTGAGCCCGCCGGTGAAGTGGAAAAAATGATTGAGCCGCGGAGCGGCGGCACAGTGTACGACACAGACACCTATAGGGCCACCCGATCTCGGCGGCCCTTTTTTGTTGGGTGCGTGAGATTCGCTGTAAGACTGCCCCAAAATCTCCCTCCATCGCCTCCCAGTGCGCCAGCAGAGACTCAAGCTAAACCTCCTGCCATCATACGATTAGACCGTAATGTGAAATTAAGTTGACTCTCGGTTTGGCAGGGCTTAACAGTAGCTTCAGCGCCGGAAAGAAGCCCAGCCCCGAGTGCAACCAGTTGGCGCATTTTTTCACTTATGCCGGAGCAATCTGGAGCGGGCGTCAAGGAGAGCAGGAATGGCAAGGGAACGGAAAACTACACCTTCGGGTTTGGACAGCTTGCGTCCGGCGACATTCGTGGTCGCCTTAGCGATGATGTTAGCGACTGCCTTCCTTGCGGCACCAGCCGCAGACGCGCAGACGTATACCGTTCTGCACAGCTTTACCGGCGTAGGGGACGGCGGCGTTCCGGGAACCAACCTGGTCATGGATCGGGCCGGAAACCTCTATGGCACGACATACGACGGCGGGACCTACGGCTTGGGCGGAGTTTTCAAACTGGCCCACGGGCGATCAGGATGGGTTCTTGACCCGCTTCACGATTTCACCGCGACCGACGGCAGTAGTCCTAGCAGCCTGATCATGGGCCCGGACGGCGCCCTTTACGGTGCAAACTCGGGCGGCGGAGGCGGAGGATCCTGTGGCAGCAGTGGCTGCGGGACCGTCTTTAAACTCACCCCTCCGGCGACCGTGTGCAAGAGCGTCGATTGCCTGTGGACGGCAACCATTCTCTATCGCTTCACCGGACAGACCGACGGAGCCGCTCCTATGGGGGTGCTGACTTACCAGAACGGCAATCTCTATGGGACGACTCGTTTCGGCGGCAATGTGGCCGAATGCCATGGCGGTGCCGAGGAAGGAGGGTGCGGCGTGGTCTACCAGTTGAGTCCTTTCCACGGCGCTTGGACCGAGACCGTGCTCTACACATTTGACGGCTCGAACGACGGTGGCTATCCCTACGGAGGCGTGATTTTCGATCCTGCTGGAAATCTGTACGGCACCACCAGCGGCAGCAGCTTTTTGGGGACTGGCAACGTATTTGAACTGAGCCCATCCGGATCGGGCTGGACCGAAACCGTACTTGCCAACTTCGGCCCGTATGGAGGCACTCAGCCCTACTTTCCTTACGCAGGCCTGATTCGCGACGGCGGTGGCAATCTCTACGGCACCACAAGCCAGGGCGGGAGCTCTCATCTTGGAGCAGTTTTCTCTGTCTCTCCTTCCAACGGCGGGTGGACGCTGACGTCGCTCTACTCGTTTAACGGCGAATATGGCGACGGACGGCCTCAGTTGGCTGACTTGTTTATGGATGCGGCCGGAAATCTTTATGGCACAACTCCCGGAGGCCCGGGTTACGGGAATGTCTTCCAGATGACTCCGTCCGACGGCGGCTGGAGTTACAACAATTTGTACAGCTTTACCGACGGCTCCGACGGCGGCTACCCGCTTAGCACGGTGATCATGGACGCCAGCGGCAACCTTTATGGCACGACTTACGGGGGCGGCATCCAGAATCCTCAAGCCTGTACTGAAGGCTGTGGCGTAGTTTGGAAGATCACGCCGTAAAGCAGTTATCAGTTGCTAGTGGTCAGTTGCCTGTTAAGGCTGCAGGTGGGATATCCCACATTGTGGGACAGATTCAATCGAGACATTCCAGCGGGCGTTGTCGGCTCGCAAAGGAGATTCACCATGGCACGCGCGGGACAACATCGACTTCTTGGAACTATCTCTGGATCGGCGATCGCAGTTTTCTCCGTACTATTGGCGCTTACGATGTCCGCGGCCCCGGCGGCGCAGGCGCAGACCTTCAACGTGCTGTATACCTTCACCGGCGGCAGCGACGACGGAGGCTACCCAGCAGGCGGCCTGACCATGGATGGGAATGGCACTTTTTACGGTTCGACCTTCGGCGGACCGCCATCAGAGAGTTTTTTTGGTAATGTATTTCGCTTCCAGCGGCATGGGTCAGGCTGGGTGTTTTCGATTCTGTACAGCTTCGAAGGGGGCAATGACGGTCAACTCCCCGCCTCCCCGCCTGCGGTTGGACCCGACGGCGCGCTATATGGTGCAACGACAGGAGGAGGCTACGTCTGCTTAGGCCTGGGCATAGGCTGTGGGACGATGTACGCCGTAAGACCGCCTCCCGGGCCGTGCAAATCCGCACTATGCCGGTGGACCGAAACCGTTATCTATAGCTTCGGCGAAGAAAACACCGGCACTGATCCAGCCTACATGAAGCCGGTGTTCGACAGCCAAGGCAATCTTTACGGCGCCGCTGAGTACAGCGATGAAAGCGGCGGTTATGGCGTGGTCTTCAAGCTTACACCGCAGCAAGGAGGCTGGACGGAAAGCACGCTCTACACCTTCGCCGGCGGCACGGACGGCCAGTACCCTGAATCTGGAGTAATCTTCGACGCCGCCGGTAATCTCTACGGCGCCGTTCCCACCAGCAGTTACGGCGAGGTTTATGAACTTACACCGTCCGGTTCCGGGTGGATAAAGAACGCCCTGTATAACTTCCACGGCGGGGGAGACGGCAGCACCCCAATCGGTGGGCTGATCTTCGATTCACAGGGCAATCTTTACGGCTCGACCACCCGCGACGGCACGGGAGGCGGCACCGTCTTCCAACTTGTTCCTCAGCAGAACGGCACCTGGGCGGAGAACCGCCTCGCGAACTTGCCGGGAACCGGGACGGGGCCTTACAGCAGCCTCACCATGGATGCCCACCGCAACCTTTACGGAACGACTTTTGAAGGCGGGGCTTACGGTTATGGTTCGGTGTTTAAGTTGGCCTACTCGAACGGCGCCTGGACTTACGGGACTTTGCACGACTTCACCGGCGGAAGCGATGGGGCGTATCCCGGCGGCGGCGTCACCGTGGATGCGAGCGGCAATCTTTATGGAACCGCGGATAACGGCGGCGCGGGCCAGGGTTTCGAAGGCTATGGCGTGATTTGGGAGATCACGCCGTAAGGCAGATTACTAGTGACTGGTTGTCGGTTAGGAACCAGACAAGCATATCTCAATGTGGATGTAACGGCATATGGAAGACATCCGGGCTGGAATTGCCAGCTCACCAAAGGAGGATTGGCTATGGTCCACTCACAACAAAATCGGGATTCAGCAACCGTTGGGCTGGCAATCGCGGCCAGCGTCTTCATTGTGCTTTTGACGGCTATCGCGGCGCAGGCGCAGACCTTTCAGGTGCTGCACAACTTCACCGGCGGGCGGGATGGGGCGAATCCGCTGGATGGGCTGACCATCGACCGCGATGGCAACCTCTACGGCACGGCCTCCGCCGGCGGCAACCAAGCCTACGGTTGCCAGAACTTCTACGGGACTCATGGCTGCGGTGCGGTCTTCGAGTTGGCGCACGCCGGCACGGGATGGATCCTCAGGCCGGTTTACGATTTCCCGAGTAGTAGCAATGGGTATCCTGAATATGGTGTAGCATTTGGGCCCGATGGCGCCCTCTACGGCGTGACCAACGGCGGCAGCTGTTGCGGCGGTGTCTACCGACTGGCGCCGCCGGCGACGATCTGCACCGGCTTCACCTGTAATTGGCAGCAGACGGTGTTGCATCAGTTCACTGGCCAGCCGGATGCATCGGGACCCTCCAGCCGGGTCACTTTCGATTCCGCGGACAACCTGTATGGCCTGACTTTCGCGGGCGGCGTGTACAACGGGGGCGTTGTCTATGAGCTCTCTCGTAACGGTACAGGCTGGACCGAAAACGTCATCTATTCCTTCGGCATCAATGGGTCGAACGGCGAAGACTTCCCCAGCGGGCAATTGGCTATCGATCCAGCGGGCAATCTCTATAGCTCCGCGGAGTGCAACGTGAACATGGGCTGTTTTTATGGTGAGGTCTGGGAGCTGCAGCCCTCGCAACAGGGCTGGAACGAGAGTGTGCTATTTCAGTTCAATGGCTTCAATGGCTACGCTCCGTATTCAGGTGTGATCCGCGACTCGTCGGGCAATCTCTACGGTACAAACTCCGGCAATACCGGGGGCGGTAACGGCAGCGCTAATGTCTATGAGCTCAGCCCCTCCAACGGCGGGTGGAACTTTACCTCGCTCTATGACTACGGCGATTTCGGTGAGGACAGCACCTCCGCCCTGACGATGGACTCCGCCGGCAATCTCTACGGCGCCGACTCAATTACTGGGGACGGTTACATCTTCAAGTTGACCCACTCGGGAAATAACTGGACCTTTAGCAGGCTGCACAGCTTCAGCGGCTCGGACGGTGCAGGCGCATTAGGACAAATTGTCATCGATAGCGCCGGCAACCTGTACGGCACTACCACCGTCGGCGGCGCCTACGGCTACGGAGTGATTTGGGAGATCACGCCGTAAGGCGGTGGTCAGTTGCCAGTTAGGCAGCCGACCGGGAGGCCTCCCACAATGTGGGATGTAAACGGAATATGGAGTGTTGATCGAAGCTGTAGTTCGCGAAGGAGAATTGCTATGACGCGCCCAGAGCAACATCGGGGTTCTGGATTCGCTCGGCTGGCGGGAATTGCCGGGCTGCTCATTGTGCTGCTAGCGGCTATTGCGGCGCAGGCCCAGACATTCACCACATTGCACAGCTTCACTGGAGGCTCGGACGGGGCGATCCCCGAAGCTGGGTTGACCATGGATGCGGCGGGAAATCTCTACGGCACAACCGCGAACGGAGGACACACAGGCTGCTTCTCGAGCTGCGGCACCGTGTTCAAGCTGAAGCACGAGGCTTCCGGCTGGATCCTAAATCCGCTCTACGCCTTCAGCGGGTCCGATGGAGCCAATCCCGAGGCGAGGGTGATTGTCGGCCCGGATGGCAATCTCTACGGCACAACCGCCTATGGAGGGACTGCTGACCAGGGCACCGTTTTCAAACTCAGTCCTCCACCCTCTGCCTGCAAAGCTTTCCTCTGCCCGTGGACGGAAACCGTTTTGTATTCCTTCCAGGGCGATAGCGACGGCGAGCAGCCCCAGTACGGCGACCTGGTTTTTGACCATCAGGGCAACATCTACGGAACCACGCCATATGGCGGCGCCGGCTCGGGTTGTTATCCGACCTGCGGCGTGGTTTACGAGCTATCGCCGTCCCATGGCGGCTGGACGGAAAGCATTCTTTACCGCTTCCAGGGAGGAAATGACGGCGGAGAACCCTTTGCCGGCCTGATTTTTGACGCCGCAGGAAACCTTTACGGCACCGCCGAATATGGCGGAGCCAACTACCAAGGCGTAGTTTACAAGTTGAGCCCTTCAGAAAACGGCTGGACCGAGAGTGTCATCTACACCTTTACCTTTGGTCAACCTTATGGGGGCTTGATCTTCGATCAGGCTGGCAATCTCTATGGTGTCACCTCTGAGGGCGAGGAGCCTTTTGTGTACGAGTTGACACCTAGCGGCGGCGCTTGGACCTTCAACCAGCTTTACCAGTTTTCCAACACATATCTAGGTTCCCTAGCCAAGCTGACTATGGATCCCGCCGGGAATCTCTACGGAACGCTGGCTGATGGCGACGCGAAGGTTTTCCGATTGACTCTGTCGGATGGCCAATGGACGCAGACCGGCTTCAATGGCGGCGCTGGAGACGCGCCCTACGGCAACGTGATTCTCGACGCAAGTGGGAATGTCTACACCACGGCCAGTGGGGGCGGGACGCATGGCTACGGCGTCGTCTTCGAGATCACGCCGTAAGGCAGTCGTCAGTGGCTAGTGGTCAGACCAGGATGGTCCCACAATGTGGGACATAACCCGATCATGGAAAAATCGATCGGGAATGTTCGCTCGAAGGAGGATTTGTCATGGCACGCTCCGCGCAACATCGGTCTTCAGGATTCGCCTGGATGGCAGTGATGGCCGGTCTTTTCGTTCTGCTTGGGACGGCGATCGCATCCCAGGCTCAGACCTTCACCATACTGCACACCTTCACCGGGGGATCGGACGGCGACGAGCCGACTGCCGGCTTGAGCATGGACCGCGCCGGAAACCTCTACGGCACCGCTGCCTACGGAGGAAGCCAGAATTGCACATACGGCCGCGGCGCATGTGGAACCGTGTACAAACTGGAGCGCAAGAATTCCAGCTGGATCTTTTATACGCTGTATGAATTCACGGGGCCGGATGGGGCGAATCCCGAAGCCAGGGTAATCATCGGGCCGGACGGCAACCTCTACGGCACGACTACGAATGGAGGCGCCGCACGTAACGGCACGGTCTTCCGGCTACAGCCGCCTCCATCCACCTGCAAATCCTACTCCTGCCCTTGGACGGAGACGGTGCTGCATTCCTTCCAGGGCGGCAGCGATGGCGCCGGTCCCGCCTACGGTGACCTGACCTTCGACCAGGCTGGAAATATCTACGGCACAACTCCAGGCGGCGGCAGCCACCAGAACGGCACGGTTTATGAGCTAAGTCCTGCGGGTTCGAGCTGGAGCGAGACGGTCATTTATGACGTCGATTGCCTGAACTGCATTGCGCCCTATGCCGGCGTGATCTTCGACAATGCGGGCAATCTGTATGGCACTACCAGCGGCGGCGGAGGCGGCGATGGCACCGTTTATGAATTGACCCATTCCGCCTCCGGCTGGTCGGGACAGACCATCTACAACATTCCGTTTCCGGGTGGGGCTTATGGCGGTTTGATCTTCGACTCCTCGGGAAACCTCTATGGCATCACGGCGTTTAATCCCACGGTTTACGAGTTGTCGCCCTCCAACGGAAGCTGGACCTACAACGCGCTTTACACCTTCAGTGCCTACGGAGTGGTTACCCAGCTGGCCATGGATGCTGCCGGCAATCTCTACGGCACCCTGATTGACGGAACTCCCGAGGTCTTCAGGTTGACTCCGTCGGGCGGGCAGTGGACGCTGACCGGTTTTAATGGCAGCGCCGGAGAAAAACCGTACAGCAACGTGATCTTCGACGCCAGCGGCAACCTTTACGGAACGGCCAGTTATGATCCCAGTTGCGTCTGGGAAATCACGCCGTAAAGCAGTGGCTGGTGGTCAGTGGCCAGTAGCCAGTGGTCAGTTATGGGCGGGCGATTAGGATGTCCTACGCTGTGGGATATCCACAAGTCGTGGAAGCGTGGATCGGAAATGTTTCGTTCGGAGGAGAATTGCTATGACGCGCGTAGAACAACATCGTAGCTCACAAATCGCCCGCCTGGCGGGAACGGCCGGTCTTCTCATCCTGCTGGTAACAGCTATCGGGGCCCAGGCGCAGACCTTGACCGTGCTACACGCTTTCACCGGGGGAGCCGACGGCGCCAATCCCGGCGGGAGCGGACTCAGCATCGACCGCGCGGGTAATTTGTACGGCGGCACCGACGATGGCGGGTTGCAGGGATCGCAGTGCTACGGCGGGGGAACCTGCGGCACGATCTTCAAGCTGAGTCGCAGAAGCTCGGGGTGGACCTTCGACACGCTGTATTCCTTCCACGGTTCAGACGGGGCCACGCCGGACGCGCCAGTAGTATTCGGCCCTGATGGCGCTCTCTACGGAACGACCTTCTACGGAGGCACCGGTTGCTTTAACGGCTGCGGAAATGTCTTTCGTTTGCAGCCTGGACTCACATTTTGCGCCAGCGCATTTTGCCCGTGGACGCAAACTGTGTTGTACGAGTTCACCGGAGGTAGCGACGGCTCCCAACCCGCCTTTGGCGCGCTGAGTTTCGATGCAGCCGGCAATACTTATGGCACCAGTACCGGCAATGGCAACGGAACCTGCGGAACGGTTTTTGAGCTGGCGCACAATGGCAGCCAGTGGACCTTCAACCTTCTCTGGACGTTCACCGGCTACCTTGACGGCTGCTCCTCGTGGAGCGGGGTCACGTTTGACCAGGCAGGCAATCTCTACGGCACCACCACAGAAGGTGGCGCAGATGAGTACGGCACTGCGTTCGAATTGTCTCCTTACGGCCAGGGGTGGTCATTGACACCCCTACATCAGTTCGCGAACAGCAGCGACGGCTCGGGGCCATTCGGCAACTTGATTTTCGGCCCCTCCGGCGGTTTGCTCGGCACCAATCGCGAGGGCGGACCGGGAGACGCAGGCGGGGTGTTTGAACTAGTCCCTTCGAGTGGAGGCTGGAACTTCTCTGTTCTGCACTCGTTCGACGGCGAAAACGGGCCGCAAGCTCCACTGCTGATGGACTCCGCAGGCAATCTCTATGGTACGTCCGTCGACGGCGGCCGATATCGCTGGGGCTTCGTCTTCAAGATGACTTCAACCGGCCTGGGATACACCTATACGGATCTGTACGACTTCACCGGTGGCTCCGATGGCGGATGGCCTTACGGTCAGATTGTTATGGATGCGAATGGAAACCTCTACGGCACAACCGAGGAGGGAGGCATTCGTAACCACTTTTGCGGCAGCTACGGTTGCGGGGTAGTGTGGGAGCTGACGCCGTAAGCCAGTGGTCAGACCGAGCGGCAGGCAACTGTCCCACAGCGTGGGATATCGAGTGTTGATCGAAGCTGTAGCTCGCGAAGGAGAATTGTTATGACGCGCGTAGAACAACATCGTAGCTCACAAATCGCCCGACTGGCGGGAATGGCCGGTCTTCTCATCCTGCTGGTGACAGCTATCACGGCGCAGGCGCAGACCTTTCAGGTCATTCACTACTTCGCCGGCGTGCCGGATGGATGGAGTCCGCTGGGCCGGCTCACCATCGACAGCGGAGGCCACCTCTACGGCACCACCTACGGCGGTGGAGTCCAATATGCCTGGTTCGGAACGGTCTTCAAGATGTCGCCGCATGGGTCGGGTTGGATATTTTCTACGCTTTACAGCTTTACCACTAAGAGTGACGGCGGCGATCCCTCTGCCGGTGTCCTCTTCGGTCCTGACGGGCTGCTGTACGGTACAACCAATGACGGCGGCACGGTGTTCACGTTGCAGCCGCCGGCAACGTTTCCTCCGTCATTTCTTACCCCGTGGACGATCAACTGGCTTTACAACTTCCCGTTGCACAAAGATGCTCCTGTCGGTGATGTGGTGTTCGACAGTGCCGGCAGTATTTATGGCGTGACGTCGACAGGAGGGGGCGACGGTTGCTTCGATGATCAGGGCTGCGGCACGGTCTACGAGCTGACTCCCGCAAGCGGCGGCGGCTGGCAGGAGACGACGTTGTACACATTCCAGGGAGGGGCCGACGGCGCGTATCCCAATGGCGTGATCTTTGACTCTGCGGGAAACCTGATCGGTACGACGGTGGAGGGAGGAGCCAACGACGACGGTGTGATCTTCCAGCTGACACACTCCGGCAGCGGCTGGAGCGAGAGCGTTTTGTACAACTTCAGTGATCACGGAAATGGCGGCTTTGCGCCCGAAGCCGGACTGCTCTCCGATGCTGCAGGAAACCTCTATGGAAGCACCCTTGCTACTCCCAGTCCTACTTATACCGGTACGATCTTCGAGTTTTCACCCTCGAATGGCGGGTGGACTTACAACGTACTTGCCCAGATCCCCGCACAGTATTCAGGCGGACCGACCGCTCCGCTGACGATGGACTCGGCGGGAAATCTCTATGGCACGATCGGAACCAGGGATACGAATCAGCCGGGAGCGGTTTTCAAATTGACTCACGGCAGCAGTGGCTGGACATTTACTTCCTTACACGATTTCACCGGCGGTGAGGACGGAGATGCTCCGTCCAGCACGGTTGCCATTGGCGCCAACGGGAACCTCTACGGAACAGCGACCTATGGTGGAAAAGGAGATTGCGACAGCGGCGGCGGCTGCGGTGTGGTGTGGGAGATCACGCCGTAAGCCAGTGGCTAATGGTCCGTTGCCAGCTAGACAGCTTGCTGGGAAGTCTCCCACAATGTGGGATATTAGCGAATCGTGAAACGTTAATCGGAAATTATTCGTTCGTAGGAGAGACTGTTATGGGGCGCGTAGAGCAACGTCGAAGTTCACAAATCGTCCGGCTGGCAGGAATTGCCGGCCTTCTTGCCCTGCTGGCAACGGCCAGTCCAGCCCAGGCGCAGACGTTCACGGTGCTGCACGAATTCACGGGCGGCTCCGATGGCTCGAATCCCTATTCCAGCCTGGCCATGGACCGAAGCGGAAGTCTCTACGGTGTCGCGCCTTATGGCGGCTACCAGACTTGTGAAACGCAGAACGGAATCGGCTGCGGCACCGCCTTCAAGTTACTCAACCGGGGCAACGGATGGGTCTTCGCCACACTGTACGAATTCACCTCAGGCTCCGGCGGCTCCATTCCCATAGGAACTCCCACCATTGCTTCCGATGGCACCGTCTACGGCACGACGGATGGCGGTGGCAACTTGAATTGTCGCGACAGCTTCGGCGACGGCTGCGGCACTGTCTTCCATCTGCGGCCTCAGCCAACCTTCTGTGCTTCGCTGTCATGTCCGTGGATCAACACCGTGTTGTATACCTTCACCGGAACCTCCGATGGCAATGATCCCTATACCGGGGTTGTCCTCGACGGAGCCAGCAATGTCTACGGGACCACCTACGCCGGTGGATCCTCGCAGTTGGGCGTAGCGTATGAGCTGTCACACTCCGGTTCCGGCTGGACCGAGTCCACCATTCATACCTTTGCCGGTGGCGACGATGGCGCCAATCCCTCCAGCGCGCCCATCTTTGACAGCAGCGGAAACTTGTACGGAACGACAGCCTTTGGCGGAGGCTGCAGTGGGAAGGGGTGCGGCACGATCTTCCAACTCACGCCCTCGGGTTCGGGATGGAACGAGAACATCCTGTACAACTTCTCCGGCTCGTTCACCGTACCGATCGGTGGATTGATCTTTGACGCCCAGGGCAACCTCTACGGCACCGCCAGTGACCCGAACAGCGTTTTCGAGATGAGTCCTTCGAATGGAGGCTGGAGCACCACGTTGCTTTACTCGGACGAATCGTTGCAACTGCAGTCCTTTCGCAGCGCCTTAGTCAGAGACGCAGCCGGTAATTTGTATGGCACCTCCGAACTTGGCGGCCTGACGCAATGCAATTATGGATATGGATGCGGCTTCGTCTATAAACTGACCCCCTCCTCCGGCGGATGGACATTTACTCAGCTTTACGCGTTCACCGACGGCAGCGATGGGGCATATCCGGTCGGCGGCGTGGTTCTCGATGACAGTGGCAATATTTACGGCACTACCTACGGAGGCGGAACGCATCAGTGCGGCTCCGTGGGCTGCGGCACCGTATGGGAGATCACGCCATAAGGCAGTTGCCAGTTGTCAGTAAGGAGATTTCGGGCAAACGCGTGCGTCAATCTCGCTCGCAGCTAGGGGATGGACATCAAAGAAGGTCAATCGACGGGATTCTGGCGACGCTTAATTCAGTACTTCCGCATGTGGATTTCGGTGCCGTTACGCTCGAACTTCACCTCGTCCATGAGCTGATTGATGAGGTAGATGCCGCGCCCGTGGTTGGAGTAAACGTTTTCGCCGTTGCAGGGATCGGGAAGGGTGAATGGGTCGAAGCCGGAGCCGGGGTCGCGCACGACAATCAGCATGCCGCGCTCGTCGTCGCAGCCTACACAGCACTGAACTTTCTTGGTGGGATCGTTCTTGCAGCCGTGAATAATGGCGTTAGCCAAGGCTTCGCGCAGGGCAGTCTCAATCTCGAACTCTTTGCCGGACGAACACTCCAGCCCGCGCGCCATCTCCATAATACCTTCGACCACCGGACTGATGGCCGTGGGATCGGCGTTTAGCGTGACCTCAATGCGTATCATCAGTTTGGAGCGATCGAACTCCACGATAGGAAGGCCGGACGGCATGGCATGTCCCCGCGTGAGATGCGTGGCTTACTCTTACAGAAAAGCCGTGGCGGGTCAAGTGCGAAAGCCTAGAGGTGACTCTTGCCGCGCCGCGTGATGGGCGTAGAGACACTATTCGCAAAGGAACGCTTTTCGCCTTTCGCCAAAGAGCTAAGGAAACCAAGGGGAAGTCCCTCAGTGGCTAAAGCCGCATCGACATTGCGGCAATTACGGACGGCCTGAAGGCCGTCCCCTTCGAGGAACCGACTTAATCAGACCTTCCCCAAGACCTAAGAGCTAAGAGCGAAAAGCGAAGAGCGTGGCTACAAGATAATCGCCATTCCAAGACCACAGTGCATTTACTATGCAGTAATACTTAGGCGATAGTAGTCGTCAATAGCAGTCATCCTTTCGAAATCCAAATGGGAAAGGCTCCACTTACGTGGCGTGGGCTTGTTTGTAGGTTGTTGACAAGCGGAATGGGAACAAAATTTTTACAAAGCTCGCGGGTTTGCTGTTGACTTAGGCAGCAATGTTAAGTATGTTGAGCCGTACCATAAGCAGCCAAACCTGAGTTGAATCTCCTGCCTCCGGTTTCCCAATTGGGGTTTCAACCCACTCAATGTCGCTTGGGGTGCGTAGTTCCGTTCGACTCTGAACTCATTTGATGCTCGTCACGACTGATACCTTGAACCGTTGGTCAGCGGATCGGCTTTCCACAGCGCTGCTGATCGCCGGCCTCACCGTCCCGGCCCACAGGCGAGTAAAAGCTTTGAGTTCGCAACCTTCTAGGCCAATGAAAAAAAGACCCCGAAGTCCCGCGATGCCCAGATAGCTGTGGGGCTAACGGAAATAAAACGTAAATCCCAGAGATGATAATAAGGAGATGCAAATGAAGAGAGGTTTTCTGCTAGTGCTTGCCGTAACGGTAATCCTAGCGATGGCAATTTGTGGCTTTGCCCAGTCCGACGACTTGGGCGTCAAAGGCAAGGTGGTCATTCCACCCAGCACCCGTGGCTTAGCTCCGGGTATGGTACGCACACCGCTGACCATTATCCTTCCCGACACAGGCGCGGGTAGTCCGCCGGCAGGGGCCGAGAACCCTGGCTCCATCGCCTGCGTGTACGGCATAACGACATTCACCAGTGGATGTCCCCTGAGCGGGATCCCGGTTTCCACCCTTGGTTCCAAGGCCATCGCGGTAGTCGACTACGGTCACAACAGCACGCTGCAATCCGACTTCAACGCATTCAACAGCCAGTACGGTTTGCCCGCGCAGACCCTGCAATTCATCTGTGACTGCGGGGCTTGCCCGAGCAGTGACGGAAGCGGCTGGGACGTTGAGACGGCACTGGATACGCAGTACGCCCACTCGATGGCGCCGCACGCACAGATCATTGTGGCGCAGTTCTGCAGCGATCCGTTTGCCGGCGGCACCAGCGCAGCTGAGTACTTGGCTGGTCAAGCTGTAGCAGCGGCTGGCGGCGGCGAAGTCTCCAACAGCTTTGGCTACGGCGGAGAATTCGACGGCGAACTGGGCTACGACCAGTACATGGAAACGGCGACGGTTGTCTACTTCGCCTCGGCTGGCGACTCGGGCCTAGGTCCGGATTACCCCAGCGTTTCTCCGAATGTGGTCTCTGCCGGTGGCACCCGCATCCGGCGCAACAATGGCCTCTTCACGGGTGAAGAGGATTGCTGGAACGACAGCGGCGGCGGCATCAGCACCATGGAGCCTGCGCAGCAGTACCAGTTCATCATCAGCAACCTTGTCGGACCGCACCGCGGCACGCCGGATTGGGCGGCTGACGCCAGCACGCTGAGCCCGGTCGCGATCTATTCCACCACGGGATGCGGCGGTTGGTGTGCAGTCGGTGGCACCAGTGTCTCCTCTCCTACGCTTGCCGGCATCACCAACGCGGCTGGCAGCTTCCTGTTGCACACTGCGACGGAACTCACCAGGACCTACACCTATTACAAGAATCCAGGCCTCTATCGCACGATTTTCTACGACGTGACGGCAGGCAACAACGGCGCGCCGGCCAAGCCAGGCTGGGACGAGTGCACCGGTCTCGGAACCCCGAGAAAGCCTCTTGGCGGTGGTTTCTAAGCTAGGCTGATTGAAAGTCTGTTTGCTTCATTTCCCGAAGCCCCGCGAACAGCGGGGCTTTTTTTGTCACGACTGAATTGATCCTGCGGGATGAACAGTGCTCAATCGATATATTCAGGATCGCGCTTCCAGCCCGTGATCATGGAGTAGAAGTTGTTCCAGCCGTGCAGCAGCACCATGATGAGATGGCCGGGAATGAAGGCCACGAAGCCGCACATCGCGGCAAAATGCCAGATGCGCGCGAGATGATAGCCGCCCAGCATCCACGTCAGCCACCAGAACTGCACTGGCTTGTACATCACCAGGCCGCTCAGGAACGACACAGCGCCGAAGAAAATCGTGGAAGTGTAGGCGAGCTTCTGCAGCGGATTGTACGCGGCCTCGACAGGCGGCTTCTTGCCGAACAGGAAGTAATGCCGCGCCATGGGCCACACGCCTTTGATGTCGCGGGGCATGAACAGCACTTGCCGCCAATGTCCGGTCACGACCTGATAGACGACATACATCAGACCGCTGCCGACGAAGATCCACATGAAGGTGAAGTGCCATTGCAATGCGCCGGCGAGCCAGCCTCCCAGCGTGATTCCGGGCGGCGGGACCCAGAAGTTCTGCTGCGGAATCTTCGGGCCGAAGCTGGGAAAGGCGCGGAAGATGCGCAACCCGCTGGTGATCAGCACGAACACGGCGACTGCATTCAGCCAGTGGGCCACGCGCACGATCCACGGATGCTCATAGGCAACGGTGATCGTGTCCGGCTTTTTGCTCTCGATTATGGCCGCGGTCGTCGCCATGGATCACAGTCCTCCGAACCAGTCGTAACCCTGATCTTCCCAGTAGCCGCGCTTGCCGCGCTTGAGCACGTTGGTCACGCGAACGGTATTGAGATACTTGGCCTGCTTGTAGCCGAGCTTGGTCGGCATCTGCAGGCGCAGCGGCGCGCCGTGACCTCGGTCCAGCGGCTGGCCGTACATCTCGTAGCAGAAGAGAGTCTGGGGATGCAGCACCGTGGCCATGTCGATGGATTCGTAGTACGCGTCGGCGCACTCGACTTCCAGATAGCGGGCGGTCAAGTCGGCGCCGATCCAGCGCAGAAAGTCGGAGGCGCGCGTGCCGCCAAAGTTGCCCACGACGTCCCACCCTTCGACGCAGACGTGCCGCGTGTTCTGCACGACCTTCGGCAACGCCTGGATCTGCGCCAGCTTGTACTCGCCAGGGCGCTTGACCAGGCCTTCGACCGTTAACGTCCAACGGTCAAGATCGACTTCTGGATCGGCAACGTCGTAGTAGTTGTAGGGAAAGCGATCAAAGGGCGCGACTTCGCTATTGCTGTAGGTGGGTTCCAGGCGATGCTGGCCGAACAGCTTGGCGGAAGCCCAGTCGCTGAGAGCGAGACCTTCCATTAGCAGCGGCTCCTGCAACTTGGGAATGGCAAATGCGCCGATGGCGATGAGTGGCACCAGCTTCAGCAGTTCGCGGCGATTGATACGTCCACGCTCGCGTGGAGTCACGTACCGAACTTCTTCGCCGGCGGGACCAGAGCGAGCTGCAGCGTTGGCAGCGGGTCGCTCCTGCTTCGGCTCTTCCTGCTTCGGCTCTTCCTGCTTCGGCTCTTCCTGCTTCGGCCCTTCCTGCTTCGGTTCTCCCTGATGTGGAACTTCGCTATCGGCTTCCTGGGATGGCAGCGGGCCTTCGACCGGCGCGTCGGCCGCCCTTGGCTTGGGGTCCGGCTCGGAGCGGTCTTCTGCAGGAGTTGGTTGTTCGTCTGCCATCCTCTCCCTCGTCAGCTGTCAAGGATGAGATCACAAAACCGCGCAGAAAGTTACAAGAGAATATGAGCGCTGTGCCTGCAATGCATTGCTAGGAGCCTTCTCCTTAGTAGCATGGGTTGTGTCGGGGCACAATTTCACAATTTGCTGAAAAACTCAGATCGCTTTGTGTCAGGGCACGACTTCAGTCGTGCCGTATCGCCGTCGAAAGCCCGGCTTTAGCCGCTGAGGGAACTTGTTGTCTATGCGGCTAAATTCCTCAGTGGCTAAAGCCCTTACTTTAACCGTCACTGCGTCCGGCACGACTAAAAGTCGTGCCCTGACACAAACCGATTCTTCGGCACGAGTATTTCGGCAGCCAAAGGCAGATCCCTAGTCGGCCTAAAGGTCTTCTCGTGATGACAAAGTCAAAGGACTCGCGACGGCCTCTAGTTGGGCTACGCTACTGCGATAGTCTCTGCTTGGAAATGGGTGCCCCGTTCCCCTGCTGGCTCTGCATGGTTTCTCCCGGACGCAACAGCGTGGGACGCGTTGCGTTTGCCGCCGGCTGTTGATCGGAGCTTGCGGCGGAAGAAGTCGTAGCACCCACCGCAACTGGGTCGCTGGTGCCGGCAGCAGAAGAGGTTTGCGGAGCGGCCGAGCCGGAAGCTGGCGCAGTCTCTCCCGCGGCGTCGCCTTCGGGTTTCGAGGCGTCAGCTACTTTGACCGGTGGTGCAGAATCGAAAACTATGCGTTCCTTGGTTAGCGCTTCCAGCTCCTGCTTGTGCGGCGCAGCGAAAAACATGGTCAGCACGTATCCGCGGCGTTGCGTGATCTCCATCGCAATGGATAAGCGCCGCGCCAGATCGTCGTTCGGCAGTTGAAATCCGACAATGCCCTGCAGCGATAAGAAGATGTTGCCGTCGTCGGTGAAAATGCTCCCGTCGCGCATATCGTCGATGATGGGATGGGTCAGACCGAATTGCAGCAGAAAATTCTTCGCTGCCTGCTGGTCTTTGGCATTGTCCGGAAACTTCATTCGGGGAAAACAGGCGACCGAGATTGCGGAGACCGTCACCTCGCCAAAGTCGTCATAGGATACTTCGCCGTTCGCTGCCGGCCGCTTGGCCCATGCGGAGAAAAGGGTTCGGCTGCACGCCTCCATCAGGCGGTGCTCGTTGCGTCCCACGCGAGGCCTGCCGAAATTCTCCCTGGCGCGATCGCGCTCTACGGCGGGCTGCACCGCGCCTTCGGCTTCCAGCGTCCAACCCTGCGGAATGCGGTAGCTGAAGCCGATCGCCGGATTCTCGTAGAAGTCGCCGTTAATCCTGCCGGCATCGATGTGGCTGGCGGGCGGATCAGCCTCCAATGTCTCCAGCTGATGGGAGGACACAGAAGGCCCATCGTAGGGCCGCGCGCTGGCTTCCACGTACTGACGCAAATCCGCGGGCGCGAAGAATACCACGTGTTCGAAGGACGTCACCAATTGCCTTACCGTCTGGTCGTCGTGCGCCCCCAGAAACACCCGCAGAATGTAATCGCCCGAGGTGGTGGCCAGCAGAAAGTGATGTTCGATGCCACGCCGGGTCTCGAAAAAATAAAACTGATGACCCGCTATGGTGTACTTGGACAAACCGCGCAGCTCTTCCACGCCGCGATATAGCTCCTGATCGAGGGCGTAACGCAACAGCGTCTTCGCATCCTGGTTCTTACCGTCGGCGGTTGGAACTGCCGAGATCGATATCTCGGCATCCGCGGGAGGCGGGCCGCCAACTTCCAATAGCTGAATGCTTCCATCGCGCGCCGCCGCCTGTGGGACCGGCTGCAGGCGCAGGTCGGAAGGAAAATCAAAGCTGAAATCGAAATATTGGCTGACGTAACGCGACGCTGACAGGTAAGCCTTCTCAGGATAGAGCGACTGGGAAGTGGCGCTCGGCGCGGCAGAAGACGATGTCTGCGCCGTCAGCGGAATCATCCCGCTGAGCACAAAACATAAGACTGCGCATAACTTGGTTGGGATATGCATCACTCTCGCGCGCCGGTTGCTCTTCCTATTATTGTAATGGAACTCGAGGCAAGGTCGGCTGATCTCGTCGCCACTGGGTGAAGCACGCCTTTCAGTCCTGCATTAGACGGCGCACAAAATGGCTTTGCGCTTTAGCGCCTGAGGTAATGTTGTCCGTTACCACTGAGCTAAAGCCAGATTCATTTTCCCAGCCTCAGATGCACCGCTGAAGCGGTGCTCCACCCTTCTTTGCGGGGAGAACATCGTTTCCTCCCTGGCCTCAGGTACAATTTTGATTGGTAGAGCTTTTGTAACCCTTGGCTGGCGCTATGCTCCGGCCGTTCTTCGACGTTTGCTCCAGGAGTGCGCTTCTGAACGCTGTCATCAGCCTGCTCGCTTGCGCGCTGGCGGAACCTCACGGGTTTCGCCATTACATGAAGGCCCATTTTCTCGATCCTACTTTCAAGGGCCTGTATCAAGCCAACGCCTTCGACATGCTGTTGCTGATTCCCTACTTCATTGTCCTGATCCTGCTGGCGATTTACGGCATGCATCGCTACCAGCTTGTCTACCTTTACTACAAGCATCGCAAGAACAAGATCACCGAGCCCGAGTCACATTTCGCGGAGTTGCCGCGCGTCACCATACAGCTGCCGATCTTCAACGAGCAGTACGTTATCGATCGGCTGGTGGAGTGCGTCTGCAAGATCGAATATCCGCGCGACCGGCTGCAGATCCAGGTGCTCGACGACTCAACCGACGAGACCGTGGAAGTCGCTCGCAGCGTGGTCGAGCGCTACGCCGCGATGGGACATGACATCAGCCATCACCATCGCACCAATCGTGAAGGCTACAAGGCGGGCGCGCTTGACGCTGGTCTCAAGACCGCGACCGGCGAGTTCGTCGCCATCTTCGATGCCGACTTCATGCCTCAGCCCGAATGGCTGATGAAGGTGATTCACCACTTCGCCAATCCCACCATCGGCATGGTGCAGACTCGCTGGACACATCTGAACCGCAGCTACTCGTTCCTCACCGAAGTAGAAGCGATTCTGCTCGACGGCCACTTCGTGCTGGAGCACGGCGGCCGTTCGCGCGCCGGCGTCTTCTTCAACTTCAACGGCACTGCGGGAATGTGGCGCCGCAAGGCCATCGACGACGCTGGCGGCTGGGAACACGACACGCTCACCGAGGACACCGATCTCAGCTACCGCTCGCAATTAGCGGGCTGGAAGTTCCGTTACTTGCAGGACGTCGAATGTCCGGCCGAGTTGCCCATCGAGATGACCGCGTTCAAGACGCAGCAGGCGCGCTGGGCAAAAGGCCTGATTCAGTGCGCCAAGAAAGATCTGCCGAAAGTGCTGGGGGCCAAAGTCGCACGGCGCGAGAAGGTTGAAGCCTGGTATCACTTGACGGCCAACATCAGCTATCCGCTGATGATTGTGCTCTCGACGCTCTTGCTTCCCGCGATGGTCATCCGCTTCTATCAGGGATGGTTCCAGATGCTCTACATCGACATCCCGCTCTTCCTGGCGTCGACGTTCTCTATCTCCAGCTTCTATCTCGTCTCGCAGAAGGAACTGTACCCCAAGTCCTGGTATCGCACCTTTCTGTTCCTGCCTGCGCTGATGGCTTTCGGCATCGGCTTGACGCTGACCAACAGCAAAGCCGTGATCGAAGCGCTCATCGGACATCAGACCGCGTTTGCGCGTACGCCGAAGTATCGGGTCGTCAACAAAGCCGACCAAGCCGTCGCCGCCAAGAAGTATCGCAAGCGTCTCGGCTTGGTTCCGTATCTGGAGTTGCTGGTCGGCACTTATTTCGCCATGACGGTCTGGTACGCCATCGCCAATGAGAACTACATCACCGTGCCATTTCTGGTGCTCTTCGTCTTCGGATATTGGTACACCGGATTGATGTCGCTGTTGCAGGGACGCTTCGACAGCCTGGTCCGCGAGCGCGCCGAAGAACGTAGCCCCAAACCATTTCCCGTCGGAGTGTAGCTACGCCTCGCCGGTAAAGAGAGGTCACCCAGTGATTACCAGGAACTCGGCATCTCGCTTCAGCATGGCCCTGCTGGTTTGGGCAATCATCCCGCTCACGCTTGCCCATGCGCAGACCTTCCACGTGCTCCATACCTTTTCGGGCAACGGAGATGGTGGCACTCCGAGCGCGGGCTTGACGATCGGTGGCGGAAGTTTCTACGGCACCACCATGTCCGGCGCTTCGGGCAACGGCACAGTCTTCAAGTTGTCGCACGCGGGATCGGGCTGGGTCGTGAACACGCTCTATACTTTCCAGGGTGGAGACGACGGGAGCGCTCCTATAGCCCGCGCCCTCTTTGGTCCTGACGGCACCCTGTACGGCACCACCAGTGCGGGCGGCTTTCAGGGAAACGGCACGGTCTTCCGGCTCCAGCCCCCGGTCACCGCCTGCAAGTCGGTAAGCTGCCCATGGAGTGAGACCGTGCTCTATCGCTTCCAGGGAGGCAGCGACGGAAGCAGCCCGCAATATGGCGACCTGACCTTCGATAGCGCCGGTAGCGTTTACGGCACAACCAACGGCGGCGGCCTGGACACTTGCGACGGAAGCACTTGCGGCGTGGTCTTTAAGCTGACCCGCTCAGGCAGCAGTTGGACGGAAAGCGTTCTGTACTCCTTCACCGGCGTCAATGATGGTGGCAATCCATTCAGCGGCGTCATCTTCGACGGCTCCGGCAATCTTTACGGCAGCGCCTACGAAGGTGGCGACCTCGGCCTGGGCACGGCCTACGAGTTGAGCCCTGCCGGCTCCGGCTGGGCGCAAAAGACCCTGACCGATTTCAACGGCGGCAGCGGTTCTCCGGTGGCAGGCCTGACCTTCGATTCGCACGGCAATCTGTTTGGCACCGGCTTCGTCGGCGGTACGGTCTACGAGCTGCAGCCCTCTGGCGGAAACTGGACTTTCAGCCAGCTGGAAAGCTTTAACGGGATTAATGGCCCATTTGGCAGCCTCACCTTTGACGCGGCCGGCAACATTTATGGCACCAACCCGAGTGGTGGCGCTTCCGGCAACGGATTTGTTTTCAAGATGACGCCCTCGGGCAGTGGCTGGAATCTCACCGACCTGTACGACTTCACGGGCGGCAACGATGGCGGCTTTCCTATCAGTAACGTGGTCCTCGACACCAGCGGCAACCTCTATGGCACGGCCTACTTTGGCGGCGCCGATGGCGAAGGCGTCGTCTGGCAGATCACCCCGTAACCGTATTCTGGTTCCTTAGTTGCTGCGCTGACAACTGCCATTGACAACTGGCAACCGATTAGGCGCGCCCTTCTGATATCCTAGGTCTCTGTGGTAATCAAAGTTTTCTTCACGGTCCTGGTGCTGTGCACCGCGGCCGTTGTCGCCGTAGGCCTGGCGATACATTTCCGCGTCAAGCGGCACCTTCGCGAGCAGCCTGCGCCCAATCCTGCACCCGAAGGTGGGGCGCTCGAGGAGCCGATTGCGGCCCAGGTACATCTGGAGAACGTTGGTTCCGGGAACGCTCGTCCCAACGGTGACGCCGCCGTCGAAGACAAGCGCCCTTAGCAGTTGTCGTCCTGATATCGGGAGGCTGAAAATGTCAAAAGCACTTCATATCGATTCGCAGGTCGCCGAACAGCCGCTTCGCCTCGTCAAGCAAATCGCAATCGTAATTTGCGCCAGCGCAGTCATTGCCGTATGCGCGCGTCTCGCCGTGCCTCTGCCCTTCACGCCGGTACCGCTCACCCTGGCCAACTTCGGCGTGCTGCTGGTTGGACTTTCCCTCGGCAGCCGTCGCGGATTCGCCGCCGCTGCGCTCTACCTGTCGTGGGGAGCGATGGGACTGCCAGTCTTCGCGTCGGCAGGTCCAGGCAGTTTCGCCCAGATGCTAGGTCCGACCGGAGGATATTTGTGGGCTTATCCTGTGATCGCGTTTTTGGCCGGCTGGATCGCCGAGCGTGGGCAGCCCAGCTTCCTTCGCAACCTGACGGGCGCGGTTGTCGCCGAAGTCGTTCTGTTTGTCGCCGGCATCGGCTGGCTCGCGATCATTACTCATAGCTGGCGGCAGGCTGCATTCTTTGGACTGTATCCGTTCCTCTTCGCTGAAGTGTCGAAGGTGATGCTCGCCGCGGCGGCAGCCCTTCGCTTGCGGCGAAGCCTGTAACGCTGTTATTTGCCGTGATTTTCCGCAACCTGTACTCTTGGACTCAGGCACCAGCTGAGCGATTGCACTCTTATGACCCATAGTTCTGGAAAAGGCCCTCGCGAAATCAAAGTCGCGCATAGTCCCGACTCTGACGACGCTTTCATGTTCTATGGCATGGCGACCAGCAAGATTCGCGTTCCCGACGTGAAGTTCACCCACACCTTGTGCGACATCGAGACCCTCAACCGCAAGGCCCTGGACGCTTTCTACGACATCACCGCCATATCGTTTCACGCCTATCCGTACATCCAGGACAAGTACGCGATCATGCCGACCGGCGGCAGTGTTGGCGAAGGCTATGGTCCCATGATCGTTGCCACGCGCGGGATTCCGCTCGACGAGCTCAAGCAGCAAAAGATCGCGGTGCCGGGAACCATGACCACGGCGTATCTCGTGCTCAAGCTCTTTGCGCCCGATATCGTTACAGAAGTTGTTCCCTTCGACCAGATCATTCCCAAACTGCTGGAGGGCAAGTACGAAGCGGGGCTCATCATTCACGAAGGACAACTGACCTTTAACAAGTCAGGGCTGCACAGAATTGTGGATATGGGCAAGTGGTGGCGAGATCAGACTGGCTTGCCGCTGCCCCTGGGCGGCAATGTCATCCGCCGCGACCTGGGCCCGGAACTGATGGCTGCCTGCTGCACTGCCCTGCGCGACAGCATTCGCTATGCTCTCGACAATCGAGACGAAGCCCTTCAGTACGCCATGCAGTTTGCTCGCGATCTGGAGCTCCAGATGGTGGACAAGTTCGTCGGCATGTACGTGAACGAGCGCACCCTGGATTACGGCAAGGATGGCCGCGAAGCTATAACCAAACTCCTGGAGATGGGCTACGCCGCAGGCATCATCCCGAACAAACCTGCGGTCGATTTCGTCGGCGACACGGCGGCAATCCCCGCCAGCTAGCACGGCGAATCATCGATTTGCCTAGAATGCTTGTCATCCCGAGCGAAGCGGAGTGGAGGGACCTGCGGTTCCCACCGCCGGACGACGTTTTCGAAGGGGACGGCCTTCAGGCCGTCCGTAACGCTTCTTCCTTTTGCACCGGAGCCGGCCTTCAGCCGGCGGCACGGCCGCAATTCCTTCAAACTGGCGTAACCTTGTCCTGCTAATCTATCCCTCATGACCTTGCAAGAATTCCGCGACTCCCTGGGTCGGGACGAGCCGCCCCGGGAGCTCAACTCCGCCCTTGTCGGCCTATGGTGGGATGCCAAGGGCGACTGGAACCGCGCTCACGAGTCCGCGCAGCAAGACGAAGGTCCCGCAGGCGCATGGGTTCACGCTTACCTGCACCGCAAAGAAGGCGACTCATCCAATGCGGGCTATTGGTACAAGCGCGCGGATAAGACTCCGGCTAAGACCTCATTCGAACAGGAGTGGCTCGACATTACCGAGTCCCTGCTCAGCTAGAATCCCTACTCTTGTCATCACGAGGAGGGCTTCAGCCCGACGAGGAATCTGCTTTTCGAACGTTTTCCCACATGCGTTCCCGGTCCTTCACACGAATTTCATCTGCTACCTTAGCTTTGCGTGCTAAAATCTGTTTCCCGCCACCGATTTCTCCTCTGAGTCAACCAATGGCCCTCACCTTCAGATATCGGTACGTCGATTTCGGAACGGTATTCATCGGTGATCCTCGACTCAGAGATGCCACCGCTGCGGCCAAATCTCCAGGGACGCTGTTTGCCAACGAACTCGCCACCGACGTCGGTGGCACTTGCTGGGGAAGCAACGAACCGCTGGCGGTCATCGATCATCACTTCTCCTGCGAGGGCCAGTTTACTTCGGCCTCAGCGGCTGTGCTGCACAAGGCGCAACTCATACGCAACAGATTTGCTCAGCCGGAAGGCGATCTGGTATGGCTGGTCACACATCGGCCTCCCGACTTCGATGCATTCTGCTCGATGTATCTGGCGCGCTGGATCATCGAGTCCCCGGACGCGGCCGTTAATTGGCAGGCCTATGGCTTGCATCCTGACGGCTGGCTCGACCTGCCGGATCGAAGCGAGAAAAAGCTCGACTGGTTCAATCCCGATCTCAGCCGGGTAGCGCCCGAACATCGCTGGCCACTGCTGCTCGCCAGCTTTGCTTCAGCGCTGGACTCACGTCATCGCGTCTCCTGTCCACGGCGGCGGGCGCTGAATTCAGTTCTCTGCGCCGCGCTGAAACGCGGTCGCGATTACATGAGCGAGGCCAGCGGCGCCACCGAGTTCTTTGACGAGGTCAGGGCATCTCTGCTGCCAAACAATCTCAATCCCATTTTCGACTCCGTGCTGGAGGGCAGCGCCGCCTTCGCTCCGGAACTCGCCATGTTGGACCTCGAGGCTGAGGCTTACGAGCGAGACCTCTGCCGCGCCCGCAAGTCGGTCGTGTATTTGCCACAGTCGGAGGCGCCGTCTCCGAAATTCTTCAAGAGCCCCAAGCAAGTGGCTCTGCTGCAAGAGCAGGACAGATCGGCGGAGGTAGATGCGGAGCATCTTCTGCTGGCCGATACCTTTCGCATTCCGACCAGCGGCATCTATCTTCGCGATCCCGAGTGTTTGTTGTTCCAGGAGTGGGCCCGTCTCGATCTGGAGAACTCCCCGCTCGGCGTGGGTTTTGAGTTCACTGCAATCGCAGCTTCCAACGGTCGTCCCGCGGGTGCCATCAATAAATCTGACTACATTTTTTCCATTGATCCCGAGCGGGCGAACGGGCGCCATCTCTACACCGTGTGGTCGCGCCTGCAGACCAAAGAAGTCGAGGCGCTGCGGGCGCAAGAGCAGCGATCTGACGCGCCGGTGGCTTTCCATGTCGCGCCAGGCGTGGAGCAGCGCGCGGCGATGGGCGCGCTCCTTGCCGACCCCTGGTTCGGCGGACCCAACAGCTCCGGTACTGTCGTCCGCACGCCCAACCGCGGAACCATGATCGGGCCACCTGGCACACGCGGCGATTTGCGCGACGACGCCATCGTCGAAGCGGTTCGTACCGAGCTTGAGAACCCCATCTATTCCGCGGAATCCCTGGTCGCCGGACCGCAGGTGACGGTTATCGATTTCTCCGCCTCGAAAAATTATCAGAACGATCCGTTGCGAAAGTTCGATCTCAACGCTCCCCTGCAAATTCCGCCTCCGCAGCAGAGCTATTTCCGTTTTGCCTCAATACGTCTGCGTGCGGACGTTCCAATCCTTTCAGGAGATGATTCCGTCCGCGGTAGTCTGGCTGAGCAAATCGGCGAGGCGCTGTGGCAGGTTCTTTATCCCGATCAGCCCGGCTCAAAGCCCTCCGACTTCACCGAGCGTCATCTCATTGCCACATCGGATGGCGTCGGAGTTTGGGGGAATCGAGGCATTGCGGTAGCGCAGAAGTATTTCTCCGGACCCGGCGCAGCTTCGCCCGCCGAAGGTCAAACGTTAACGCTCCACGATGATTTCGCCGGCATTGTGTCTCTGGCCCGCGATATCGACCAGTTCACCGCAGAGGCGTTCTTCAGTGTCACCACCGCGCCTTCGCCGGACGTCGCTTTGAAGTCGCCCGGGAGCGATGGCACCCGTGACCTGGAGGCGACCGTTGCCCGAGGCGTAGACCTTGCCGTTCGCGCCGCCGAACTCCAACATACCTTAGCTTTGCCGGACCGGGATCTTCTCCGGCGCTTCTGGGATGTCATTGGCGTTGACCGGCTTCTTGCGACCTTGCGCGATCTGAACCACACCGCTACTGAAAGCCTCCGCCGTCAGCAAGTTGCTGAGCAGGCAAAGCTCATGGGAGAGCGCGATGCCGTGATCGCGAAAATCCGGAGCCGGCTGGAATGGCTGGAAGTCTTCATCGTGGGATTCCTCGCCATCGAGATCATCGAGGCAATCGCTCGCCACGGCAGCCCCGGCAACATGTTGGAAGATGCCTTGCTCTTGCTAGGCGGCCCGTTTTCCCTTGCCCTTATCGCATGGATCCTGAAACCCTGGAAGCGCAAGTCCGACCCTGCCGTCGACTCGACCGAAGCCTCGCCATGGATATTGATCGCGGTAATCGCTGCTTGCCTTGTCGCGTGGCTGGCAGGATTGCTCCACATTTTTACGAAATAAACTTTTTCCGCCGTTCTCCTACGCTTTTCCCATCCCCGAACCAACATCTCCCCGCCCCGACTCATCACACAGCCAGACTCTAAATTTTGGAGGCAGTAATGGCATTGTTCACAATGAAGCTGGAAAACCTACAGCAACTGTTTGTGAAGGAATTGCGTGACCTTTACGACGCAGAAACCCAGATCACCGACGCGCTACCCAAGCTCATCGACGCCGCCAACCATCCGGAGCTGAAGCATGCGCTGCAAGAGCACCTCAGCGTCACCAAACAGCAGATCACCCGCCTGGACCGCATCTTTCAGATGTTGGGCGAGAAGCCGACGGGCGAAACCTGCAAGGGCATGAAGGGCGTAATTAAGGAAGGCGACGAAATCGTCTCGGCCGGCGGCGACCCCAGCACGGTGGATGCCGGCATCATCAGCGCGGCGCAGCGCGTCGAACACTACGAAATGGCCGGCTACGGCACCGTCCGCACCTACGCCAAACTGCTCGGTCAGGACCAGATGGCCAGCCTGCTACAGCAAACGCTGGACGAAGAGGCCGAAGCCGACAGCAAACTGTCGGAAATCGCCAACACCGTCAACGTCGAAGCCAAAGCGGCCTAGGCAAGAAAGACAATTGCGTTTCCCGCCCGCGACCTAACTGGTCGCGGGCTGGTTTTTTGCAGTGCGTACCCTTAGACCATTTTGAACCTGCATTTTGGGTGGATCACCGCTTCAGCGGTGCATTAGCCGGTCGCTCAGATGTCGGCTCTAGCCGCTGAGGTAAGACAGAACCCTCCACTTCAGGCGCTAAAGCGCCTTTCGCATGCCGCGCGGCTGCATACTGGACACCTGAAGGCGTCCTCCACCCGTTCGGCCGCGGACGGAGCTTACTTGGTTACCTCATCCGGCTTAGCCGGCTGAGATGGACTCGCGGCCTTCACCTTGGTCAACGACTGGTCCACCCGCGTCTTGAAGTCGCCCTGGTCGTTATGCTCCCATCCGCTATAGTTCGACACCACCTGCATCTCGCAGCCCGTGCCCTTCGATATCAGCGTGACGTGATTCTTCCGCTGCAGCAGCGCCCCGGAGACGTTGACGTGGGCGGCGTGCTTCGGATCGTAGTCAGCCGTCATCTTGGCGTCGTCCTTCCCCGTAACCGTGTAGTTGTCCGCATTGCTGAGAGTGTCCGTGACCGCGCTCCACACCTGGCTACATGGGTCGGGATAAGTGCTCTTGTAGGTTTTGCCGAACGCCGGCAACGCAACAATAAGCGATATCAAAGCCACAACCGCAGATTTCATCATGGCGTGCCTCTTGGAGATCATCAATGATTGGTCTTCGAGAGCAGCATACATCCGCAGCGCGACTCGCAGGCTGCCCAAAGCACCTTTTCTCCCCGCCGATTCCAAAAGGGGAAACAGCGCCGTCGACGACGAGTCCAGCATTTGACGCTCAGCCCGATCTGCACGATAGATTGTGCACTTTCGATTTCTTGCCTCTCACCTCTTATGCGCTCCCGCATTCCCTGATAAAATCATTAAAATCCACTCCCCGGAGATGCAATGCAGGCAATCCTTGCGCTGGAAGATGGAAGGATCTTCCGCGGCAAAGGCTACGGAGCAAAAGGTGAATGTTACGGGGAAGTTGTTTTTAACACCTCCATCACCGGGTACCAGGAAATTTTCACCGACCCCTCCTACGCCGGCCAGATCGTAGTCCTCACCAATCCTGAAATCGGCAATTACGGCACCAACTCCGACGATAACGAATCCACGCGCCCTTACATCGAGGGTCTGATCGTGCGCGAGTTTTCCCGCGTCAGCTCCAACTGGCGCTCGCAGGAGGTCGCGGAAGAATATCTGGAGCGCTATAAGGTTCCGGTGCTCGCCGAAATCGACACTCGTGCGCTGGTGCGCCATCTGCGCGACCACGGCGTCATGCGCGGCGTCATCTCCATGCTGGAGACTGACACGGACAAGCTGATAGCGAAAGCTCGTTCGATTCCGAAGATGGATGGCACCGATCTCGCCAAAGAAGTCACCACGCGCAGCGTCTATCAGTGGGACGAAGGCGTGCGCTCGCACGAGCCAACCGAAGTCGTCGGTGTCAAGGATGCTCCGTCGAAGCACCACGTCGTCGCTTACGACTACGGCATCAAGCACAACATCCTGCGCCGCCTGGTGGGAGAGTGTTGCAGCGTGACGGTTGTGCCAGCGACGACCACCGCCGAAGACGTGCTCGCGCTCAAGCCCGACGGAGTTTTTCTCTCCAACGGCCCGGGCGATCCCGAGCCGGTGACCTACGCGCAGGAAAGCATTCGCCAGATGATGGGCCGCGTGCCCATCTTCGGCATCTGCCTCGGCCATCAGTTGGTCGGATTGGCGCTCGGCGGCAAGACCTACAAGCTGAAGTTTGGCCATCACGGCGGCAACCATCCGGTGAAGCATCTGACCAATGGTAAAGTCGAAATCACCGCACACAATCACAACTTCGCCGTCGATCCCGACTCGCTGAAGCAGAGCGACGTCGAGTTGACGCACATCGACCTGAACGACAACACGCTGGAGGGCCTGCGACACCGCTCGCTGCCGCTGTTCAGCGTGCAGTACCACCCCGAGGCCTCGCCCGGCCCGCACGACTCGCACTACCTGTTCAAGGATTTTGTGAAGATGATGGAGGAGTGGAAGAGGTGAGCGGCTTGTTGGCATTCGGATTTTTGATGTGCTGCTCGATCGCAAGCGCTCAGGAATGGCATCGGGTCCCTTCGAGCTTTTGTTCAGAGATCAAGGCAAGCGGGGCAAAGGTTGGGTATCGTCCTTTCTTGATTTTTGAAGCCCCAGGCCCAGAGACTAGATGCTGTGAAGGGCTCGATCTCAACGGCAAGGGAAAAACCGAGGATTTCGGGCACTTTAGAGTGCTGGGGCTCGATCCCGGCCGTTACTTCCTGTCCTTCGATCTAAAAACAAAACACGTCAATGTGCCGATTTCTGTGGAATGGCTGGTCGAGAAACGCTACATCTCGAAGGACTGCGAACCAAATTCGAAGATCACAGTTGATAAGACTACAGACAAAGTGAAGTGGGAAGAATGGGTGACCGTAGATTGAGTGAAGATTGCTGATTTATGCCAATTACGTCTGAAACATCAAGTTGTCATCACGAGGAGGGCTTCAGCCCGACGAGGGATCTGCTGTCCGTCTCGCCTGGAAGGAAGGTCACCCATGAGTCATGAGTGGCACTTCTGGGCGTACATCATGGCCAGCAAGTCCCGGCGCATTTATACCGGCGTAACAAACGACATTGAGCGCCGGGTGCTGGAACATAAGCACGGCGAAATCGAGGGATTCACTCAACGGTACAGGATCAATCGTCTTGTCTATCGTGAGCGCCTTCACTATATCGGCAATGCAATCGCGCGGGAGAAGGAAATCAAAGGTTGGGATCGCGGGAAGAGAGTTGCCTTGATTGAGAGCGTCAATCCGACTTGGGAGGACTTGTCGCTGGAGTGGGGAAAACCGATTCAGCTCCTGCATCCTTCGGCTTCCGCCGAAAAGCAGATCCCTCGCGGACTGAAGTCCGCTCGTGATGACAACTCTACTAGTACGGTCAGTATTGCTGACTCAGACGAACTGCTGGTTACGAAGAAATAAGACAAATGCCACGCCGCAACGACATCGCGAAGGTACTCATTATCGGCTCGGGGCCAATCGTTATTGGCCAGTCGGCCGAGTTCGACTACTCCGGCGCGCAGGCCTGCAAGGCGCTCAAGTCCGAAGGCTACGAAGTTGTCCTGGCCAACTCCAATCCGGCCACCATCATGACCGATCCGGAGATGGCCGACCGCACCTACATCGAGCCGCTCACCCGCACCTACCTGGAAGAGATCATCCGCGTCGAAGCCGAGATGCTGGCAGCCAACAAAACGCCCGGCGTCTTCGCGCTGCTGCCCACCGTCGGCGGGCAAACCGCGCTCAACCTGGCTGTCGAACTGGCCGACGGCGGCGTGCTTGAAAAGTACAACGTCCAGCTCATCGGCGCGCAGCTTGGCGCCATCAAGAAGGCCGAAGACCGTCTGCTCTTCAAGGACGCGATGACCGCCATCGGCCTCGATGTCCCAAAATCGTCGCTGGTCAACAATCTGAAAGACGGCATCGACTTCAGCAGCAAGATCGGCTTCCCGGTCATCCTGCGGCCTTCGTTCACGCTCGGCGGTACCGGCGGCGGCATCGCCTACAATCGCGAAGAGCTTCTGGAACTGCTCGCGCGCGGCCTCGATCTCTCGCCCGTTCACGAAGTGCTGCTGGAAGAATCCGTGCTCGGCTGGAAAGAGTACGAGTTAGAGTTGATGCGCGATCTGGCCGACAACGTAATCGTCATCTGCTCCATCGAGAACTTCGACCCCATGGGCACTCACACCGGCGATTCGATCACGGTCGCGCCCGCGCAAACGCTCACCGATCGCGAATACCAGGCCATGCGCGATGCAGCCATCGCAGTCATCCGGGAGATCGGTGTCGAGACCGGTGGGTCGAATATTCAGTTCGCGGTCGATCCGCATAACGGACGCATGGTCGTCATCGAGATGAATCCGCGCGTCTCGCGCTCCTCTGCGCTGGCGTCGAAAGCAACCGGCTTCCCGATCGCGAAGATTGCCGCCAAGCTCGCCGTCGGCTATACGCTCGACGAGATCACCAACGACATCACGCGAAAAACGCCGGCCTGCTTCGAGCCGACGCTCGACTACGTCGTCGTCAAGATTCCCAAGTGGCAGTTCGAAAAATTTCCCGGCGCGGACGAATCGCTCGGCCCGCAGATGAAGTCGGTTGGCGAGGTGATGGCCATCGGACGCACCTTCAAGCAGGCGCTGCTGAAGGCCGTGCGCTCGCTCGAGACTGGCAAGCGCGTCGACGCCGACGAGATCGAGCCGCGCATCTTAACTAAACGGTTAGTTACCCCGCACCCCGAGCGATTGCAATACATCCGTTATGCACTTTCGCAGGAGATGAGCGTCCGCGAGATCGCGCAGATGACCAACATCGATCCCTGGTTCCTGCACCAGCTCAAAGAGATCTCCGATGTTCAGTCCAAGCTGGGTACTGAACCCATCGACGCGGAGCGCCTGCGCGAGATCAAGCGCATGGGCTTCTCCGACGCGCGGCTGGGCGAAGCGCTGAACATGAAGAACGGCCGCGCCGCCGCCGAGAAGATCCGTCAACTGCGCAAGGAGCACAACGTTCGCCCGGTGTTCAAGCGCGTCGACACCTGCGCCGCCGAGTTCGAGAGCTATACGCCGTACCTCTATTCGACCTACGAAGAAGAGGACGAGGCGACGCCCACCGATCGCAAGAAGGTCATCATCCTGGGCAGCGGGCCCAATCGCATCGGCCAGGGAATCGAGTTTGACTACTGCTGCTGCCACGCGGCCTTCGCGCTGCGCGAAGACGGCTACGAGACGATCATGATCAATTGCAATCCTGAGACCGTCTCCACCGACTACGACACCAGCGATCGTCTCTACTTCGAGCCGCTGACCTACGAAGACGTGATGGCCGTCTATGAGCATGAGGCGTCAGGCGGCGCGCCCGTTGGCGTCATCGTGCAATTCGGCGGGCAGACGCCGCTCAACCTCGCGCTGCCGCTTAAAGCCGCCGGAGTGCCCATCATCGGCACCTCGCCGGAGAACATCGATCTCGCCGAAGACCGCCGTCGCTTCGGCAAGCTGCTGGAAGAGCTCTCGATTCCGCAGCCGCGCGGCGCAACTGCAGCCACCGTGGAAGAAGCGGTTGCGAATGCGAACCGCATCTCGTACCCCGTGCTGGTGCGGCCCTCGTACGTGCTGGGCGGGCGCGCCATGGTGCTGGCCTACGATGACGACTCGCTCATTCAGTACATGAAGGAAGCAGTCGAGTATTCGCAGGAGCGCCCGGTGCTCATCGATCACTTCCTCGAGTCGGCAACCGAGATCGACGTTGATGCCATCTCCGACGGCGAGGACGTCGTCATCGGCGGCATCATGCAGCACATCGAGGAGGCCGGAATTCACTCCGGCGACTCATCCTGCGTGCTGCCGGCGGTCGACATCCCGCGCCACCTGCTCAACACCATCCGCCAATACACGTTCCAGCTTGCCCGCGCGCTCAAGGTCATCGGCTTGATGAACGTGCAGTACGCCATCCAGCGCAACCGCGTTTACGTCATCGAGGTCAACCCGCGTGCCTCGCGCACCGTGCCCTACGTCTCGAAGGCGACGGGCGTGCCGTTGGCGAAGATCGCCGCCCGCCTGATGACTGGCCGCAAGCTGCGCGAGTTTCTGCCGGAAAACATCGAGCGCCAGAGCGATCTCGACACCGGCAACTTCTATTTCGTGAAGTCGCCTGTCTTCCCGTGGGGAAAATTTCCCGGCGTCGACACGGTGCTGGGCCCGGAGATGAAGTCCACCGGCGAGGTGATGGGCGTAGCCGACAACTTTGGCGAAGCCTTCGCCAAGGCGCAAACTGCCGCCGGGCAGACGCTGCCGACCTCGGGCACGGTCTTCATGAGCGGCAACGATCGCGACAAGCCCTTCATGCCGGAGTTGGCGCGGCGCTTTGTCGAACTGGGTTTCAGTATTGTGGCGACGCACGGCACCGCACGCGTGTTGGAACATGCCGGGCTGCGCGTCGAGCGCGTCTACAAAGTGAAAGAAGGCCGCCCAAACGTCGTCGACCTGATCAAGGGCGAGCGCATTCAGCTCATCATCAACACGCCGCACGGCGTTGAGCCCTGGTTCGACGAGAAGGCCATCCGCCGTGCCGCGGTGACCGCACGCATTCCTACCATCACGACGCTGTCCGCCGCCAAGGCAGCCTGTGACGGCATCGCCGCATTACAGCGCGGCGAAGCCAAAGTGTACGCGCTGCAGCAATTGCATGCGGAGCGGATAAAGCAGCAGTTAGCAACTAGCAAGTAGTCGAACCCGGAAACGCACGATGGCAAACGAAACTCAGGTACCGCTGAGCAATTCTGCATATTGACCATTTTTTTAACCATATCTATAATACTGGTCAGAGAAGGCTCATGCAGCAAGTCGCTATTTCCGAATTCAAAGCCAAGTGCCTCTCGCTACTGCAACAGGTGTCCAAGACGAAGCAGTCGATTCGTATAACCCGCTTTGGAAAGCCGGTTGCCGACGTCATCCCTCCCGCGGACATTCAGGTGGATCGAAACGCCTGGATTGGCGCGGGAAAAGGCACAGCGAAGATCCTTGGGGACATCATTTCTCCCGCCAATGACCCAGCCGACTGGGAGGCGCTGCGCGGTTGAAGATACTGCTCGATACCCACATTTGGCTCTGGGCATACATCGAGCCTGGGCGTCTGGGGCCGCGTCTCTTGCGCGAACTGCGCAACGAGGCGAACGAACTCTGGTTGTCGCCGATCAGCACGTGGGAAGCCTTGACCCTGCACGAGAAACGCAGAATTCGTCTACCCGGCGATGTTGACGAATGGCTGCGCAATGCTACTGCAGTCACGCACGAAGCTCCGCTAACGCACGAGATCGCACTGGCTGCCAGTCGCCTTCAATTGCACCAGGACCCCGCGGATCGGATGCTCGCGGCCACCGCCCAGGTCCTCGACTTGATATTGGCCACCGCCGATCGGCGATTGCTGGGGCTAGCAGAAATCCGAACACTGGCTAACCGTTGAAGCAGTCAGCACTGGCACTTAGCCAATGCATCAGCGAGTCATCAAGAATTGTCATCACGAGCGAAGCGAGGCATCTGCTTTTTGGATAACTCCGACGAACTGCGGGTTCCTGCTTATAGTCAACCACACACGAATCCTCGTGGGTTTTATCACTGCACGACTTTTGCTTGAGGGTTGTGTCAAGGCACGACTTTTACATGGCCGCTGAAAAACTCAAAAGCAGATCCCTCGTCGGCCTAAAGGCCTCCTCGGGATGACAAATTCGGGAAGGGGACGGCCTTCAGGCCGTCCGTAATGCCGCAAAATCACTGCGGCTTTAGCCGCTGCGGGAACTCGCCTTAAACAAGAAAAGCGAGGCTGCTCAAACGCCTCGCTTTCCACTAACTTCGTCTTGTACGCGAAATCCGTCCTACTTCGCCCCGACGGCCTTCACTCGTTTGCTCAGGCGGGACTTGTAGCGACTGGCGGTGTTCTTGTGGAGAACGCCCTTCTGCACGCCCTTATCCACCACCGAGACGGTGGCGCGATAGGCGCTCTGGGCAGCTTCCTTGTCGCCCTTGGCAATGGCCTCTTTCAGGGAACGGAGCGCTCCGCGCAGGCGCGATTTGTTGGCGCGGTTGGTGGTTGTCTTGGTCTCGGTTTGACGCGCACGTTTGAGCGCTGAAAAATGGTCTGCCATACTTTGCTGTAATCCTTGCTGAGGAATCTCGACGTGAGTCGGATACTTGATCTTACCGGAAGGTGGCGTCCAGCGGCAAGTCCACGGGGTCTTCTAGGGAAACTCTGATTAAGTCCGGCCTCCTGAAGGGGACGGCCTTTAGTGTGTGCGAGAGAACCCTGTCGTCCCGGGGAGACTCCGAGGTTTTTCCCACCTTCACCCAGCACTCCGCTACGCGGAGACGAGATCAAAGAGAACTCCATGTCGTGTGTCTGAGGTCTGGCTCAGCCTCCCAAACCGCTCCGCCAGTTTCCACGCTCTTAAACTTCTATTCATCAGGTGCTGCTAGCCTTGTCCGGTGCAGCCGGCCGGCGATCGGAGGAGGAGGAAAAAGCCTGGCCAATCAGTGCTCCTTTTGCCGTGCCCTGTCATCTAAAATAGCGGAAGGGATTTTGACACAGAGTTCAAGAAACGTACCTCAATTAACACGGAATGGCTCTTTAGCAGGATTGACTCTGTCCCGATTCGGGGTTACGCTAACCGCCAATGAGAGTTGTTTTTGGCTTGGACGAACTTCCGGCCGCAATCCCTTCCTCCATTGCACTACCTCGTCGCGCACATCAATGTCAGACCGAAGTTGGTCTGCATCCAGCTTTCGGTCATCGGTCTCAATCAACCTCTTCGCGCCAAAATGGCGCGCATTGGTCTCTTCGTCCCTTTGGAGGCTGTCTTCCGACCCTGAATAAAAGATGAAGAAGAACATTGAAATAAGCCCGAATATCGCAACCCTGTTTGGCACCCGAGACGAAAACCTGCGCCTGCTGGAAAATGGTATGAACGCGCGGAGCAGGTCTTTGCCGACTACGAGCACCTGTTGCGCAACGGCCACAACTTCGTCAACGGCGACCTCGGCGCCATGATCCGCGTGTTGACCTCCGACACCACGGCCACTCTTCGCGGCCTGGCCGAGGCCGGCAAGCAACGCTCCTTTGGTAAGCGCACGGTGCAGCCCAAGAGCATCAACCAGCGCCGCTACCTCGAGGCCATTGAGAAGCACGACATGGTCTTCGGCATCGGCCCCGCGGGAACCGGCAAGACGTACCTTGCCGTCGCAATGGCCATCTCGGCTCTGCTGTCGAAGCGCGTGAACCGCATCGTCCTGGCGCGCCCGGCCGTCGAAGCCGGCGAGCGTCTGGGTTTTCTGCCGGGAACGTTGCAGGAAAAGGTCGATCCCTATCTTCGTCCGCTGTACGACGCGCTCTACGACATGTTGGAGCCCGATAAGGTCGATCGCTATCTCGAGAAGAACGTCATCGAAATTGCGCCCCTCGCCTTCATGCGCGGTCGCACTTTGAACGATGCCTTCGTAATTCTGGATGAGGCGCAGAACACGACCTCTGAGCAGATGAAGATGTTTGTTACCCGCCTGGGCTTCAACTCCAAGGCGGCGATCACCGGTGACGTCACGCAGATCGACTTGCCCAACGCGAACCGCAGTGGATTGGTTGAGGCAGTGGAGATTCTGGGCAAGGTTGAGGGCATCCACTTCTGCTACTTCGACGAAGGCGACGTGGTGCGCCATCACCTGGTGCAGCGCATCATTCGTGCCTATGAGGACCACAAAGGGCGCAACGAGCAACTGTCGCTTTCGCTGGAACCTAAGAATGGCAACGGCTACGCGACCGCGCGCAGCAGCGACGGCCGCGTGTACACCACCAGCATCGAGGCCGAAGCTCCAATGGCGGAAGTACCTCCGGCCGAGGTGGCTCCGCCGTCGCCTGATCGCATTTCCGAGTAGAAAATTGATATCATGGTGTGGGAGGGCTCTTTGCCCTCCCATTTCTGCTTGAGACGAAAGTGGTCATCCTGGAGCACGACGAAGAGGGCGTTCGCGAACGTAGCTTGACGCTGTTTGCGGCAAGAGCACGGCGCGCGATCAAATTGCGCGGTGAAGTGCACATCCGCATTACCTCCAGCGGCGAGATGCGGGAGCTTAATCGGCGCTTCCGCAGGAAGAACGCACCTACCGATGTTCTTTCGTTTCCCTCGAACGTCCCGAACCTGGCCGGTGATATAGCGATCTCGGCGGAGATCGCAGCCGCCAATGCTGCAGCACTCGGACACTCCACCGAAACTGAACTGAAGGTCCTGATCCTGCACGGACTGCTGCACCTGGCAGGCTACGATCACGAGGCCGATGACGGACAGATGCAATTCCTTGAAGCCAGGCTCCGCCGTCAATTTATGCTGCCCGTTGCAATAATCGAACGAGCTCATAAGATCGCGGACAAGCGTTCGCCCGGCAAATCCATCGCCGCCGTTTCCCGCGCAGGACGCCGGAGATGAGCCTTCCGTTAGCCATACTGCTGCTGGTGCTGATGGGGTTGCTCACTCTCGTCTCCTATGTGGATCGCCTTCACGCCGAGATGGGCAAGTTTCTGGCGCGTGACTTCCAGGAGAACATCGACGCCTACGAGCAACGGGTCGAGCCGCGTTTGCATGTGAGCCGCGAACGCGCCGCGCTTTCCATGGCGGTGCTGACGCAACTCTGCACCGCCAGCATCGGCGTGCTCATCGGCTACGTGCTGTTCATGGAGAAGCGCTGGGTGGTCCTGGACCTGGTGCAGGCTGCCGTCAGCCTGATTTTCATCATCGTCATCTTCCATCGGTTGCTGCCTTATCTCTTCTTCGTACGCACCAAAGGCGAGTGGCTCGCAAAGTGGACGCCTGTGCTGCGAGGGCTCATCTATCTGGCACTGCCGGCGACCCTGATTCTGGGCTTCGGCCTTAGCGTTGCCTCCCTGAGCAAGGAGCACGCGGAGCAACAGCCAGAGCACCCGTCTGAAGCGGTGGACGCGCTGATCGAAGCTGGACAGGAAGAAGGGATCCTGGAGGAGAGCGATCGCGACCTCATCCAGTCGGTGGTGGAGTTCGGAGACAAGACGGTCCGCGAGGTAATGACGCCAAGGCCGGAGATCGTCGCCGTCCCGGCAACAACCACGGTAGAAAAGTTTACGGAGCTGCTGAAGAAATACCCTTACTCGCGCATTCCCGTTTACGAAGGTGACATCGACCACATCAAAGGCGTTGTCTACGCCAAGGATGTGTTGCAGGTTTCCGATATCGAGGCGCACACCAGGACGGTGGGCGACCTGATGAAACACGAAGTGTACTTCGTTCCCGAAACCAAGCTGGGCAGTGAGTTGCTGCGCGAGATGCAGCGCGACAACGTCCGATTGGCGATCGTGATCGACGAATACGGCGGCGTAGCCGGACTGGTAACGATTGAGGACCTGGTCGAGGAGATCGTCGGCGAAATCCGCGATGAGCATGAGAAGTCCGAGGTGGTGAAGGAGAGCGAAACATCCTATATCTTCAACGGCAATACTGACGTCGATCTGCTGGACAAGCTGCTCGGCGTTCGGCCAGAAGAAAAAGAGGCGACAACCATCGCCGGTCTGGTCAGTGAGCTGGCCGGGCATATCCCCAAGGCTGGCGAAGTGTTTGAAGAAAACGGCCTACGCTTCGAAGTGCTGGAGTCGACCGAGCGCCGTGTCGACCGCGTCCGCGTCAGCCTCCAGCCCAGACAGGTTGGGGCGTAAGGCGCGGCTCGGATGGCGCCGACCTGTATGGGATTCACGCTGTAAAGGGTGGAGCACGCCCCTTCGGCAAGCTCAGGGCAGGCTTTCAGGCGTGCATATTGGTCACTCATCCTGGGAGCGCTTTAGCGCCTGAGGTAATTCTTTTTATTACCTCAGCGGCTAAAGCCGGTTTCGACTCTGCATCTCAACTGCACCGCTGAAGCGGTGCTCCACCCTTTACCACAGTAAGGGCTAGCCCTCGAAAGTAGAAAAGATGGCATTCCGTTCCGGTTTCGTCTCCATCATCGGACGTCCCAACGCAGGCAAATCCACGCTGCTGAACGCGCTGGTCGGCGAGAAGCTGGCCATCGTCACGCGCAAGCCGCAGACTACCCGCAATCGCATCCAGGGAATCATCAACATTGAGCGCCAGGGCAAACGCCCAGCAGGGCAGATCGTGCTGGTCGACACCCCCGGCATTCACAAACCGATTAACTCGCTCAACCGTCGCATGATGAAGGAAGTCTATGACGCGCTGGAAGGCTGCGATCTGCTGCTGCTCATCGTGGATGCGACCGCGAAGTTCGGCACCGGCGACGAGTTCGCGCTCGACATCGTCAAGAAAAGCGGACAACCCTGCATTCTCCTGCTGAACAAGATTGACGCGCTGGACAAACAGAAGCTGCTGCCGTTGATCGCAGAGTACAAATCGCTGCACGATTTCGCCGAGGTAATTCCAATCTCGGCGCTCAAGCGCGACGGGCTCGACATGCTGCTGGGTACAGTGGTGAGGGCGCTGCCCGAAGGCCCGCGATACTTCCCGAAAGATCAGCTTACCGATCAGCCCGAACGCTTCCTGGTGGCGGAGTTAATTCGCGAGCAGGTGCTGCTGACTACCGACCAGGAAGTTCCCTACGCGACAACCGTGCTGATCGAACAGTACGAGGAGGGCGAAAGGCTCACTCGCATCGCAGCGGTCATCTATTGTGAGCGCGAGGGCCAGAAGGCAATCCTGATCGGCAAGCAGGGAGCTACGCTGAAAAAGATCGGTACCGCCGCGCGATTGCAGATTGAAAAGCTGCTGAACACGAAGGTATTTCTCGAGCTATTCGTGAAAGTGCAGGCAGGATGGCGTGATTCCAGGCAGTTCATCGAGGAGACCGACTGGCGCAAGAATTTGGGGTGAAAGACTTGTCAGCAGATTGTTGCTGGCTGCAGTTATTACCCGCGCTCATCCCCGCTCTGGGTCGCGGATTCGAACGCTTCCGGCTGCAGTTTGCCGTTGCGTTTCAGCAGGACTTCAACCTTGCCTTCGGCTTCTTCCAGCTCTTTCCGGCAGGAACCTGAAAGCTTCATCCCTTCATCAAAGAGTTCCAGCGCGCGGTCGAGCGAGACCTCGCCCTTCTCCAATTCCGCGACGATCTTCTCCAGCCGTTCCAGGCACTCTTCAAACTTAGGCAAGGTCAAACTCCCCACGCGATTGTAGTTCAAATCGTGACCGCCAGAGGCGGAATTTCCGGGCCTGCGTAAGCAATCACAGAAACCGTTTCTGGCTTGTGTCAGGGCACGACTTTTAGTCGTGCCGAACGAGGCAGCAAGAGTCAGGGCTTTAGCCCCTGCGGAGCAGCCCATGGGCTGAAGCCCAACTTATCTGGCGATCAGTGCGGCACGGCTGAAAGCCGTGCCCTGACACAAAGCAATCTGTAGGGCGAGGTCGATTTCCCAAGTCTGCTAGACCGCGGTGCGCTTGCTTGTTCCCAGCGCTTCCAGCACATCCACGGCACAAGAATACCGCCCAAAGGGAGCGCTGATTTGTGCGCCTTGCACCATGTCCTTGACGGCGAACAGCATGTCGCGCGCAATGGCCACGCCCTCGGCGCGGGCGGCATCGGCGGTGGTCGCCTTGGCCATGCGAGCGAAGATCTCATCGGGAATCGAAACTCGCAACTCGTTCTTCATGAACTCTGCGTTGCGGGTGCTGGTGAGCGGCCAGATGCCGGCGACCACCGGAACCCGGCAATGCTCAATCCTGCGCAGGAACTCCTCCAGCAAGTGAATATCAAACACCGGCTGAGTAACCGCAAGCTCCGCGCCCGCTTCGACTTTGTATTCAAAGCGGCGGACCTCCTCGTCGATGTTGGGGGCGCCCGGATTGGCGCCAACCGCGATGACAAAGCCGGTCGAGTTTCCTGTGGGATTGCCGCCAATGTCGAGACCGCGGTTCAGATTGCGGACGATGTTTACGAGACCTATTGCGTCCACGTCGAAGACGGCGGTAGCGTCGGGATAGTCACCCATCTTCGGCGGATCGCCGGTAATGCAAATCAAATTGCGGATACCGATGGCGCTTGCGCCCAGCAGGTCCGACTGGATACCCAGGACATTGCGATCGCGACAGGTGTAATGCAGGACGGGCTCGATTCCCACCTCCTGCTTCACCAGCAGACAGAGCGCCTGGTTGCTCAGGCGGGCCGAGGCGCGCGGACTGTCGGGGATATTGATTGCGTCCACGCCGACGGACTTCAGGAACTTCGCGCCTTCCAACTCGCGCTTGGCGTCGATGCCACGCGGCGGAACGATCTCCACCATGGTTACAAACTCGCCATCGGCAACCTTGCGACCGAGGGCCGAGCGTTCGCGCAACGGCGGCGGCTCCACAGGCTTGGTTTCGGTGGTCTTGGCGACCTTGTACGACGATGCCCGCGCCGCGCCCACCTTTAGAAACAGCTTCATGGTGTGGATATGCTCGGGCGTAGTGCCGCAGCAACCGCCAATCAGGCGGACGCCAACATTGACAAACGGCTCCATGTAGTTCGCCATGTACTCCGGCGAGCAGAGATAGATGTTACGGCCCTCGACGGAGCGCGGAATTCCAGCATTGGGCTGGGCGGAAAGCGGCGCAGTGGTGACCGCGCGAACCCGTTCCAGCGCGTCGAGCATGGCGACTGGGCCTACGCTGCAGTTACAACCGACAACATCGGCTCCCCAGGCTTCCATCTGTGGTCCGTAGTGCTCAGGACTCGATCCATCCAGGCAATTTCCGTCTTCGTCGATGGTCACTTGCGCCACGATAGGCAGCTCCGGATTCACGTCACGCGCGGCGAGAATGGCCTGATGCAATTCCTCCAGATAGCCGAACGTTTCCAGGATCAACAAATCGACGCCTTCTTCGTTGAGGGCAGCGATTTGCTGGCGGAAGGCCTCGCGGGCTTCGGCGAGGGCAATTTTGCCCAGCGGCTCGATACGCACTCCTAGTGGTCCCACTGCGCCAGCTACCAAGGCGTCGAAATTCTTGGTTGCCTCGCGTGCCAGCCGCGCGCCCTGGCGATTGATCTCAACAATTTTGTCGACACATCCGTGCTTGGACAAACGAAACGAATTGGCGCCAAAGGTGTTTGTTTCAATGACCTCAGCTCCCGCCTTCAGGTAGTCCTGATGAATACCGCGGATCAGGTCTGGGGCCGAGAGGTTCAGCTCGTCGTAGCAGCGGTTGATGAAGATACCCTTGGCGTACAGCAGGGTACCCATGGCGCCGTCGCATAAAACAGCGCCCTTCTGCAACCGGGAGAGAAATCCTGATGACATGGTGTCTCGAAATTGTGAGAGCGGAAAGCTTGTTGGAACTTTATCGCAAATCGGGAGAAAGTGCCATCCAACCGGAACCAGGGTTCACGCCGTCCTCTGGTATAATCCAACCGTTCAAAGCAACTCATGTCGAATCATAATGTGTTATCAGGCAAGCGCCTAAAGCGAGTTGCCGTCTTCGTTCCCGCGTTGTTAGGCGTGCTCGCAGTCGCGGCCTGCGGTGGTAGCAGCGCTCCCACCACACCCACCGGCGTCCAGAATGCCGCCTTTATCAGCAACACTTACTCGGGAAATCTGCAAATCGTCGACACGCAGAACGATACCACTGCCTATACGGCACAAACTACGAACTCGGCCGGACAGGTTGTGGCGGGAGCGCCTGTGACCATCGCCGTCTCCTCCACCGTGACTTTCGAAGTGCTGAGCCCTAACAAGACCACAACCCTGGTCTACGATCCCAGCGCCTATGCGTTGTGGACAGTGACCAATTCGACAGCCCTGGTGGGCCTCGAACTGTCGCTGGCTGGCCCCACTTCAATGGCGGCGTTTTCGCCCGACAGCAGCACAGTATACGTACCGATACCGAGCGCACCAGTAAGCAACAGCCACGCCGGTCTGGTGCAGGTGTGGAATGTTACGGCCGGTACGCTTGCGGCGAATTACACCGTGTCCGGCGCCAATTCCGTCGCGATCACTCCCGATGGACAATATCTGCTTGTGTTCTCGAACAACTCCGACGCAGTGACTGTCATTGACACTACTGCCAGCCCCGTAACCTATACGAGCATTCCCGGTTTCGCCCGGCCGGTCAATGCGTTCTTCACCGCCGGTAGCGATACCGCGTACGTCATAAATTGCGGGCAGGAATGCGGTTCGACTGTGCCGGCGTCGGTCACTGAGTTGAACGTTGCTTCGCACACGATTGTGGCCACCGTGCCGGTTGGCGGCGCAAGCGTGGGCTTGCTGAGTGGTACAACTCTTTACGTTGCCGGAAGTCCCGTTCCTCCGGGAACGACCTCCACGTTTGATGCGGTGAATATCGCCAGCATGACGCGCCTGACGGCCAATTCAGTACCTATTTCCGACGGCTTCCACACCACGATGGCGCTGGCCCAAAACCAGAAGCTCTACATCGGCGCGAGCTCATGCAGCAACACCACCACCGGCTGCCTCTCCGTGGTTAACGTGAACAACGACACTGCGGATCCCGCGCTCCCGCCGCGAGGGGCGATAACTGCACTGCTGGCAATCACCGGCCGCAACGTCGTGTACGCAATTGAAGGCGGTTATCTGCACATCTACGACAGCAGCACCGATACCTTGCAGGGGACTCAAATCACCTTTGTCGGCGCTCTCTATGGCATCGTGCAGGTGGATTAGGCGCAGGCTCGCAGATCCAACTGGCCACTAGCCACCGATCATTTGCTCTGTGGTTCCAGCCGCAGATGATGCGCTCCGGCGTGCTGTACGGCGTTCTGCGAGAACGGCAGCGCGAACGTCCGTCCGTGATAATACGCATCCCACTGGTCGTTGTAGTGGTCGTCGAAAATGTTTCCCGACTCGCCGTTCACGATGTCGAGCGTGGTTGTGTCCAAGTCGGAAAAATCGGCGGTCAGGCGCTCTGACGGTCCAAAGTGCGGCGCCACCTGCTTGATCGTCTCCTCATCTCCCGAGAGAGGTAGGCTTCCAGTCCCTGCGCCCTTTTTCAAGATTGGGAAGTGGCTCCAGAAGGGATGCTGAATGTCCACGCGGTGAACCCGTCCCCACTTCCACAGCGAGAGCGCGCGAGTTGCACTGGCGTCGTCGACGGCCTCTTCGACGGCCCGCGTCAGCAGCTCGTCGTAGCCGGAATAGCCCGGCGGCAGCCAACGCGGCGGCTGATGGTCCATCACATTCTCCAGCCACACCGAGCTCATGAACCACTTGTAATCCTGCCAGCCTTCACCCAGCCGCGGTTGGAGCAGTAGTTCCTTCAGCTTCTCGCGCGAGAAGACCGCGATGGTGGCCGCGGGCGAATCAATGTCCATGGTGCCGTCCCAATTGCGCATCAGTTCCGCGGCTGACTTTGCGCGTGCAGATGCGTGGGCAGTGTGGTCGACGGCATAGACGAAGCGTTCGGCGCAGAAGCGATCGAAGGGCGAGACCACGTCGGTCTGGATGGCCAGCATGTCCGCCGGCGTGAACTTCTTTGGCGCGTTCAGCAGCTTGTAAATGCGCTGCGTGCGGTAGGGAGACATCCACTGGATGGCGAGTTCGTAGGGATATCCATCGCGTGTGACGCGGCCATTGGCGCTGGCGATGACCCCCGAGGGCGGATCGTAGACGCTCGGCAGCTTGTCATAGGGGACATAGCCGGTCCACTCGTGAGCATCGTCATCGCCCGGCACGGGCAACGATCCATCGCCCGTGGCACGAATCGGTATCAGCCCAGTCGCTTGATAGCCGATGTGTCCATCCACATCGGCATAGACAACGTTTTGCCCCGGCGCGCCGAATTGCGAAAATGCTGCCTCGAACTCCTGCCAGTTCTGTGCCGAATCAATCGCGAAAAAAGGAACGCGCGTGGCCTGCGGGTCGTACACCGTCCACTTCAGGGCGAGCTTGCGCGTCTCGCCGGGAATGAGGTCCGTGATGATGGGCCCATGGCGCGTGTTCACCACGTCGAGCGTCACCTCAGGCGCGCCTATGACGCGGATGATTTCCTGGCGATGCCCGGGATTCACCCAGCCCTGTGGCGTCAGGTACTCACCTTGGTCGTTGAACTTCTCGATGTAGAGATCTTCAACGTTGGGGCCGAGATTGGTAAAGCCCCACGCGATGCGCCGGTTGTGTCCGACGATGACGTAAGGCACGCCGGGCAACGTCACGCCCGCGACGTCGAAATCGCCGGCCGTCAGATGGGCCTCGTACCAGACGTTCGGAATCTCGAGATCCAGATGCATATCGTTCGACAGCAGCGGCTTGCCTGAGGCCGTATGAGCTCCGGAGATAACCCAGTTGTTGGAGCCGGGACGGAGGTGCTGGTCGTCTGCGTGTTGCGGATCTCCAGAAGTTTTGTCATCACGAGCGAAGCGAGGGATCTGCTTTCCCGGGTCCTGCGGAAAACTACTTTGCCCGCGAGGGATCTGCTTTTCGTCACTCTTCTGATTAGGCCCTTGGGGCGACTGCTCTTCCTCATCCGGTGTCGTTTCCTGTGGAGTCTCAAGCTCCATGGAGCTGCTGTCGGCACCCGGAGGATGATCGCGCCAGGACGTGTTGACGTACAGGTCAGCCGTCAGCTCAGGACCAAGCCTTGCCAGAATCTTCTCCTTCTCCAGTTTGTCCTGGTAGAGACCGTGATTCAGAAATTCAGTCATCGACAGCCCGACCAGCAGGGAGTCTTCGACGGTCCAGACGTGCGGGGAGTATCCCAGGAAGCGGAACTCCAGCGGCAAAGTCTTGCGGTGCTGTTCGATGTAGGCATTCACGCCGGCGGCGTAAGCTTCGAACTGGGCCCGCTCCAGCGGCAGCATGTTAGCTGCCGCCTGCTCGGCAACCTGCCGCAGGCCGAGGATGCGCTGCTCACGGTCGTACTTCAGATATTTCGGACCGAGAATCACCGCCAGGTCGCCAGACGCAAAGCGGCGTGTCATGTCCATTTGCCACAGACGGTCTTGCGCGGTGATATATCCCTGTGCAAAGAAGAGATCGGGCAGATTGGAGGCGGAGATGTTGGGCACGGCAAGCGTATCGTAAGTAATGATCACGGGAGCCGTGAGCCCGGCGAGCCGGACGGTGCCGTCCCGCTGTGGCAGCGCCGCCCGCACCGCGCGATAGAACCAGAAGTCAAAGCCGAGAAACGCCAGCAACAGCAGTACGAGAGCGGCAATTACCGCGCGAAAGATGATTTTGGATTTTGGCGGGCGCACAGGAGCAGCAGTCAGTGGCATGGGAAACTACGATTATAGAAGGATCATCGCATAGAAGCGCAGTGCTGCGCTGTTCACTTTTTCGCTGTTGAAAGTTCCAAAAGTTCTCATGCGCTTGCGTTCGACAACTTCCCCAGTTCAGCGGGGTTCTTGTTGCTTGTAATCTGCGCCTCAAACGAGCACCATTTCTTCTAGTAATCCTGACAAGGAGACCCGTGTCCGTCGCACCATACCAACGCTGGTTCCTATCCGCGATTTTCCTGCTCCTGGCAAGCCCGACATTGCCCAGCCAGCAAACGACAAAGCCGACGCTAAACGATAAGACACAAAGTCAGCAGACCACGCCCGACCAACAGACCCAGACGCCCACTTTTTCTTCCGACGTCAAAGTGGTGAACGTGCTGGCCACGGTGCGCGACAAGAAGGGCCAGATCGTCAGCAACCTCACCAAGGACGACTTCAAGCTGGAGCAGGACGGCCATCCCCAGACCATCCACTACTTCGCCAAGGACACCGACCTCCCACTTACGCTCGGCCTGCTGGTGGACACCAGCATGAGCCAGCGCCGTCTCATCGATCAGGAGCGCACTGCCAGCTATGGCTTTCTCAACGACCTGATGCGCGTGGACAAGGACAAGGCTTTCGTCATTCACTTCGATTGGGAGATCGAACTGCTTCAGGACCTGACCACTTCCCACGAGAAGCTGGAAGCCGCACTAGAGAAGCTGGATACGCCGCAGTTCAATCAGGCCAGCGGCAGTGGTGGAGGCGGCGGAGGTGGTGGGCACCGCAGCGGCGGAGGTACCACATTGTATGATGCGATCTTCCTCGCCTCCGACGAGCTGATGCGCAAGCAGGAGGGCCGCAAGGCGCTGATTCTCCTCACCGATGGCGTCGACATCGGCAGTAAGGTCAGCCTGGACCGCGCCATCGAAGCCGCCCAGAAGTCCAACACGCTGGTGTATTCCATTCTGTATGCCGACCCCGATGCTTACGGACATCCGAGCTTTGGCGGTCCAGGAATGGGACGTCACGGCGGTATGGGCGGAGGCGGCATGGGCCGTTATCCCGGCGGTGGAGGCGGAGGTGGTTATCCGCAGCAGCAGCAGCCGCACGACGGCAAGAAAGTCCTACAGCGCATCTCCAAAGAAACCGGGGGCCGCTTTTTCGAGGTCACCAAGAAGCAGCCAATCAATGAGATCTATACCCAGATCGAAGAAGAGCTACGCAATCAGTACAACCTGGGCTTCACGCCTGCCAAGGCCGACGCCACGCCCGGCTACCACAGAATCACCCTGACCACGACCAACAAAGATCTCATCGTGCAGACGCGGGAGGGATATTACGCGGGAGAATAGGGGCCATAACTGCGGCGGCTTATGCTCGTCTAGACCGGGGGGCGACATTGCGCGCCAGATACCGCTGATCGAGTGCTTGCCGGATTAAGGTCTTAATCAGTGCCTGCCGACTAATGTTCAACTCCTTTGCGGCGTCATCGAGTTCGCTGAGCATAGGAGCGGTGAAGTCGACGTTCACTCGCTGGATGGGCGGCATCATCCGTCCGGCGTTGCTGAAGAAGCGCGAGACGTCTTCCCCTCGATCTGCAAGGCGGGCAATTGCCTCTGCAGAAACGGCTGTCTTGCGATCACGAATGTTCTTCATATAGCCATTGTTCCTGTCTCGTCGCTTTCCATAGAGTTACTAAGTGGTAGTATTCGCCTTCTTCGTCTTCCCTAACCTCAAAGACGACCGTGTATAGCCGTTCTCCCACCCGACCAATCGCCCGATATTGCGAGAGAACATCTGAACGGCGGTCCAGATAATAGGGATGCGAGAAGATCTCCTGGCTTCTTCAAAACCAATTCCTCGCTGGCGGTTCTGCCTCAAACTCTTACTCTTGCCGCCGTCAAAATGGAAGCGCATTAGTATAACTGTTATACCATTTAAGAGGTCCCGCGTCTGGCGAGATGGTCGGTTTACACCTCCCATTCATTCGAAAAGCGGCGAATGAGCCGGGTGCCCTGGGTCTCGCGGTTTCGAGACCCGGGAGTTCCGCGATCCCTCACCCCGCTCAGGCGGTGTCAATCCCGGTATGAAGCGAGCGTTGGTCATTACCGCTTCCAAAACTGCTCGCACCGGCCCGGAGAGATCAAGCGAGGTCTACTTCTGCAACGCCGTCAGCTCTGCCAGAACCTCTTCACTGTGGTTGTTGGGATCGACGTCCATGTACTCCTTCACGATCTTGCCCTGGGGATCGATCAGGAAGGTGTGACGCGCGGCGAACTTTGCCACGCCATAGTTCTTCAGCGAGCCGTACTCCTCGGTAACTTTGTCATCGGTGTCGGCCAGCAGCTTGAAGGTCAAGCCTTCTTTCGTACAGAACTGCTGGTGCGACTGGCTGTCCTGCACGCTTACGCCGAGCACGACGGCATTCTTGGCATCATACTTCGCCTGGTCGCGCTGGAAATTATGCGCCTCGATGGTGCAGCCGCTGGTCATGTCCTTGGGATAGAAGTACAGCACCACCCACTTGCCGCGATACTGCGACAGCGTGACCGGCTTTCCATCCTGCGAGTTGAGGGTGAAGTCCGGCGCAGTGCTGCCGACTGCGGGGACAGCGGCAGCCCGCGTGAGCCGAGGTGCGATGAGGGCGACCGCGGCAATAAGAATTACGATTCCAAGAACTTTGCGCATGCAGAGAATCCCTTCATTAAGTTGTGACTACAATTGGATGCCGCGTGAGGCAGGAGGCATCAGTATTAATGAAGCGCCGCGTTCCCCGGCGTTTGTTCCCATTTAGGGAACGGGATCGGCGAAAGGCACCTTCGTAATCTTGACAGGAAGAAGAACAGCTGCGGATACTGACAGTTAGGGAGGATGCGTCTTCACCCCGGCGCTCCTGCCTGTGTATCCGGGGGTCCGTAGTTGGAAGCCGTAGTCGCCAACCGCCTGACGTCGAAACTCACGAACTGTCATCTTGTCCTGCCGTTTTGCCCCTCTAAGTCCTTGGCGCTCAAATTTTTCCGTATAAGTCCCACGGGCTCAAATATTTGCGGAGGGTTTTGTGTAGTTTCAATAACTTCCGAGCGAAAAAGGGGAGGGGGTGCTGTAGGTAAGCGAACACTGTGGAGAACCCTTCGCTCCTCGGTCGGACCGCAGATCCCTCCACTCGGGCTGACAGTACTGGAAGAGTCGGAAATGAGGCAGAGAGGATAGCCGACGGCTGACGGCGGCGTGGGTGACAACCTCCACGCTTCCCGCTAGCATTAAAGCTTGGACTTTATTGCAGGAGGCAGTCATTAATGGCAACCATGGAACAAAAGGCGCCGAGCGTTCGCACCGGTGCTCAGCCGCGCACTTATAAGAACTTCATTGCCGGCGAGTGGGTGGAGAGCCGCACCGGCCGCACCTTCGAGAACCTGAATCCGGCCGACACGCGCGAGGTAGTCGGCATCTTCCAGAAATCCGACAAAGAAGATGTGAACGCAGCCATCGACACCGCAAAACAGGCGTTCAAGAAGTGGCGCCTGGTGCCCGCGCCGCGTCGCGCCGAGATGCTCTACAAAGCATCGGAAATCCTGATCGCGCGCAAGGAAGAATACGCGCAGCAGATGACGCGCGAGATGGGCAAGGTGATCAAGGAAACGCGCGGCGACGTGCAGGAGGCCATCGATTGCGGCTACTACACCGCCGGCGAAGGCCGCCGCCTGTTCGGGCCGACGGTGCCGTCGGAGCTGCCCAACAAATTCGCGATGGCTATTCGCCAGCCGCTGGGTGTTTGCGCCATGATCACGCCGTGGAATTTCCCCATGGCGATTCCGTCGTGGAAGCTCTTCCCTGCCCTGGTCGCCGGCAACACCGCCGTGATCAAGCCCGCGCAGGACACCCCGCTGTCGACGCTGAACTTTGTGCAGGCGCTGACCGACGGCGGCATTCCTGCGGGCGTGGTCAACATCGTCACCGGTTTCGGCGGTGAGGTGGGCACGCCGATGGTCGAGCATCCCGAAGTGCGCGCGGTCTCGCTCACGGGATCGACGGCTGTCGGGCGCGTCGTGGGAACGGAAGCGGCCAAGACCTTCAAGCACTGCTCGCTGGAGCTGGGCGGCAAGAACCCGATGATCGTGCTGGACGACGCCAACCTGGAGCTCGCGCTGGAAGGCGCGCTGTGGGGCGCGTTTGGTACCACCGGACAGCGCTGCACCGCGACCAGCCGCATCATCGTGCAGAAAGGCGTGTACAAGAAATTTGTCGACGAACTGGTGGCGCGTGCACAGAAGCTGAAGGTCGGCAATGGCCTCGACGAGAGCGTGGACATGGGTCCGGCCGTGAACTCCGCTCAGATGGAGACCGACTTGAAGTACATCAAGATCGGCAAGGATGAAGGCGCGAAGATGCTGTGCGGCGGCCATCGCCTGGAAGGCGAGGCGTACAACCACGGCTGGTTCGTTGCGCCGACGGTGTTCGCCGACGTCGACCCCAAGATGCGCATTGGGCAGGAAGAAATCTTTGGACCGGTGGTATCGATAATTCCGTGCGATGGACTGGAGAGCGCGATCGAGATTGCCAACGACATCGAGTACGGATTGTCGTCGTCGATTTATACCAAAGACGTGAATAAGGCATTCACGGCGATGCGCGATCTTTATGCCGGCATCACCTACATCAACGCGCCGACGATTGGCGCCGAGGTGCATCTGCCGTTCGGCGGCACGAAGGCCACGGGCAATGGTCATCGCGAGGGCGGCATCGGCGCCATCGATTTCTACACCGAATGGAAGTCGGTGTACGTGGATTATTCGGATACGTTGCAGCGGGCACAGATCGACCGGCCGGAGTAGGCTGACTTGAGCGGCACGCCTGAAGGCGGGCCCTTTCAAACCAGGAGCGCCTTTATGGTCACCAAAGCCGTAGCGGAAGTCATGGCCGCAAGCCGCATGATCAATGTGCGGTACGCCATTCGCGATCTGGCTGTAGCCGCCGAGGAAGTGGCGCGCGAAGGCCACGAAATTCTCTACCTCAACATCGGCGACCCCTGCAAGTTCGATTTCCACACTCCACCGCACATGATCGAGGCCGTGCTGAAGGCGATGGTCGATGGCCATAATGGCTATGCCCACTCGCTTGGACTACCCTCGGCGGTTGAGGCCATTCGCAACCAGGCCGAGCGCAACGGGTTTCGCGACATCCAGAGCATCTTCATCGGCATGGGTAGCGCTGAGGTCATCGACAGTTGCCTGACCGCCCTCCTGAATCCCGGCGACAACGTGCTGACGCCGAGCCCTGAGTATCCGCAGTACGGCGCGATTATGGCCAAGCTGGACTGCCCGGTGAACGCCTACGATCTCGACGAAGACAATGGCTGGGAGCCGGACGTAGACGACATTGCGCGCAAGATCAACTCGCACACGCGCGCCATTTTGCTGATTACGCCCAACAATCCCACCGGCGCGGTGTACTCCAGGCGGACGCTGGAGAAAATTCTGGAGCTGGCGCGAGAGCACGGGTTGATGATTTTCGCGGATGAGATTTATGACAAGCTGATCTTCGATCCCGCGGAGAAGCATGTCTCCATCGCGACCTTAGCGACCGATGTGCCCGTTGTCACCTTCAACGGATTGTCAAAGGCTTATCTGGTTCCCGGCTGGCGCATCGGATGGGCCATCGCCACCGGGCCGCGCGCGGTGCTGCATCCTTATATGGAAGCCGTGCACCGCCTGCTGCGCGCGCGATTGTCGGCGCCGCATCCTTTCCAGTACGCCATCAAGCCTGCACTGGAAGGACCGCAGGACCACCTTGATGTAATGCTGCGCAAGCTGCGGCGACGTGCCGATCTCACCGTCCAGTGGGCGAAGCGTACGCCGCATGTGAAGCTGGTCGCGCCGAAGGGGGCGTTCTATGCGCATCCCACGCTGCACATTCCGGAAGACGACCTGACATTCGTCACCGAGTTATTAAAGCAGAAGTACGTCCTGGTAGTGCATGGATCGGGATTTGGCGAGAAGCAGGGCACGCGGCACATCCGCATTGTGTTCCTGCCGCCGGAGCCAGTGCTGAGCTCGGCCTACGACGCGATGACCGAGTTCATCAGGGAGCGGTACAAGTAGCGCCGATGGTCGATATTCACTGCCACATTCTGCCGGGAATCGACGACGGCTCGAAGTCATGGGAAATGACCGCCGACATGTGCCGCCTGGCCGTGGGCGATGGCATCACTCACATCGTGGCAACGCCGCATAGCAATGACATGTACGAGTACAATCGCGAGCGCTACACGGAGATGCTGGGGGAGCTTCATGACGCTGCCGAAGGCAATCTGACCTTCAGCCTGGGCTGCGATTTCCATTTCTCCTACGACAACATTCAGGACGCATTGGCGAATCCGCGGCGTTACACCATCGGCGATTCACAATACCTTCTGATCGAGTTCAGCGACTACGGCATTCCGCCTAGCGTCATCCAGGATGTCTTCATGATCAGCAGCAGGGGCATGGTTCCTATCATCACCCATCCCGAACGCAATCAGCCGCTGCTGAAGAATCCCGAGCTGGTGCTCAAGCTGGTGGAGCAAGGCTGCCTGGTTCAGGTAACTGCCAATGCCGTGACGGGCGGGTGGGGCAGCCGTTCCAGGAAAATGGTCGAGTGGTTGTTGCAACGCGAGGCAGTTCACGTTATTGCCAGCGACGCTCACGATCCGGTTCGTCGCAAACCGGTCATGTCCCAGGCGCGCAACGCAGTGGCCGAGCTCGCGGGGCCGGAAGTTGCGGAGGCCCTCGTCACCTACAATCCGGAGGCGATTGTCGAAGGCAAACGCTTGCCCTATCAGCCGTTACTCGACCGGTAATTTTTTCGAGGAAATGTCGGGATGATATCTGCCCGCTCCATTCGGGTCCGCGGCGTGGTTCAGGGAGTCGGCTTTCGTCCCTTTGTTTATCGCCTGGCGCAGGAGCACGGACTCGCCGGCTGGGTCTTCAATGGCGAAGAAGGCGTCGCGATTTATGCTGAGGGTCCGGAACAGAAACTGTGTACATTCACTGAACAGATACGATCGCAGGCTCCTCCCGCCGCCGCCATCTCTGAAATCGAAGTTCAGCCTGCCGAGCCCAGCGGCTTAACTGGATTCACCATTCGCGAAAGTGAGCGACGCGAGCGACCTACGGTTCGCATCTCGCCGGACCTGCCGGTGTGCGATCTATGCCTGCAAGAGTTGTCTGATCCGGCCAATCCGCGCTATCAATATCCTTACATCAACTGCACCAACTGCGGACCGCGCTATACCGTCATTGTGGCTCTGCCTTACGACCGACCAAACACGACCATGAAGCCGTGGCCGCTTGATGCGTATTGCGATGCCGAGTACTACGACCCTGCGAATCGGCGGTTTCATGCTCAGCCGGTCGCATGTCCCCGATGTGGCCCGCACTACTTCTTGAAGGATGCAGAAGGTACGACGCTTGGCGATGATCAAGCAATCCAGGGCACCGTCGACTTTCTGCGGCAGGGAAAGATCATCGCGGTAAAGGGACTCGGTGGATATCACCTGGCTTGCGACGCTCGCAACCCCGCGGCGGTGGGCGCGATGCGTGAGCGGAAGTATCGCAAGGAGAAACCGTTCGCGGTAATGGTCAAGAATCTGGAAGCTGCGCGAACCGTGATCGACGTCTCGCCGGAGGTTGAGACACTGCTTACCTCCGCCGCACGGCCAATTGTTCTCGCTGCTGCGAAGTCAGAGCTGCCGGGCGTAGCGCCGGACAACGACGATCTCGGCGTCATGCTTCCCTATACTCCGTTACATCACCTGCTGTTCGCGGCCGGTGCGCCCGATGTTCTGGTGATGACCAGTGCCAACCGGTCGAGCGAACCCATTGCCTACGATGAGCACGACGCCTTCGACCGGCTGGCTGGCGTGGCCGACGCGTTCCTTGTCGGTGAGCGGCCTATCGCCCGGCGTGTCGACGATTCTGTCGCGCGCGTCGGCACATTCGGTCCCGCGATCTTGCGGCGTTCACGTGGCTATGCTCCCGGCGCGGTGGCGAATCTGCCGATCGCGCGTCCGCTTCTTGCCGTCGGTGCAGATCTAAAGAATTCCGTTACGTTGGTGGTCGATGGCCAGGCCTTCGTCAGCCAGCACATTGGCGACCTCGACCATTACCAGGCATTTCAGGCGTTCCAGGAGACGATCCGCGATCTGGTCGCGATGTACGACGTGAGTTGGGATGATCTGCTGGTCGTGCATGACGCTCACCCGCAGTACCTCTCGACTACCTATTGTCAAAGCCTTCCTGCTGTTGAAAAGCGCGCGGCGCAACATCATCGCGCTCACGTGGGCTCGGTGCTTGCCGAACGCGGAGCATGGGACAAACGAGTGTTGGGAGTGAGCTTCGATGGCACCGGATACGGCGATGACGGCAGCATCTGGGGCGGCGAGTTTTTCGCCGGAAGCGTGCGCGAGGGATTCCAGCGCGTGGCCCATCTCCGGCGAGCAAGTCTGCCCGGTGGCGACGCGGCGGCGCAACATCCGGTGCAAGCTGCGGCCGGATTCCTGGCGCAGATCGGAGAATTACCCGACTTGAGCACAGGACCGTTCGATTTCCCCTCGCGCTACCAGCGCGCGCTTGAATTGGTGCACAAAGAAGTACGAAGTTTTACCACCACCTCGATCGGACGGCTCTTCGATTCGGCCGCAGCCCTGCTGGGCTTTACTCGCGCCATTACCTTCGAAGGACAAGCTGCGATGTGGTTGGAAGCCCTGGCTCGCAAGACCGATGGCTCGGAAGCGTATCCCTTCCCTTTCGAGAACGCCGAACTCGATTTTCGCCCGTTACTGCAAGCCGTGGCCGAGGACCGGAGATGCGGACGAAATCAACCAGAAATAGCGAGGGCATTTCAGCGTGGGGTCGCTCAGGGACTGGGTGCTGCGATAGAAGCGCTCTGCCAAGAGCAGCAATTAGATACCGTCGTGCTCTCCGGCGGCGTTTTCCAGAACGAGTTGCTGTTGTCTGACGTGCGAGATCTGCTGATCGGCGAGCCGCTGGCGATTTGGACCAATCACGCCGTTCCGCCTAACGATGGTGGCATCAGCCTGGGACAAGCAGCCCTGGCAGCGTTGGCCGGAAGGCCCGCCGGGATTGGCGCAGGAGATGCTTGACGGATGAATTCCGCCCTTGAGCAGGTACAATACCAATTCCTATGTTTGTAACATTCCTAACTGTGGCAGGCGCCGGAATTCTGGAACATTCCGCTCGACACCTCTTGTGGTATCTAGCGGTATTCGGCTCCTTTACCTCCACGGTTTATTTCGGCATGGTGATGGTGGCAGCCTTCCGTTATGGGCAGGTGTCGCGCCGCCTCCGAGCACAGGCACAGGCCACTCCCACGCAGAATCTTCCGCCCGTAACTGTCCTGAAGCCCGTTCACGGAATGGAACCCAAGCTGGAAGAAAACCTGGAGAGCTTCTTTCGGCAAGACTACCCGGATTTCGAAATCATCTTTGGCGCGCGTAGCCGGGACAACGAAGCTCTGGTCGTCGTGGAAAGACTTCGCGCCGAGTATCCAGGCGTCCGCACTCAGGTAGTGATTTCCGGCGAACCATCCTGGCCGAATGCCAAAGTTTTTTCGCTGGCCAAAATGATCGCCTCGTCGGACAACGATTATCTCGTCATGGGCGACAGCGACGTCCTGGTTGGGCCGGACTTTTTGCGCAACGTGATACCACCACTCTTAAATCCTAAGGTTGGTCTGGTTACTTGCCTGTACCAGGGAATCCCGGCGAGTGGATTCTGGTCGCAACTGGAGGCGCTGGGCATGTCGGTGGAGATGCCGTCAGGCGTTATGGTGGCCGACATGGTTGAGGGTATGAAGTTCGCGCTGGGAGCGGCGGTGACCGTGCGTCGCGACGCCATTGAGGCGATTGGCGGGATACGCGAAACCGCCGACTTCTACTCCGACGATTTCGTGCTCGGCAACCGCATTGCCGGAGCCGGCTACCAGGTCGAACTGTCGCCCTACCATGTCGGCCACGTCCTCGCAGTGCGGTCTTTTCAGCGGACCTTCGGCGACCAGTTGCGCTGGATGAAGAGCACGCGCTTCTCGCGGCCCTTGGGACATGTTGGTTCCGGTCTGACGTATGCAGTCCCCTTCGGCTTGCTGGCGCTGTTGCTCGGGTTGGGTCACCAACACAGAATTCATGCTGGGGTGGCGCTGTTGGCGATGGCATGGCTCAACCGAATGCTGCTGGCCCTCGTGGTGGGTTGGGGAATTCTGCGCGACCCGCGTTCCTTATGGCTGTGCTGGCTCTATCCACTGCGCGACCTGCTGGGCTTCTGTACTTGGGTCGCCAGCTTCACCGGCAACAAGTTCCTCTGGCGCGGCGAACCCTACCAGTTTGGGCAGGACGGACGAATCACGCCCGTACAGAGGTCTCTGGATTTTCTGAGCGACCGCATCCCGCAAGCCCACGACTAAAGCCTGTGGCGATAACGCTTTCACCTAGCCAACCAAAACCGCGCCTCCATTCACGTTCAACACTTCGCCGGTAATGAAGCTCGCGTGGCTGGTGCAGAGGAACAGGATGGGGGCGGCAATCTCCTCAGGTGTGCCCACGCGTCCAGCCGGAATAGCAGCGAAGACTCTCTTGCAGCGTTCAGGATCGCTAAGCGTACTGGCGGTCATATCGGTCTCGACCCAGCCTGGAGCGACGCAGTTGACGCGGATGCCGAAGGGCGCGAGCTCGGTGGAAAGTCCTTTGGTCATGCTGATCACGGCGCCTTTGGTAGCCGCATAATCGCAGTGGCCTGCCTCGCCGCGCTGACCGGCCGTCGAGCTGACCAGCACGATGTTCCCGCCGTTTCCCTTTAGCTTCATCTGCGCCACGGAGTGCTTGATGAGAGCGAAGGTGCTGTCAAGATTGGTGGCGACCGTGGTATGCCACTGCTGGTCGCTCATCTGATCGATAGCGGTGTCGTCGGCCGGCCAGATGCCGTGATTGACGACTAACGCGTCCAGCGCGCCGAAGCGCTCGACTGCGACTTGCACCAATGCCTCGGCTCCAGATGTGCCGGTGAGATCGGCCCGCACAGCGTAACAGCGATCGGCGCCGCATTTCTGCACCAGTCGCTCGGCTTCCGTTTTCGCGCGCAGATAATTGAATGCAACCCGAGCGCCCGCGCCTACGAACATCCGCACAGCGGCTGCGCCGATTCCACGCGAGCCTCCGGTAATGAGAGCGACCTTGCCATCGAGCGACAACTTGGGTTCAGCTAGAGTCATGTCAAAAAGCTAACACACGTCTTCCCATCAGGTGGAAACCTCAGCTACACTAGTCGGCGAGCTGCCTGTGACCATCGCCGTCCGCTAACCCGCTTCCGCTCCCGCAATCCGCCGATGGCGGCGTAGTGTCCCACTCTGTTCACGGTGTTCACACTAAGACACAGGAGTTTCGAATGCCCGAATTGACAGCTATTGCTGCACAGCAGCTTCCCGATTTTGTTGACCTGGATTTCGCCCGCCGTCTGGAGATGGCGGAAACGATTCTGCCCGATTGCGTCGAGGCCCTGCAACGCTACTGCCCGGCAGACCCGATCGCAGCCGTAGAGGTCGCCGGAGGTGTTGCGTTCTTCGGCGGCATAACCTATCCCGCAAACCAGATCGTCGGCATGGGGCTTTACGGAGAAGTTACCCGCGACGACATGGATCGCGTGGAGCACTTCTTCCGCAGCCGCAGGGTGCCATCGACGGTCGTACTCTCGCCGCTTGCCGATGAATCGTTGCGCACTCTGCTTGGCGAGCGCGGATACCGCATCGCAGAGTTTAATTCCGTTCTCATTCGGCGGATATCCGAGTCGGAGCCTTTCACGTCGCCTCCCGGCGTGGTGATCGAGCGGGTGACGCCGGAAACGGCAAAGCCCTGGATGCGCGCAATCGCGCAGGGCTTCGCGCAGGACATCACGCTTAGCGAAGAGGTGTTTGGCGGATTCGCTGTGCTGCCGGGAACCTTGGCGTTCCTCGCGCGCATCGACGGCAAAGTAGTCGGAGGCTGCGGCGGCCGCATCATTGCGGAAGCTCGCATCGCCGCGTTGTTTGGCACGGCAACGTTGCCGGAGTTTCGCCGGCGCGGCGTGCAGAGCGCGCTGATCGCGCAACGGCTGCATGAGGCGGCGCTGGCCGGCTGCGAGTATGCTGTGGTCAGCACGAATCCCGGCAGCGGCTCGCAGCGCAACATGGAGCGGCGGGGATTTCGCCTGGCCTACACCAAGACTGTCATGATGCGCGAATGGCCGGACGCTCCGGCAGCCAAGGAGACTGACTCTCATGGACATTGAAGCGCTACGACGCTATTGCCTTCAGTTTCCTCATACCACCGAGAATGTGCAATGGGGATGCGACCTGTGCTTCAAGGTGGATGGCAAGCTGTTTCTGGTGACGCCGTTGGAGCCCGCGCCGGTTCGATTGTCGTTCAAGTGCAGTCCCGAGAACTTCGCCGAGTTGTGCGAGCGGCCCGGAGTTCGGCCCGCGCCCTACATGGCCCGCGCGCAGTGGATCAGCCTGGAACAGCTCAATACCCTGCCCGACCCGGAGCTGCGCGATCTGATCGCAGAGTCCTACCGCCTGGTGTGGGAGCGGCTCCCCAAGAAACGGCAGCAGGAATTGCAGGGCGGCGCGAAGCCGGCAGCGAAAAAAGCAAGTCCTGCCAGCAAGACTAAGAAGGCAAAGCCTGCCAGTAAGGCGCGCGCCAAGAAGGCGGTCAAGTAAAGATGAAGGTTGTCTGGGCCCATCGCCTGCTCTTATCTTGTGCGTTGGCAGCGGGCATTCTCTTTGGCCACACTGGAGCGATTTCGGCGCAGTCTTCGCCGGCTTCTGGGAAGTCAGGCAGTGCTCCAACGCCAACCGCGCTGGAGCGGGACTTTTTCGCCGCGATTCGTGAAGGCAATACCAGGAAGGTGTTGTCCTATGTCCCCGAACGCGGCGTGGATTTGGGACCGCAAACGCAACATGCAACTCGCGTGGAAGTGGAGCAGCAGTTCCTCGCTCATCGCGGACTGTATTGCCGGCTCTTCGATTCCTCCTGCATCGATGCCCCCATCAATCTGGACAACAGCGCCCGCGCCTGCTCTTATCGCGAACTCTTAACGAATTCGAAAAAGGTACGCACAGCAGCCAGTGCGATGACCCGCAACGGAGTGCAACAGGCGGTGCTGGTCGCGCAAATCACAAACGATCGCTGCCCCAACGGCAAGCTGATCGATTTCATCTTCAATCTCGAGGCCGATGGCTGGAAGCTGTTCTCGATCCCGTAGCAGCTGGCGAAAACTTTAGAGAACGGAATGACTCAACTGGAGAGCTTGCGGATTTTCAAAGCAGCTCAGAAGGCCTGGTCCAGCAGCTCGATCACGTGCTTCACGTCAGCGTGCAGGCCTTTGCGCCTGGTTCCAGCCGAGAGCTGCAGCATACAGCCGACATTCGCGGTCACCACAATCTCCGGTTCGACCATGGCAACGAACTCCATCTTCTCGTCGAGGATCTTCATCGAGATTTCATTCTGCACCACGTTGTAGACGCCGGCGCTGCCACAGCAGGAGTCGGCACGAGGCATCTCGACCACCTCGGCGCCAATGGCTTTCAGCAGCGTGCGCGGCTGCTTGCGAATGCCTTGCGCATGCGCCAGGTGGCATGGATCGGAGTAGGTGACACGGGTTTTCAGTTTGCGCTTGGGCTCGCGCAATCCCACTTCAGCCAGATATTCCGTCACATCGCGAACTTTGGCGACGAACTCGCGCGCCCGCTCGGCATACTTCGCATCGTGCTCAAGCAGCGCGGCGTATTCCTTCATGGTCGCGCCGCAGCCGGCGGCGTTGCTGACGACAGCATCGAACTCGGGGCCGAGCATGGAATCGATGTTCTTGCGGGCCTGGGTTCGCGCCAGATCGAGAAACCCCGCATGGGCGTGCAGCGCGCCGCAGCAGCTCTGTTCCTGGGGAATGCAAACTTCAATGCCGTTCTTGGTGAGCACGCGAATGGTCGCGCGATTCAATTCCGCAAAGGCCACGCTGCTGACGCACCCGATGAGCAGCGCCACACGCCCGCGACGTTCGCCCTCCGCCGGAAATACTTTGCCCAGATCGCGGAAGGAGAAGTCACTCTCGATTCGCGGCGAGAGCTCATCGAGTTCGGCGACTCCAAGCGCCTTCAGCAGTCCGGTAGCGCGCGCCAGACTTTGCAGTCCCGAGCGCTGATAGAATCGCAGCAACTTTGCCGAGCGCGACAGCTTGCCGAACGATGGCAGCACACGGGCATAGAAATGCTCGCGCAGCTTACGCTGCAGCCAGGGGCGCTCATAGTGCTGTTCGATCTGCGCGCGCGTGGCCTCCAGCAGATGTCCATATTGCACGCCGGAAGGACACGCGGTCTGGCAGTTGAGGCAGCCGAGACATCGGTCAATGTGGGTGACGAACGAATCCCCCAGCGCCAGCCGGCCCTCGTCGACCTGCAGCATCTGGTAGATGCGGCCGCGTGGCGAATCCATTTCCGTGCCCAGCGCGCGATAGGTTGGACATTGGTCCAGACATAGGCCGCAGTGCACGCACTTGGAGTACAGGTCCCAACTGGGCTTCTCGCCGGGCGTGAAGTTGGATACGGGACTTTCGACGATGGGAGTTGCGAAGCTCAGAAGAGAAACCTCCCGCGATTCAAAATGTCCTTCGCATCGAGAGCATGCTTGACCGCCTTCATGCTGTCGGAGTGGGTCGGCGTTTTCGCCCAGGCTGACGATTGACGGCGCATTTCCTCTGGGCAGTGAAGGATGCTTGCACTAGCATCGCGCGGCAGCTGTTTGCAGAAGGCGGAAACCGCGGCGCCGAGGTTCGCCTGCTCACCTGCCGGCCACAACCCAGCCAGAAGACGGCCAACTCCCACCGTGCCGATAGCCGCGTATGCCAGCTGGTTCGACACGGCGACGGACTCCAGCTCGTTCGGCACGGGTAGCACGTTAGCCAACGGAAGCGACAACGAGATAAGCACCGAACTCGGGTAGCGCTCAGGCAGAATGTTCGAGAAATCCTCGATCGCGCGCCACACGCCGTATTCATTGTGGCCGTCGATCTCAAGCGCGATCGCGGTTCCGAGTTCGCTGCGATAGCGGGCCAACACAGCGTCGCTTCCCGCCGCGCGAAGGTAGAGTGACCAAACTTTGCCGGATCGTCCCCCGCCGGGCAACAGCGCGCCAGCCTGGGGCGACACCAGTTCCAGGCACATCGGCGAGAGCGGCGAGCGCAGCACGGCGTCGCGATACTGGATCGCCTCGGCCGCGGTGGCAAACCCGGCAACGAAGGTGCGCGTCTGGCGTGGCGCGGGGAACAACTTGAAGCTGGCGCCGGTGATGATCGCCAGCGTTCCCTGGCTACCGATCAGCAGCTTCATCAAGTCGAAGCCGGCGACGTTCTTCACCACGCGGCCGCCGCCTTTGCCCTTGCGGCCATCACCCGTCACAAACTTTATTCCAATGCAGTAATCGCGCAGCCCGCCATACCCATGTCGCAGAGGTCCGGTCATCCCGGTGGCTAGTAACCCACCGACGGTGGCCCGCTCTGGAATCGGCGCATCGCCGGCGAAAAGCAATCCGTCCGCGGCGACCTTCGACAACAGTTGCGCCACCGTGCAACCTGCGCCGATACCGATGGTAAGATCGCCGGGATCGTAATGTTCCACATCGGTGAGACGCTTCGTGTACAGCAGCACATCGATTGTGTTGGGAGTATTTCCAGTCTGCTGTTGAGTGAATCCTCCGGCCGGGACGACGCTCAGTCCATTCTCATTGGCAAATAACAGGACAGCCGCAACTTCCTCGACGGACGCCGGTTCCACGGCGATCGCCGGAGTCACGCCCAGTATCCGCGCTTGTTCCAGGGTGGCCGGATCTTCGATAACATGGCCCACGCCGCAAATTTCGCGCAACTCGCGGGCGAAACGCACAGGCGTGGCAGCGGTACTCACATGCCCTCCCGCGCCAGTACGGCGTTCTGAGATGCGCCCATAATTTCGCGGCACATGCGCGGCATGGGCAGCATCTTCTCCGGATTCAAAACTTCATCGCCATTGAAAGCGTTCCGCAGGCTGATCATCACGCCCAGTTCTTCGTCGGTGAATAACTGACGCATCATGTCGCGCTTTTCCATACCAACGCCGTGCTCGCCGGTGATGGAGCCACCGACATCGATGCAGTACTGGAGGATATCGCGGCTGGCGGCGAGCACTCTTTCATACTGCTCGGCATTGCGCATGTCGAAGAGGATGAGCGGATGGAGGTTGCCATCGCCCGCGTGGAAGACGTTACCGATGATCAGGTCGTACTTCTTGCCGACGTCGCCAATGTGCTGCAGCACGCCAGGGATCTGGCTGCGCGGCACCACGCCGTCCTGCGTGTAGTACGAAGGACTGACGCGCCCCAGCGCCGCGAAAGCCATCTTGCGGCCCTTCCACAACAGCGCGCGCTCGTCTTCAGTCTTGGCACGCCGTACCTCGCGCGCCTTCTGGCGCATGCAGACTTCGTTCACCGCAACCGCCTGCTCTTCCACCGCTTCGCGTAGTCCCTCCAGTTCAATCAGCAATACCGCACCGGCATCCAGCGGAAATCCCGCATGGCAGAAAGCTTCGATGGTGCGCAACGTCCAGCCGTCCAGCATCTCCAACGCCGCCGGTGTGATGCCGACCGCCGTAATGGCGGAAACCGTGCGCGCCGCATCGTCTACCGACTCGAAAACCCCCAGCAGTGTCGCCACTTGCTCCGCTTTGGGCAGCAGCTTCACCGTGATCGCGGTGGTGATGCCGACCGTTCCTTCAGAGCCGACGAAAAATCCTGTCAGATCGTAGCCATAGGATTCGGCAGCTTTACCGCCGAACTGCACGATCTCACCACTAGGCAGGACGACTTCGACGCCCGTCACATGATTGACGGTGACGCCGTGTAACAGCGTGTGCGGCCCGCCGGAATTCTCCGCAACATTGCCGCCGATGGTGCAAGCTTTCTGGCTGGAAGGATCGGGCGCAAAATACAGCCCGAGATGCGAGACGTGTTCCGACAATTGCAGGTTGACGACGCCCGGCTGTACGACGGCACGCGCGTTCTCCACATCAACTTCCAGGATGCGGTTCATGCGCGAGAAGGCGATGACGAGGCCGCCTGCCTGGGAAATCGAACCGCCGCTCAGCCCTGTGCCCGCGCCACGACCGACCACGGGAATATGGTTCGCCGAAGCCAGGCGCATAATGTCAGAAACCTGCTGGGTATTTGTGGGAAAGACGACGGCGCCAGGAGTGCTCTTGCGAATCCCGGCGTCGTACTCGTACAGCATTAGGTCTTCAGGACGGTCAAGAACAGCGTCGCGGCCAACAATTTTGCGGAGATCGTCAAGGACTCCAGGCAGGTTCATGTGAGCACAGCGTCAGTGTAGCACCTGGAAATTCGCGGCGCTGCAGCAAATTCCTCATCCTGCCGGGGAGCGCAAGTCCGAACGGCGGAGCGCGCTAACTCGATGTCTGGATGTAGGCGCGCATCGCATCCGCCTCTCCCGACTTCTCGTCGAGATGGCAACGCAGCAGGTCGCGCAGCGACAGAAATCCCACCAGGGTGCGGCCGTCACAGACCGGCAGATGACGCACACCGTGGCTTTGCATCAGGCACATGGCTTCTTCCGAGCTGGCGCTGGGCCCGACCATGCGCACGTCAGTACTCATTACATCGCTGATGCGTGTGGTGAGCGGATTACGTCCTTCGGTGACCACGCGCTTCATGATGTCACGCTCGGAGAAGATGCCCACCAGTTTGGTATCGTCCAACACCGGCACGGCGCCGACATTGCAGTTCACCATGTAGTTGGCGGCTTCAAACACCGTCTGACCGGGTTCCACATAATGAATGGTGCGATTGCTGATGAGGTCGCGGATGGTCGCCATAGTGCCTCCTGTGAGTCGTAACTGAAGGACGCAACAACATCGCCGGCGAGGGCGAACTCCTGTATCTACCACCCCGAAAAGTCCAGGAGCGACTTATCAAGGGACTCCATATCCGTCACCCCATTTAGCGCTCAGGCGAGCACGAAGCTGAAGTCCTGGATATCCGCAACCCGGTGGCCGTCGCAAGCGGCCCCCAGCATGGCTGCATTGGCCAACGCTTGCCCCGGGAGCGAGGAGCGAAGGCGAGTATATTCCGAACCCGCAAATAATGGAAAGCAGAAATACGCCCTGGGGAAAAATAATCGCTGTCCCTCGGGCAGCCTCGGCGGAGGGTCTTGGCCTCATCAGTGCTCCCTGGCGCACTTGAGCTTGATGCCGCAGCTTCGCCCTTTCGTTGACTGACCTCGACTTGGCCTGAACCTGATCGAGCTGGCACCTCATCAAAATGGGCTGTTCGTCCCCGCTTAACTGCTGAGGTAAGTTCGGCAGAACATTTTCTTCCGGAGGTTCACTTGGACAAAGTCAATCTGGCGCAGAAGTTCTCACTTTTCTCTGAACAATACAGCCCGAAAATCGTGGGCGAACTGAATGACTCGTACGTCAAGCTGGTGAAATTCCAGGGCGACTTCATGTGGCATCACCACGACAACGAAGACGAGCTGTTCTTCGTCATCAAGGGCGAGATGCGCATGAAGGTGCGGAAAGATGGCTCGGAGCGCGAGATCGTGGTTCGTCCCGGCGAGTTCATCATCATTCCGCGCGGCGTTGAGCACTTCCCGTCCGCCGCCGAAGAAACTCAGGTGATGCTGCTGGAGCCCAAGAGCACGCTCAACACCGGCAACGTTCAGAATGAGAGGACCGTTGCCGAACTGCAGCGCATTTAGGAGATCCCATGTCATCGAATCGCAGCAACATACATTTCGAGATTCAAGCTGACGATCCGACCCGCGCGGCGGAATTCTACTCGGAAGTTTTCGGATGGCAATTCTCCGCGATCAACGGCTTTCCGGTTCGAATATTGGCGAATAGCAGCGATCGGCTCGGAGGGAGGGTTATTGCGCAGACCAGCGCAGAAGCCTGCGGCTATGTGCGGCACGAATGCGTTTGTCTGCTGTTTGAGGTTGAAAGCTATAACGCAACCGAGCGAAAGATACTCCGGCTTGGTGGAACCGTCGCATTGCCAAAGTTCGCGGTGCCCGGTCGATGCTGGCAGGGGTATTACATCGATTCGGAAGCTAATACGTTCGGAGTCTTCGAAGTGGACCAGAGCGCCGGTGATTAGGAAGCTCTGCGGGGAGTTGTTAAGCCATTGAATCCAAGTATGGTTATGGCGGAGGACGCAGTCACGTGCGAACCCTTCTCCGCCGAAATTCCCTGCTAACAGGGAATAATACAGGGAATTTCACGAATTCGGCCGGCTCATTCTGGCTGCTAGCCGTGGTAAATGCCTAATTCTCAATAGTTTCTGGTCTCAAGAGGTAGCTCCGGCCTCAAATTGAACAGGGAATTATTAGAGGCATATCAGGGAATTCAGAGTCGCTTATCAGGGAATTAGTCCCCTATTGAACGGTATTCCCCGGTTGCGAGTTTTGGAGTTTCAAGTTTCCAGTTCTCCACCCTGTTGCCAACTGCGAGCGACAAGGGTGGGGCACCCGGGTCTGAAAAATACCGCTGGAGCACTCAAGCTAAGGTGTGATCTCGAACACCGTCCCGCAGGTGAGAGTGCCGCTCTGGCAGTTGTAATAAGTGCCACCAAGGTCTGTCGCGCCGTAAAGATTACCGGAGGCGTCGAAGATCAGGCTGGAGTCCGGAAAAACCCCGTCAGTGCCGCTGCCGAAGCTAGCGACAGCCGTGGCCTACGAACCTGACGTCTCACACACGCACGGTGGGACGACCGGCACGGGTGACACGATTGCGACTTTCTTTTTCACGCCGTTTCACGCTGGGAAATTGATTTGGGCTGTGGGACCATCGCTGCTCATCCCCACGGCAACAGACAGCAAACTGGGTACTGGCAAGTGGGACCTGGGTCCTTCCGCCGCCCTGCTGGTAGAGCCAGAATGGGGATTTGCCGGCGTGGTTGTGCAAAATATCTGGTCGCTTCCCGGACATGGTAGCCGGGCCACGGTGGACCAAATACAGATCGAGACTCAGTTGTCCTACAACCTGCCGCGTGGTTGGTATCTGCTCACAGCTCCAACGATCAATGCTGACTGGACGCAAGCGGCCGGGGAGCGCTGGCTGGTACCTTTCGGCGGAGGCGCGGGGAGAACCTTCAACATCCGCAACCAGGCGGTGGACTCGAACGTCGCGCTGTACTACAACGCCATACGACCAGCGGGTCAGCTCTTCCCAAGATGGCAACTGAGCGTGCAGTTTACGCTCCTTTATCCACGGGAACATAAGCCAACGTCCAAAGATCAGCAAGGTTCGCGCGCGGGTGACCCGCGAGAGGAGACGAACTGAGGTCTCCTATGGCTGCACCGGCACTGTTGCAAGAGCCGCCTAATTTCTCGCTGGTCCTGCGCTGTTCTGTCAGGTTCGGATGGCCGGCGGCGATGGGACTGCTAGTGGCGATTCTTGCGTCGCCACTCGCGGCCCAAACGCAATCCCTGCAAGGCTGGCCCGAGATCGACACTTACCTCAGCTTGAATTCGGATGTGCGGGTTTCGTTCTTTGTTGCTGCGACTCGGGAGAACCGGGAGGGCACCAGTGCGGAGCTTGGACCAAACATTGATTTCTACTTTAAGCCACTCGTTAAGCTGAAAAAGATCACCCTCTTCGATCTGGATCCATCGAAAAGCAGGCTGTTGATGCTCCGGGCAGGATATCGATACATGCCATCAACGGATGGGCCAACGGAGCATCGCGGCCTATTGGAGATAACGGGAAACTACCCGCTCGTTAGGGGCGTATTGCTCTCGGATCGAAACCGCCTTGATTTGAGATTCATCGACGGCGAACTCGCCTGGCGATACCGCAACCGCCTATCGGCAGAACGTACCGTTTCTATAGGTTCGTACCACTTCACTCCATATCTTCGGGCCGAAGCTTACTACGACGGCAATTTTCACAAATGGAGCAGGACGGCCGAAACGGCTGGCTGCATCTTTCCTTTCCGCAAGCGGTACGAACTCGAGCCTTATTACGAACATCAAAACGAAACTGGCACTTCTCCGAATCGACGGGTCAATGCGCTTGGACTCGTCTTTAGCTTGTATTTCTCAGTTGGAGATAGATGACGCCTGGTGTAGGAAATCGATGAGTTCCGCGGTGGAAACCACGGTCCGATTACTGCCGAACTTGAACTGAAGGACGAACACCAATCCGTCACGCTCCCTGGCTGGGTTGGTCAGGAGGTCACCGGCGATCCGCGATACTTCAACGCGAATCTAGTAGCGAAGCCGTTCACCAGGTAGTGAGGGTGAAAGTGCCTGGAGATTTCCGAGGAATTGCAGGTGGCGGGTAAAAAGCATATAAGCAAAGTTGTCATACCAGCAAATATTCGCCATTGAGGAACGACTATGCCAACGGCTACAGCCACTGCACCAAGCCGCCCCAAAGACAGCAAGCCACTTCCAAAGAGGGAATCTGCAACCCCCAGTTGGGTGGGACGAGTTCCCCAGCTCAAGCCCAGCCAGTATGCCGACGGCATGCCCATCCATAAACCCGAATACATCTGTTGCAAGCTCATCCTGCGGCCCAACAAGTTCCACTCGCGCGAGAGCTTCTTCGATTTCGGCAAGGTCTTTAAGGAGCCTGCGAAAGAACATGGCGTAAAGTACACGACCGAAGGCTTCCTGGAACAGCCCGTCAAGATCCGCGAAGTGCTGTTCGTTGATACCGATGACTTCCGCTTGTACAACAACGCCTTCATTCTGCGCCGTCGAATCCCCTATAAAGACGGCTTCCCCATCGGCGAGCCCGAGATCGTCTTCAAGTTCCGGCACCCCGACTTGCAGATGTGCGCGGAAACCGACATGCGGCCGAACATCCTTGGCGATCACCGCGTCAAGTTCAAGGTCCAGGCCCTGCCGCTCAAGGAGAAGCTCGGTGGCATCCGCCTGCTCTTCTCCCACAACGTGCAGTTTCCGCGCTCCGCGATCGGTATTAGCCGGATTGGCCAGGAAAATGCGCTTGACATGGATGCGGCTGTCCAGATCTTTCCGGTGCTCGCCCGAGTGAGGAAGCAGCC
>JBEKXQ010000031.1:0-43231 GCA_049511915.1 Candidatus Korobacteraceae bacterium
AAAGGTGAGGGGTCAAACAGAGTGTTTCGCCAGCGGTTTGGCGGCCCAGGCGGAACAAACTCGAGGGAAACTTGAAGGCGTCCCCGTGCTGTTTAACCCCGGCCTCACATTCTATGCGAAGGTGCGGGAAATGCAAGTACATCCCGCACCGGCCAACTAAAGCTTGGGGCGTTGCCATAGCCGCATGGGCTGCCAGAACGATAGTCAAAACGTAAGGAGAGACTAGAATATGACTCGTATACTGGCTCGCGTAACTCTGTTTGTCTTCGCGCTAAGCATGTCGATTGGCGCTTTTGCCGCCTCGAAGTCTCAGGAAGTCACGCTGCTCCACGATGCGCAACTCAACGGCAAGACGCTTCCTGCCGGCGACTACACCGTGAAGTGCGACACCACAGGCAATACCGCCCAGGTAAAGTTCGTGAAGAACGGCAAGGAAATAGCCTCCGCAACCGGCCAAGTCAAGCAACTCGCCAACGCACCCGATCGCAACCAGGTCATTACGCAGGATGGAAATGGCAGTTCGACTATCAGCGAGATCGATTTCAGCAACAGCAAGAGCGGGGTCACGTTCGATTCTGGAATGAGTATGTCCAGCGCCGGACAGTAGTAGCGAACAATATTTGAATAGGGTGAGAGGGAGCGTAAGCTCCCTTTCTTTCTTCAGCACGCTGGTTTGGGGATGGTCGAATTGAAGCTCGATCTATTTTCAGCAGTTCAGACCAATTTCCGCAGCTCACGCCGAAGGATTTTGCCCGACGCGGTGCGTGGCAGCTTCTGCACAAAATAAATCTCGCGCGGCATCTTGTAATTCGTGAGGCGCTCGGCCACGAATGCCTGCAGCTCCTCCGCGGTCTGTTGATTAGCCGGCTTCTCTTCGCGCACGACGACGAAGGCGCAAGGGATCTCTTCACCAGCGACATCGATGCGCGATACCACGCCGCAATCGCGCACCATAGGATGTTCGAGCAGCACGCTTTCCACCTCGGCAGGCGCAATGGAGAATCCCTTGTACTTCATCATCTCCTTGCGGCGATCGACTACGTAGTAAAAGCCGTCCTCATCGACGCGCACAATGTCGCCCGTCCAATACCAGCCGTCGCGCAGGACCGCGGCGGTGGCGTCGGGCGATTTCCAGTAGCCCAGCATGAACTGCGGCCCGCGCATCACCAACTCACCGATTTCGCCGGGCGCAACATCCTGCTCCTTCTCGTCCACGACACGGCAGTCGGTCTGCGCCACGGGCATGCCAACTGACTCCGGCTTATACAACTCCGGCGCCAGGAATCCGATGTGCGTCACCGGCGACGCTTCCGTCATTCCGTAGCCCTGACGAATCGGAATGCCGGTGCTGGCAGTGAAGCGACGCGCCAACTCCGGGGCGAGCGGCGCAGCACCCGACTTCACCCAGCGCATGCGATGATCGCGCGGAAACTTCCCCTGCTCCGCGGCCTGGCAGTACGCCAACAGGGTGGGCGGCACGCACAATGCAAACGTGACCCCTTCGGCGGCGATAAGCTGCAAGGAAGCTTCGCAGTCGAAGCGCGGCATCAGCACCAGAGTGCAGCCTCGAATCAGAGCCAGGTTGAGGCCGACAGTCAGTCCGTAAATGTGATACAGCGGGAGGAAGCACAACATGACATCGTCTTCGCTGATGGCGCAGTACTCGCCCGGAGTCAGCGTCTGATAGACATTGGAAACCAGGTTGTAGTGCGACAGCATCACGCCCTTGGGAAGGCCCGTGGTGCCGCTGGAGTAGGGAAGCGTTGCCAGCGCAAGTCGCGAGTCGTGCTCGGGCATCGGCAAATGCACGCTCGCCGCCGCTTCGAATAACGAGTCGAAAGGTTGCGACCCGGTCGGTCCCGGCGCGCGAACGGTGTACACCCGCCGCAACGCGGGTAGAAGGCCAAGATCGATTCCGGTGAGAAGACCGCCATCGGTGATGAGCGCGACTGCTTCGGAATTCTCCAGTTGATGGCGGACCTCGCGCTCGCGATAGGTGGGGTTCAGCGTGGTCGGAACCGCGCCAGCCAGAGTTGCCGCGTGATAAGCCACACCGAACTCCCAGCAGTTAGGCAGGAAGATGCCAATGACCTCGCCGGGACGAATGCCGGATGCCACCAGCCCGCGCGCCGCACTGCCCACCATCGCCCCATAGGCGGCATACGTGATGCGCTGCACCGGTATGCAGGAGGCGTCGACAATCGCAATCTTGGCCGCGTGACGCCGGCAGGAATCCAGCACCACGTCGTGCACGAACCTGCCCTCGGGATCGGCGAAGAGCTGCGTCCGTAACGATGCAGGTGAGCGGCTCATAGCTGTTGCGCAAAAGTTTATCAGGTTAAGGCGGACATGCCGCTGATTTCTGCTATACGGAGAGCGATCGCTGTTATGCTGTGGCCGGGCTGTGTACCACGATGCGAGGACTGAAAGGGAAGTGCGTTGTTATCACCGGTGGCGCCAGCGGCATTGGCGCGGCGACGGCTGCCCGCTTTGTTGAAGAAGGCGCGAAGGTCGCGATTCTGGATCGCGACGCGGACGGATGCGACAGAGTTGGCCGCGAATTGCCCGGAATCGTGGGCGCTTTTCGCGCGGATGTCACCGATCTCAAGCAGGTGCAGCACGCCTTCGGCAACATCATTGTCGGATTGGGCGGGATGGATGTCGTCATCAACAACGCCGGCATCAGCATTCGCCACAAGTTTCTCGACATCACGCCTGAGGATTGGAGCAAGGTCCTTGCCGTCAACCAGAGCGGCGTCTTCTATGTTGCGCAGACGGCCGCGCGCTACATGATGGAGCACACGGGCGGCGTTATCCTGAACATGGCTTCGACCAATGGGATTGTGGGACATCCCTACTACGCCGACTACAACGCCACGAAGGCCGGCGTGATCGAGTTGACGCGCTCGATGGCGCTGGAACTGGCTCCTATGGTCCGAGTGAATGCCGTCGCGCCGGGTTACGTGCTTACGCCTATGCAGCGGGCCGAGTATTCCGATGACATGCTGGAGGCCGTCAACCAGAAGATTCCACTGCGCCGCCACGCGCAGCCGGAGGAAATAGCGGCGATGTTCGCGTTTCTAGCCTCGGATGACGCGGCTTACCTCACCGGCCAGGTATACGTGATCGACGGCGGCGAGACGGCTGGGGGGCTGGCGAGCCGGTAAACGCCCCTTGTGGGAGTGGATGAAGTGCTTCAACTGGCCACTGGCACCTGACCACTAGCCACTGCTTCTAAATTCCCAGCCCCGTTACGCGCCATCCCGCTCCATGTACCTTGTGCCGGATGTTGAGGGTGATCAGCAGCGCCGTCATAGCTTCCACGATGCGCGCGTTCTCCAACTTGCCGCCATCGATGGCACGCACGCCTGGAATCTTGGCCGCCAGTTCGGACGCGACCTGCCGGGCGCGATCGTCGTCGCTGCAAACAATCACATCGCAATCGACTTCGCCATCGCCGGCCAGCACAGTAGCCGACAGGCTGTGAAATGCTGCCGCCACCGAGACATTCTTGCCCACGATTTCCTGTGCTTGCTCGGCCGCCGATCCCTGCCACACGCCGAGCACGCGTGTCGGGCGCCCGCCCACGGCAGCCGCCAGCGGGACGGTAGCGTCGATCAGCACCGTTCCAGGGCGAAACGAAGGCTTCAGTTGCTTCAGCAATTCGGCTTGTCCGGCGAAGGGAACGGTCAGTACCACAATGTCGCACATCTTCACGGCGACGGTGTTTTCCACGCCTTCAACACTGCCGAGAGGCCCCACTTTTTCGGCGATCTGCGCGGCCACGGCTTTGGCCCGCTCGCCATCGCGCGAGCCGATGACCACCGACTCCCCTGCCCGCGCCCAGCGCTGTGCCAGCCCCGAGCCTTCGGGACCAGTGCCGCCGACGACCGCTATCATGCGTTGCCGCCGGCCACAACCGGCTCAACAGCAGGCTTGGATAGAGGATAGGTGTATTGCGTGTAGAGCGTGTTGCGCTGCGCCGGAATGCGGCCTAACTCCACGATTCTCTCCTGGAACTCCGCCGCCGACGTGTACTGCCCCGCAGTCGAGCCCGCGAGGCGCGAGATGTTCTCCTCGAACAACGTGCCTCCGTAATCGTCAGCCCCGGAAAGCAGCGAAAGCTGCGAAGCTTCGCGGCCGAGCTTCACCCACGAAACCTGAATATGGTTGATGGACCCGGCAAGCACGAGCCGCGCCAGCGCATGAACTTTCATGTGCTCCGCCAAGGTGCCGCCCTCGCGTGCCAGCCCTTGCGCGAACAGCAAGGTGTGCTCGTGAATGAAGCCCAGCGGCACAAACTCGGTGAAGCCGCCGGTGCGCGACTGGATCTCTCGGAACAGCAGCATTTGGCTCACCCAGTGTTCCGGCTTTTCGCTGTGGCCGTACATCATGGTCGAAGTGCTGCGGATGCCGCATTGGTGCGCCGTCTCGATAACCTCGCGCCACTGCGCGCTGGTCAGCTTGTTGCGCGACAACACATGGCGCACGCTGTCGTCCAGGATCTCCGCCGCGGTGCCCGGCAACGTGTCGAGACCATTGTCCTTCAACATCAGCAGGTATTCGCGCACCGGCATGCCCGTCAACTCGACACCGTACACCATCTCCATGGGCGAAAAGGCGTGGGCATGTATCTTCGGCGTCGCCGACTTCACCGCGCGCAGAATGTCGCGATAGTAAAGCGGCGGCAAATTACGAGGCAGTCCGCCCTGAATGCAGACTTCGGTCGCACCCCACTCCTCCGCTTCGCGGCACTTGTGCGCCAGCTCGTCGAGCGAGAGGAAATACGCGGTCTCATCGCGCGGGCCCACGCTGAACGCGCAAAACTTGCATCCCACAAAGCAAACATTGGTGAAGTTGATATTGCGAGTTACAACGTAGCTGACCGCATCGCCCACCAGGAGCTGCCGCAGTTGGTTTGCTGCCACAACTAATCCGAAGAGATCGTCGCCGTCGCAGTTGGCGAGCTGCACGCATTCCTCGCGGCTGAGCACGCCTCCGTCGAGCGCGGTCATCACTTTGTCGATCGCGGCTCGCACAGCAGGAGAAACTCGGCGCTGCACATCATCCCAGGTTGTGCCTTGAAGCGTCTGGCGATTGCACCAACTTAGCCCTTGCATCACTTTCTCCTGTTGCCATCGCCAGCACGCTGACGGGGCATTCCCGGCGGATTCATCGACTTTTGCCATGACTTCATCCTGAGCGAGGACTTCACCAAAGATGTGTCATCCTGAGCGAGTCCGCCGCGGCGGACGAGTCGAAGGACCCCTATCACCGCACGACTCATGACCGAGTCGTATCATGGCGCCACTTCGATCGCGCCAAACGAAAGCAATCAAGGTCAAGGTCAAGGTCATCGAAACAAGTCTTTCTCCGCTGGACGCACCAACTCGCGTGCGCTGCCGCCGCCCCGGCGATACGGGTAACCCCGGATTATACAGGCTGGAAACCCTGAATCTTTTCCGCAAACCAGTCCCGCGACACAAGCTAACTCATCCGCTACGGCTTCTTCTGTGGCATGCAGTTTGTAGCCGTACGCATCAACCTTTCCGCGATAGTCATGAATCACCTTCATTCCCGCAACGCCGATCGCCGCTTCGCACAAGCCCTCGCGCCAGGGACGGCCAAAGCTGTCGGCGATGATCACTGGAATGTGCAGGCCTGTGCGCTTCTTCAATTGCCGATGAATTTGCGCAGCAGAACGATCGGGATCGACCGGCAGCAACACCGCCGTCTTGCCGCCATCGACATTGGAGACGTCGACACCGCTGTTGGCACAGACCAGGCCGTGCTGCGTCTCGGTAATGAGAACGTGTTTCTTGCGAACTACTCGCTTCGCTTCGCGCAGCGCCAATTCAACCACACGCGCATCAGCGCCGTTGAGCGCGGCAAATCGACGGGCTGCAGCGGACGGCTTGACCGAATCCAGGGCGACGCCGCGATCTTCCGCCTTGGAGACAATCTTGTGTTTGAGGATGAGGATGTCGCCCTCGTGCAGACGCAGGCCGCCCAGCGCCAGTGCATCAACCACGAGATCGGCGACCGAGTCGCCGGCGAAGACGTCGCGAATGCCGCGCACCGCAATCGCGCGTAGTTCCGCTGGCGCTATTGAGGCAGTGAGTTGCGGGCGCCTGGTCACACTGCTGCTTCCCAAGCATCAAGATTGCGCTCACCGAAGCCCCATGACCGAAGCAGTCGCTGGGAATTTGTATCACCCTCGCGCTGCACCAGCAATTCCAGTTCGTGCGGGTTGTCGATGTCCAAGCCGATCCCCGGCTGCTCCAGAATGATCAAGTCCTTGCCGGTTCGTTTCATCGCAGCACAGTGCGGCAGAAAGCTGTCGTTGCCGAAACGCAGGGGAATGATCGCCGCGGGCCGGCGAAGAATGCAGTTACTGCCGCGACGATCGTAAGCCGGAACAAACACCGCACCTTCCTCTGGTGCCGCATCCAGCACGCGCTGCAGTTCGTCGCTGGTGATGAGTGGAATATCGGCCGGGACAACGATCGTTGTGTCATAGCCGCGCTGCTCGCACCACGCGGTGGCCATTTCGATTGCCGCCGTCTCGCTCTCATTGCGCGTGTCTTCGATCACGAGAAAGCCCAACTCCTCGGCCATCCGCTGCGCGCTAGCATCTCCGGTGACCAAAGCCACGTCAATGCGAGCCACGACGCCGGCAGCCGCCGTCATCACATCACGCAGCATGGCCTCGGCCAGCTGAGAACGTTGTTGCTGATTCAAAGCTGGGGCCAGGCGTTGCTTCGCCGTCGCCAGGCTTTTGAAGGGGATGAGCAGGATTCCGTTCATGTTCACGCCTTCGCGCCTTGCGGACTTGCGCAAGCGTTCAGAACGAACTCCGCCAGTCCGCGCTTATTGGCAGCGGAGCGCATGATGGTGTCGGTGCAAATCACGCGCAGCGCTCCGCCTGACATTGCCGCAGCGTCGGCTTCGTCAGCCCGATCAGCAACCAGCACGTCGAGAAAATCTTCGTAAGCCTTGGCCACACCGGAAATCGTGCTTGGCCATCCCATCATTTTCATCAACTCACCAGCCGGTCCGGAGACGGCCGCTCCGCCCACAATTGGACTGACCGCAACCACTGGCGCCGCGGTTCGTCGCAGCGCATCACGTACGCCAGGCACCGCCAGAATCGGCCCAATACTGGTCACGGGATTGCTCGGCGCAAAAATCACCGCCTCGGCGCCTGCGATGCTCTCAATCACATCCGGTGCCGGACACGCTTGTTCCGCGCCATCGAAGCGCACCGCCCACACTTCTGCCTGATGCCGCTCCCGGACAAAGTACTCTTGAAAAGTCAGCGTGCCCTTCGAGGTGTCGAGCATAGTCGACACCGGATCATCCGACATCGGCAGCACGCGCGCGCGAATGCCAGACTTCGCCGCCAGCTCAGCCGTGGCTTCGCTCAGCGTCTTGCCTGCTCGCAGCATCACGGTGCGCGTCAAGTGCGTCGCCAGATCCAAATCGCCCAGGCTGAACCAGCACGGCTGCCCAAGCTGCTTCATGCGCTCCAAACAGCGAAAGCTGTCGCCCTCGACGCCCCATCCGCGCTCCGTGCTAAGCAAATTGGCAAGCCCGTACAGCACCGAATCGATGTCCGGGGAAACGTGCAGCTCCCACCACTCGACGTCATCGCCGGTGTTGACGATAACTGTGAGTTCCTCAGGCTTCACCACCTGCTGCAAGCCTTGCACCAGCTTGCTGCCGCCCGTCCCACCCGTGAAGACGACGATCATCTACGCAGCCCTCGCATACCCGTCGTGATCCGATAAGGTTTGCAATCGTTCGGCCAGCACCCCGCCACGTTTCACCACGCTTGCCACGAATTCGGGATACACCGGCAAACGCTGTAGCAGCTTCTGTCCTGCTGCTTCGGTGCGGCGCTGTAATTCCAGCAGATGCGGCCAAGGCGCTTCGGGATTGATGTAATCCGGCGTCAGCGGCGAGACCCCTCCCCAGTCATTGATGCCGCCCTCCAACAGCCGCTCATATCCCTTGGCCGTAAGGTTCGGCGGCGCCTGGATATTCATATCGCGGAGGAGCAGGCGCGCGACAGCTAGTGTCCGCAACATGTCACCGGTATCAGGCTCGGGCCACGCGGCCATCGGAATGGGCGCCTTCACGCGAAAGTTCTGGATGATGACCTCCTGAATGTGACAGTACTGCTGGTGCAGGCGCTTGATGGCCAACAGCGATGCGACGCGATCTTCCATCGTCTCGCCAATGCCGATCAGAATTCCAGTGGTGAAAGGCACGCCAAGTTTGCCCGCGTCTTCGATAGTCCGGAGCCGCAGCGCGGGAGCTTTGTCGGGCGCGCGGCCCGGCGGATGCGCTTCAGTAAGGTTCGTGCTCGTGCTTTCCAGCATTAGTCCGAGGCTCGGATTGCTGGAGCGCAATCGCTCGATCCAATTCGCGCTCAACAGGCCGGGATTGGCGTGCGGCAGCAAACGCGTTTCGCGCAGCACAAGATCACACATACCCTCCAGATAATGCAGCGTGCTGCGATAGCCCAGCCGCCGCAGCGTCTCGCGCATCTCGGGAAACAGCGCCTCAGGCCGGTCGCCCAGCGAAAACAGAGCCTCGGTGCACCCGAGCTTTTCGCCTTGCTGTGCGACGGACAGAACTTCATCCGGCGTCATAGTGTGCGCACCCGCATCGTTGGGATCACGCCGGTACGTGCAGTAACCGCAGTAGTCGCGGCACAGATTTGTCAGCGGGATAAAGACTTTGCGTGAATAGGTGACGACTCCGGGGTGGTATTGCTCTTTCAGTGCGCAGGCCGTTGCCAGCAGTGTGGGAAGAACATCGTCGTCACAGCGCAAGAGCTGTACCGCAACGTTCGGAGCAAGTTCCGCGCCGTCTTGGACCTCGCGCAGGTGGCCGGGGAGAGAAGCGGCAGACATGTCAGCGATCGTTCTGCATCGTGCTATGAATGTCAGAGAGGAAGACATACCCAGCTCACGGCACGGCAAAGCTGAAGGGGCGCCATCAGCAAGAATATCGCAACCACTAGGGCGCCGCATCCCGGCGCTCACTCCCGCGCTGCTCCCGGCATTCCATATCGCCCGCGAAAATAAAGCAGCGGAGATCCTTCGCCCAGGATGATCTCCCGCACCTCACCGACGAAGATGGTGTGGTCGCCAGCCGCGTGGGCGTCGGTCACGCGACAGTCCAGGTTGGCCAGCGCGTCCTCCAGAATCGGAGTACCGCTCTTCAGCTTGCGATATCGAATGCCCAGTCGATAAGCAGCATCGGGATTGCGTTCCGGATCAGCAAAAAACTCTGACAGAGCTTCCTGATCCTCTTTCAGCACGCTGACGCCGAACTCTCCTCGCTCGCGAACGCGAAGATAGGTCTCGGCCAGATGGTCGATGCAGACCAGCACCAGCGGCGGCTGAAGTGATACCGAACAGAATGCATTGGCCGTCATGCCGTGTACGCCGCCGTCTGCTGTTTCGACGGTGATGACGGTCACGCCGCTGGCGAAGCGGCCTAGCGCGGCGCGGAACTCATCGGGTGTAACCAATTTATTCATGCTCAATGCCGGCATTGCGGCCAGCAACTCACCAACTATACCGGATCGCTGCCAGCGCCTTGTCCCTGTGAGTCGTCTCCACCTGTCAGGCTCCTAGCCAGGGACTCCTCTGCCGTTTCTCAAAGTGCCTCCATTTGCGATACTCTTCAAACCGCACAGAAATTCCGTCGTGGGGGCGGGATGTATCCTCGACCTTTTAGGTATCATCGAGCAAAGTCATACCCGGAAGCGATCTTGCTACTGAGCGAGTTGGGAGAAGAAGCCAAGTTTCTTGCCGGCGGACAAAGCCTTATCCCGCTGATGAAGCTTCGCCTCTCGGCTCCTCGTCATCTCGTCGATCTCAACTTCATCCCCGAGACTTCTTACATCCACTGCAATGGGGAACTGCGCATCGGAGCGATGACGAGGCATGCTGAAATTGCCGCGTCTGTGGAGGCCACCCGAATTCCCATCCTCCACGACTGCTCTGCCGGTATCGCCGATCCGCAGGTTCGGCATATGGGGACAATTGGCGGCTCGATTGCCGAAGCCGATCCTACTGGAGACTGGGCGCCGGTACTGCTGGCGACGGGAGCAACGGTCGAGACGCTGGGCCCCGCTGGGGAACGCAGCATTGATATCGGCGAGTTCATCCTCGACGCTTACACAACTGCGCTCCAGCCGGCTGAACTCATTACCGAAGTAGTCGTGCCTTTGCCGGCAGAACGCAGCGGCGGAGCCTACATCGCGCTGAAGCGCTGCGCCCCGGTGTATGCCAGCGCCAGCATCGCTGTGCAACTCACCTTGCACGACGATCACACATGCCGGGACGCGTGCGTCTATCTGGGGGTGCTTGGCCTTACAGCAATGCGTGTGACGGCTGCGGAAGAATTGCTGCGGAATAAGCCGATTACTGCGGACAGTATCGAGAAAGTTTGTGCGGCGGTAAAAGACATCGCCGAACCCACCTCCGACATGCGCGGCTCTGCCGAGTACAAACGGCAGGCTGCGGGAGCGCTGGCGAAGCTGGCTGTGGAAACGGCAGCGAAGCGCGCTCGCGGAGAATACGTGGAGGCGACGCATCTTTATGCCTGAGGACATTTCCCGTGTGCGAATTAGCGTTAAGGTGAATGGCAAGCAATACACGCGTGAGGTCGAGCCGCGAATGTTGCTGGTCCAGTTCATTCGTGAAGAGCTAAGCCTGACCGGCACGCACATCGGCTGCGACACTAGCTATTGCGGCGCATGCACGGTCTTGGTAAATGGCAAGAGCGTGAAATCGTGCACCCTATTCGCGTTTCAAGCAGACGGTGGTGAGGTGCTCACAGTGGAGGGGCTGGCAAAGGATGGCCAGCTTCATCCCGTGCAGCAGGCCTTCAGTGACTGCCACGGCTTTCAGTGCGGATATTGCACGCCCGGCTTCCTCATGAGCACCGTGCAATTGCTGGAGGAGCATCCCCATCCCACAGAGTGGGACATTCGCAAGGGAATTGCCGGCAACACCTGCCGCTGTACCGGATATCAGAACATCTTTCGAGCGATTCGCGCCGCCGCTGCCGGTGAAGGAGCAGACATTGGCCATTAATTTTTCTGGCGAGTTCACCACCCCGCGCAGTCCGGAGGAAGTCTTCGCCTTCCTCTCCGATCCCAACAAATTCGCACCCCTGCTTCCCGACTTCCAAAGCATGAGCATGCAGGATCCCATGCACTTCACCGTGAAAGTGAAGGTCGGGGTGGGAAACATTCGTGGCTCAGCAGAACTCAAGATGGAGCTGAGCGAAGCGGTTAAGCCGCTGCGGGCGCAATACAAGGGGCAGGGAACTGCTGTGGGCAGCCAGGTGACGGTGAGTGCAGGCTTCGATTTGTCGCCGTTGCCGGAGAGCACTCGTGTCGTCTGGCAAGGCGAGACCAGCGTCTTCGGGAAACTCGCGTCCATGGCAGGTGGGATGCTCGAGCCACTCGGTCGCAAGAATATCCAGAAACTGATTGACGGGTTGCAGAAGGCGCTGGCGGAGCCGGTGGCGATTGCGGCGATCGAGGTACCGATAGGGGAGGCGCCCATCCCCGGTCCGGAGACTGTCGACATCTTACAGAGTGGGATGTCAACTTCGTTGGAGATGCAGGTCCAAGGCGAAATATCAGAGACTAAGCTGGGAAATATCGACGTGCCGCAGCCTGGGATGTTAGTCGTGGAGACTTTTTCGTCCGATCAGTCAAATACAACTAGCCTTCAAGTGGAAGCGCCGGGCTTGAGTCCAGGAAATCCAGGCCTGTCACAGAGCGCAGCTTCAACCCCGGCTCAGAACGACATCCTCGAAGGAGATCATGGCAACAGCGACGCACCGCCAAACAACTGACTGGGTCGGGCAATCGATCAGGCGCAAGGAAGATGCGCGCCTGGTGCGCGGCAAAGGCAAGTTCGTCGACGACATCAAGTTGCTCGGCATGTTGCATCTGGCGTTCGTGCGCTCACCCTTTGCGCACGCGAAGATCACCGGCATTGATGTCTCCGAAGCCGAGGCGCTGCCGGGTGTCGTCTGCACTCTGACCGGTTCTGAGATCACCAGGCTCATCGATCCCTTCTTCGAAATTGGTCCCGCGCCCAGCAATCAGATTCTCGACTATCCGATGGCCGTCGATCGCGCACGTTATCAGGGAGAGCCGGTCGCCGCCGTGATTGCCGAAACAGCCGCACTCGCGGAGGACGGAGCAGAGCTTGTGCAGGTCGATTACGAGCCACTGCAAGCGGTCATCGACAGCGAGGTCGCCGCGACTGACGACACAATCCTTCACTCCGCGATGGGTACGAACGTGGTCTGGCACGGCGTCTACGAATATGGCGATATCGACAAGGCATTCGCCGATGCTGCGCACATCATCCACATCGATCATCTGCACATGCATCGCTTCTCCAGCACGCCGCTGGAAAACAACGCGGTGATTGCGCAGTGGGATGACAATGACGAACGCCTCTATTTCTGGAGCAACAATTCTTTCCCTACGATTGGCATTCAATTGCTTGCGCCTGCGTTGCATCTGCGCATGGACCAGGTGCGGGTGCAGACCCACGACATCGGCGGCAGCTTCGGCATCAAGATCACCAACTATCCGCAGATGGCGGTGTGCGCGCTGGCCTCGCGCAAGGCCAACGGCGCGCCCATCAAGTGGAGCGAGACACGCTCCGAACACATGACCTCCAGCGCCCATGGCAATGAACGCACCTTCCGCGACACCCGCGTCGCGCTGGATAGAGACGGCGTGATCCTCGCAGTTGACTCGCGGCACATCGATGACTGCGGCGCGTATCCGCGCTACGAGCCTCTGGGCTGCGTGATCTGGTCGCAGGTGACGCCGGCGACCTATCGCCTTCGCAACTTGCGCATCGATTTCACGCAGGTCGTCACCAACAAGTGTCCTGTTGGCCCCAATCGCGGGTATTCGCGCATGCAGCACTTGTGGTTTCTGGAGCGCGTGCTCGATATTTGCGCCCACAAACTAAGCATTCCCGCCGATGAGATGCGGCTGCGTAACTACATTCGTCCCGAAGAGTTTCCCTATACCACGCCTAACGGTTGCATCTACGATTCGGGGAATTACCCTCGGATGTTGCAAGTCGCGAAGGACCTCATCGGCTGGGAAAAGTGGCAGGCCGAGCGAACAAAAGCGCAAACTGAAGATCGTTGGCTTGGCATCGGAATCGGCACCACGCTCGATTCCGGCACGAACAATTTCGGGCAGGCGCAGATCGTCAATCCGCAAGCGCCGTTCTCCGGCAACTCGCAGGCGGCCAACGCCAAGCTAGACATCTACGGCGAAGTTATCGTCGCCGTCGGCTCGGTGCCTCAAGGCCAGGGACATGAGACCACGGTCTCGCAGGTCGTGGCCGACATCCTGAACATCCGGCCGGAGTTGGTGAACGTGCGCGTCGGCTTTGATACCGAGCGTAACGTCCACACCGGCCACAGCGGCACTTACGCCAGCCAGTTCGCTGTTTCGGGACTCTCGGCTGTGAACGGCGCGGCGCAATTGCTGAAAGCTGAGATCAAGAAGCTCGCCGCGTTCGCGCTGCAAGCGAGCGAAGATGACCTGGAATTCGGCGTGGGCCAACAGGGGCCGGAGGTGCGCGTTCGCGGCACCGAGAAGACAATCCCATACATTGGCCTCGCGAATCTGGCGAACGTGAACACTGCTGTCGTTCCTGAGGAGCTGCGCTCGATCACCCTGAATTGCCGTTGTACCTGGCGCGCACCCTTCCAAGTGCCCGACGTGGTGAGGAAATACGGCAACCTCACTCTGACATACTCGTCGCAGCTGCACATCGCGGTCATCGAGATCGACAAGGAGACGTACATACCGAAGATTCTCGATTACGCTGCGGTTGACGACTGCGGCACGGTGATCAATCCCATGATTGTCGAGGGCCAGGTGCATGGCGCGACGGCGCACGGCATCGGGGCAGCAGTGATGGAAAACTGCGCCTACGACGAAAGCGGCAACATGCTGGCCTCGACCTTCAGCGATTACACGCCGATCACCGCCGTGAACATGCCGAACTTAAAATATGGCAACATCGAAACGCCGTCGCCGCACAGCTACAGCGGAGCCAAGGGCATGGGCGAAGGCGGAGGCGCGCCGCTGCATGCCATTAGCGCCGCGCTACAGGATGCGCTGTTTCGCGAGGGCATCATCATCGACGAGTCGCATAACAATGCCAGCACGTTGTACGAGCTGATTCAGAAGAGTCGTAGAGGAGAACTAAAGCCGAATGTGAAGATCGAGCGGGGCGGGATCTGATTTCACCACAGCGACACAGAGAAAACGGGATTGGTCTTCACCGCGGACGACACGGAGAGCACGGAGAAGACGGACTTTTTGTTTGTGGCTCAGGACCGAATGTCGGTTTGGCGATGAGCGAAAGGCGAAGTGCAGGTGAAAGCTGAGAACTGACGGCTGACAGCTGATAGCTACTCATGAAACGTATCTGCATCGTCGGAGCCGGAGCCATCGGTAGCCTCTATGCCGCGCACTTGGCGCGTGTGGCCGAAGTATGGGTCTTTGCCCGCCGCCAGGAGCACGCCCGCAGCATCAACGATCGCGGCATTCGGGTCACCGGGCACAACGAGTTCCACGCACAGTTGCGGGCTGCCTCAGATGCGCGCGAGCTGCCGCACTTCGACTTTGGTATTGTCGCAACCAAGGCAAACCAGACGCGGGAGGCCTTTGCCCCGGTTGCACATCTGTTTCGCGCAGGCGCGGTGTTGTCGGCGCAGAACGGTCTGGGTAGCGAAGAGGTCATCGCTGAGCTAATGCCGTCGGGACACGTAATTCGCGGCACGACCTTCATGAGCGGCACGCGGTTTGCCGACGATCATGTGCATTACGAACTAAACACTGCCACGTGGATGGGACCGTTCGAGCCCACGAACACGCCCTTCGAAATAGTTGAGGAATTAGCAACGCTAATGATCGCATCGGAATTGAAGGCCGAGGCTCTGCGCGATGCGCGGCCGGCGCAGTGGTCGAAATTGATCTTCAACGCCTCGGTGAACAGCGTGTCAGCATTGACGGAGCTGCCACATTCACCCCACTTTGCTGCCGAGAAACACTTTGGCGACCTGGGGCACCTTTTACACCAGCTGATCGAAGAAGGCAAAACGGTGGCTGCGGCGGTTGGCATCGAATTGCACGAGGATCCCTGGGCGATGAACTGCATTGGCGCGCGCACCAACCATCCACCGTCAATGCTCTACGATATTCGACATCGGCTGCCCAGCGAAGTTGATTTTCTGGGCGGCGCGATTGCGCGCGAGGCGCAGCGCGCCGGCGTTGCAGCGCCGTTGCACACCGCGCTTTATCGGCTGATCAAAGCCAAAGAAGCGAGCTGGACGTGGAAAAATGAAAATGTGCATGAAGATGTTGCGGTAGGCGGAAAATAGAGAGACCTTGATGGCTTACCCGATCGACGACCTTAAACTCAATCGCGCCCGAGAACTTATGAGGCAGCAGAACCTTGACGCCCTGGTTGTCCGCGCCCCCGACAACATCGTCTACCTCACGAATTATTGGTGCATGAAGGGGTACGACATCGCCGTCTTCCCGCGAGAGGGTGAGCCGACGCTCATCGCTGTCGAGCCGCAGGAAGAGGACGCGCGTCGCACCTCGTGGACTCAGGACATCCGGCTGTTCAAGAGTTACGACGATCGCGATCCGCGTCCGCCGACGTTTCGTTCACTCGAAGTGGCACTGCGAGTCTTGAAGGAGCGCGACCTGACCGGCCGCGTCGGACTGGAACTATCGCAAGGAACACAGAGTGCCGACCGAATGGTGGGCGAGCCGACTACTTGGACGCAGCCCTGGTTTGACGCATTCAAGCCGGTTGCGCGAGAGGTTGTCGACGCTACTGGACTGCTCGCCGAGGCCCGTTCCATTAAGACCGATCAGGAGATCGAGCGCATGCGGTTGGCGAATGAGCTTGCCGCGCTTGCCATGGAACATACCTTCGAGCGCCTGCGCCCGGGGATGAAAGAGAGCGAGGTCGCGGCCATCTTCGAAGGTTTTGTACATGCCACCGGCATCGGCTTCAAAGGCAAGGTTGAGATGGCGCGCGCTTTTACGCTGGTATGGTCGGGCAAAGGAATTCGGACGTTCACGGCGACCGGCGACCGTCCGGTGCAGGAACACGAGCCCACGCTGTTCGAGATCTGGGTGTGCGTCGACGGCTACTGGAACGACCTGACGAAGAATCTCTGTCCCGGCGAGTTGTCGCCCGAGTATCACAAACTATTGGATCTGCTGCTGGACGTCTTCAAGCAGGCAGCGGCATTTGCCAAAGACGGCGCCAGCCTTCCGGAGTTGGATCGGCTGATTCGCGCGCGCATTGCTGAGGGCGGTTATCCCGGACAGCCCTCGCACGCCGTGTGCCACGGTGTGGGAGCTCGCGCGCACGAGCCTCCCTACGCCCATCAGGCAGGCACGGGCACAATTCGCAAAGGCATGGTGCTGGCTATTGAGCCGGGGATTTACTGGCCGGGCGGCGGCGGCCTACGTCTGGAAGACAATTTCTGGATCACCGGCAACGGCAACGAGAAGCTGTGTTCGTTCCCAGACGATTTTCGCGTGCTGAATGCAGCTTGTGCGGGAAAGGCTGCGCAATGATGGCGACCGCTGGCAAAAAGGCCTTAAGCGATAGCATGAAGCAGGCGGTCCTCAGCCGCATTCGCGAGGACGAGATCGTCTCCATGTGCTGCGACCTGGTCAATATCTCTAGTCCCACAGGCGGGGAGTTGGCCCTGGCTGAGTACATGCGCACGGCACTTCAGCGCCTGGGGTTGACCATCACCTGGCAGCCGGTGGAAGACGGTCGCGCCAACGTCATCGGTCGGCTCGAGGGCAGCGGCAACGGCCAGTGCCTGATGTTCAACGGCCACATGGACACGTCGAATACTGGGGACGAGGACTTTCTCGCCGGCATCGGCTATAAGCCACACGCCGTGGTGAAGGACGGCATGATCTACGGCCTGGGCATTTACAACATGAAGGGCGCGCTGGCTTGCTATGTGCATGCGGTAAAAGCGTTGCTTGAGGCCGGGATCAAGTTGCAAGGAGACGTTATCCTGGGCGCGGTTTGTGGCGAGATCGAGAAGACCCAGTGGGGCGAGTTCGAAGGAAAGGAATACCGCGGCTACGGCGCAGGCACGCATTACCTGGTGAACCATGGCATCCTGCCCGACATGTGTATCCTCGGCGAGCCCACCGATATGCAGCTTGTGCTGGAGCACGCCGGGTCGATGTGGGTACGCTTCGGGCTGACTGGGAACTACGTGCACTCAGCATTTGCGCCGGGCAAGGAAGAGCAGAACGCTATTCGCCGCATGTACCACATTGTGGGAGATGTCATGCGATGGACTCCGGAGTGGCAGGAGCAGGCGCGCTGGGCCGGGCGTCCGGGATTCGTCAATATCGGATGCGTGCGAGCGGGACATCCCTGGCGGGCCAGCCGCACGCCCGAGCGCGCCGACCTGTTTCTCGACGTGCGCGTGCCGCCGACAATCAGCATGACCGACGCCCGCCGCGCGGCGAAGAAGCTGTATCTGGCAATGAAGGAGCGGCATCCGGAATACGGACTTGAATTCGAAACGTATGTCTCCGTTCCGGGCGCGATCATAGATGAGAACCATGCGATGGTGAAAGCCATCGAGCGAAACCATCAGCATGTGGTCGGAAGGCCTCCGGTGCGCGACACGGTGCTATGGTGTTCGGATGCGTCGGTGCTCTCGCGCTTCGGATGTCCGACCGTGAACTATGGGCCGTCGAGCGGGCCGCGCGATCATGAGGGCGAAAAGGTCGCGATCAGGACGCTGGTTGATATAACCAAGGTTTATGCGCTGACGGCGGCGGAAATTTGTGGAGCAGAGCACGGGTAGAGCGGGCCTTCAGGCCCGCGTTAGGCGCCGCTTTAAGAACGTGGGGCTTTAGCCCCGATCACCCGAAACGCAGTGCCGCCGCGCTGAAGCCCGGCTCAGGAGAAATAGACGGCTCGGACGCTGGCCTAAAGGCCAGCTCTACCTGACGGCTGATTACCAATCACAGAGAAGCATGCCGACCCAACCTGAAATTCAACGCCGCTACGACAATATTCGCGGCGCGATGCGCGAACAGAACGTCGACGCACTCATTGTCTGCGGCAATCAGTATGCCGGATTCGAGGGCGCGGTCTTTTACACCTCGGGTTTCGAGATCGTTCATCGTTATGTCTATGTGCTGATTCCGCTGAAGGGTGAGCCAACGCTGCTGTTTCCGAAGGAGGCGCGCTGGATCGGAGACAAGAAGAAGCCGTTCGTAAAGGAAAAAGTCTGGGCCGAGATTCCCGGCCGCTGGTTGCGCGAGCGGTCGCAGGACGCAGGCTGGAAGCGTATCGGTGTCTACGGTCTCGACTACATCATGGCAGTGCGCGATTATCGCGAGCTGCAGCAGGGCCCGTTTGAGCTTGTGCCCTTCGATTTCCACTTCGACATGGCGCGTGCGGTCAAAAGCGATGAAGAACTGGTGGAGATCCGCGACTCCATGGACATCATCCACGAAGGCTTCTGGGCGCTGCTCGACGGCTTCGTGCCAGGCAAGACAGAGGCGGAGATCATGGCGCCCGCCGTCGAAATGTTTTTCGCGCGCGGCGCCGGAGCTCGCATGATGAATATCGTGCTCTCCGGCGAAAATGGAGAGGCCGAGGCTCACTTCAAAGTGCCGGGACATCGCCGGGTGGGGAAACGAGATCTGCTGCTCTATTCGTTGGAGATTGCGGGCGCGGGCGGCTACTGGGTTGAGTTTTCTCGCGCGCTCATCGAGGGTGAGCCAAGCAGGCGAACGCTGCAAATGGCCGAGGTCTATCCCGAGGCGATGGAGGCAGCGCGCAAGATGATGCGCGAAGGCGTGCTCGCCCGCGAGGTTCACCAGGTTGTCGCAGACACATTCGCGCGCCACGGATTCGCGCTGGGACACCTCTCAGGACATTCGATCGGCACTACCATGATCGAGCATCCCGCAATTGGTGCGAAGAGCCAGGTCGAGCTGAAGGAAAACATGATCTTTTCTCTGCACCCGCAGGTAATCGATCAGGATGGAAGCGTTTGCCTCTATACGCAGGACACGTTTCGCATTGGCAAGAGCGAGGGAGAAAACCTGAGCAACATTCCGTGGAAGTTCTATTCCAAAGCTGGCGCGCGACACCCGGCGAGCAAGGCATGAAGAAGATTCTTGTGGTGGGCTGTGGCGCGATCGGCAGCCTGTTCGCGGCGCACCTGGCGAAGGGCGGCGAGGTCGAAGTGTACGCCTTCGACGTCTCGCAGTCGCACGTGGATGCAATCAATCGCAATGGGTTGCAGCTCTCAGGCGCGGCGGAAGTGCATGTCAAGGTGGCGAAAGCGGACACCGATCCGACCGCACTGCCGGTGTGCGACTACGGGGTAGTGGCTACAAAAGCTATTCACACCGCGGGCGCGATCAAGGCGGCGGCGCGCTGCTTCGATTCCCACAGCGTGGTATGTTCCGTGCAAAACGGCGTGGGCAATGAGGAGATCATTGCTGAGCATGTGAAGTTCGTGATTCGCGGCACGACGTTTCCTGCCGGTCACATCGTCGAGCCGGGACACGTTGGATTCGACATCAAGGGTGACACCTGGATTGGCCCGTTCGAGCCGACGAACACGGCGATGGATCGTGTCGAGGAGTTGGCAGGTTACCTGACCCGGAGCGGCATGAACACAATCGCCCTGGCGGATGCGCGCGGCGCGCAGTGGACAAAGTTGATCTTCAATGCCGCGACGAATCCAGTGGGAGCGCTAACCCGACTGCATCATGGGGCGGCAACGCGTTTTCCGCCCACGGGGGAATTGTTCGAGGCGCTCATCGAGGAAGGCGAGGCGGTAGCGAAGGCGATGGGAGTGGAGTTGCATGGCGATCCCAGAGATCTTGTCGCCAAGGGCGCGAATGCTCCTGGCAAGCACAAGGCCAGCATGTTGCAGGATGTGCTCGCCGAGCGCACGACCGAGGTCGATTTCATGAATGGTGCGATTGTGAAGTGGGGCGAAAAGTACGGTGTGCCAACTCCTCTGAACAGGGCGATGTGGGCGCTGATGAAAGGGCTTGAGCATTCTCGGACGGATCCGTAGGAAGCTGTCAGCTATCAGCCGTCAGCCGTCAGCTAAAGATGGAGGGCGTGGCCGTCGTACCAAGGCCAGTGTCATAACAAGCTTGGGTAAAGTAATAGCTGAGAGGTGAGAGCTGACAGCTGACAGCTCTGAAAGGCACTCATGTCCGTTCCGTTCCGAATTGGCGTACTGCAATTAAGTATGGAGCCGTTGCCGCAGACCGTGCGCATGGCGCTGGCTTGCGAGCGCGCAGGCTTCGACATCTTCTGGCTGGCCGAAGCATATCCCTGGTGGCGCAAGCACGGCTTCGAAGCGCGCTCCTCGACGGCCATGACGACGGCGATCGCCACACAAACGCAGCGGATCACGATTGGCTGGGGAATCATCTCGCCGTACACTCGCCATCCGGTGCAGATCGCCATGGAAGCGCGGGTAATGCAGGACGCCGCCGGCGATGGCCGCTTTCTCTTGGGGCTCGGCGCCTCGAAGATCTTCATGAAAGAGATTGGCGAAGGCGAGAAGGGAAGAGACGCAGGCCCGGCGGTCGTCATGCGCGAGAGCATCGAGATCATCGAAGCGATGCTCGCGGGGGAAGCTGTCGAATATCACGGCAAGGCCTTCGACGTTTCGGCCCCAGCGCTTAAGGCCGATGCACACGTCTCGCGAGCGCCGGTGCCGATCTACGTTGGCGCGACAGGGCCGGTGCTGCAGAGGCTTGCGGGATCGCATTCGGATGGGCTGCTGACGGCCAGCATCACCACTCCGGACTTCGTCCGCTACGCTCGCGGCAATATGGAGGAAGGCGCGAAGAAGGCAGGCAAGGATCCATCGGCGCTCGATCTCGGCGCCGTGATCGTCGGCAGCATCAACAGAGATTCCAAGAAGGGCAGGGAAGGCGCGCGGGAGATGGCGGCGATGTATCTCGCCAACAAGGTGCAGAACATCCGCGGCTCGGCCGACGTGCTGCTGCAGAAAGCCGGCCTCGCCTTCGAGGAGATTGCTCCCATCGCCGACGCGATGGAGAAGGGCGGCCGCAAGGCCGCCGCGCAAGCCGTGACCGATGACGTTCTGCGCAAGGTCTGCGCGATTGCCGGAACGCCTGACGAATGCTGCGCGCGCATCGAAGAATATCGCCGGGCAGGCTGCACCAACATCATGCTGGAGATCTGGGGCGACGATCGCGAGGAGCAGGCGAAATTATTCGGCGAGGCGGTGCTGCCGCAGTTCCGATAGAAACAGGAAAGACCGCGCTGCTGAGGAAGAACTCGCCCGCTTCCGCGGGCGAGTTCCAGACATCACTGCAACAAGCCGTACATCGACACTTGGCCCTGCGCGCCAACAAAAACGTGCCCGTCAGCCACCGTGGGAACGGAGAACTTTACTGGCAGTCCCGCCTGGTCGCGTCCTGCGTTTTGCTGGGAGTTGTAAAGTTCAGAGCCCAGGTTCTGAGCGTTGTAGGCTCGCAGAATGGCGTTGCCACCGTTGTTGTAATTGTCGGATTCGATGATCCACACGACTCCATTGGTGGTGCCGTTGGATGAGACTGCCGGCGTCGGTCCGGGGAAGGCGAAGCTTTCGGGCGACGTCGAAGTGGGACCGGTGGAAAGAAGCTCCGTCTGCGGATTGAACGAGAATGCCTTGAGGTGATCGTATTGACCGCCGAAATACGCATTGTTGTTCCAGAACGCAGGGGCGCCCCAGATTCCTCCGATGACGAAGGGCAGCGTTTGCACAATCTGGTCGTCGTTTCCGGAATGCCAATGGCCCATGTTGTCGCGATTGATCAGGTCGATGGTCCCTTCCTTGCCAACCTGCACCAGCAAATGAGGGTACTGGCCGGTTTGGTCGGGCAGCAGAACCACACCGCCGGAGTTTACATCGGTGTCGTTGTCATCCAATGTCTGCTGATCCCAAGGCGTGAAATAATCGGCGATCGAGATACCGGAGCCTGACCAAGTCAGCCGCATAACGCTGTCGCCGTAATCGATGCCTCCGGAGTTGACGTCAAACGATCCATTGCCTGTCGCCGTATAGATGGAACCGGCTGTATCAGCCGCCGGCCCGGAACCGCCGCCCCAAAAGCCTCCCTCGTAGCCGTTCGGAGTATCGAGAATAACTCCAGTAGCAGCCAGGCTGGTTTTGTTGAAGGACATCAGCCAACCGTGGTAGTTGCCTAGATCACAGTGCGACGACCAGGACACAAACACCTGCCCGTCCGCGAGGAGCAGACTCGGCCGCTGGTTGGCCAGCAAGGTGTTGAACGTGATGAAGCCGCCGAGATTACCGCTGCCATTTCCTTTCACCACCGCACTTATGCCGTGCGGAGTGACCTTGTCGAGTCCGGTTGTTATATCCAGCGCATGCAGTCTGTGACGGAAGGCCTTCGATTGAGTTTGCGGGTTATATTCCTTCGTTTCCACCGACACGTAGAGAGTATTGGTCGTGGTGTCGATCACTGGTGTCCCTGTGATCCCGATCTCGGGAACCAAGTCGCTGCAACTCACATCGTTACTGGAGACCGTGCTGACCACCAGCAGCGGTCCCGAACCCGCCGCCAGGAAATTGGTGTGCCAGAGCTGTTGCCCGCTGTTGACGTCAAAGGCATAGAGCTGATCGTGCTCGGTCGCCACGAACAGCACATCGTGGGAAGTACCGCCGATGGTCAGGTTGGGCAGGTACAAAGGCTGCGCGTAGACGAAGCCTTCCACGGTAAAAACGGTTTTTCGCCCAAATTGCGAGACGTTAACATTCGTCGGGGTCAGGATGGTTTCCTGGGTGTTTGTGCCGGAGTGGTTGTTGTCGTACTGATACGTTGTAACCGGTACTTGCGCTGTCAGCAGGCAACTACACAACGCGACGAAACAGAGAAGCGAAAGACCAGAGATCTTTTTCATGGAAAGGTAATCGTCCTTTGCAGTCCAAAGTCTTCCTGCAGACTTGGGCAGTGCTCAAAATGGTGTGGGAAAGAAAGTCTGAAAATTATGCTATGAAATCGCGTTGCACACAATGAAAATCGTGGGCGATGTAATCGGAAGCAGTTCTTCTGAGTCGCTGGGAGCTGAGACATCATCCCGCTAAAGGCCTCTGCCCATTGGACTTATAGCTGCACATCAACTACCGTAGAATCTTCAATTCGGAAGATCCCGCGTCACTCCCGAGCCTGAGGAGTTAACGACCACTCCGGCAGCGCGTCGAGATCTTCTGAAGTCCTGGTGTTATAACTTGCCGAGGAGGGATATGCCCGAACCAGACCTGGCTCCTGCCTCACCGCAGCAGAATCAACTTCGCATGATTTTCCTCGGGCCGCAGGGCATTCGCGCGGGATGGCGCCTGCTGGTCTTTTTCGCCTTGGTGGCCGTCCTGGGCGGCGTGGCTTTTTTTCTGCAAAAGACCTTCGGGCGGAGTTTGGGCGGGGATTTTTCAGCGCCGAATGTGATCCTCGGTGAGGCCCTCAGCTTCAGCATCATCCTCCTCGCCACCGCCATTATGGGCTTGTTTGAGCACCGGCGTTTTGCCGACTATGGCCTTCAACCGCGAAGCGCGCTGGGCAAGCAGTTCTGGACCGGAGCGCTCTGGGGTTTTGTCATGCTGTCAGTCATCATTGCGATGATGGCAACGACCCACGCGTACTCGGCCGGTGGACTGGTGCTCTCGCCGCTGGATGTACTGAAGTTCGGGTTTCTGTGGGCGGTAGGCTTCCTGATGGTGGGGCTATTCGAGGAGTTTGCCTTCCGCGGCTATATGCAGTTCACCTTGACCACCGGACTCGGCTTCTGGCCGGCTGCGGCCATCACCTGTATCGTCTTCGCGGGGCTTCATCTGGGCAATCCGGGAGAAAACTGGATTGGCGCGGTGGAGATTGTCCTCATTGCGCTTTTTCTGTGTCTCGCGCTGCGGCGCACCGGCAATCTCTGGTTCGCTATCGGCTGGCACATGGCCTTCGATTGGGGCGAGAGCTTCTTCTACTCCACCCCGAACAGCGGTATTCACGCCACCGGTCACATGTTGAATGCGTCTCTCGCTGGATCGAAGTGGCTTAGCGGTGGCAGCGTGGGACCGGAGGCCAGCGTCTTCGACCTGGTAGTAACAATTGCGGGCATTCTGCTGTTGGCGAAGATTTATCCCGAGGCAAAATATCCAGCCCTGGTGTTGTCAGGTGCGCCTCCAGATGGATTGCCCGCAGCTCCCGCGGATGCAGTGATGCCAGGCAGCGCGACTTGAAGCGGTCCAATTGCTAAGGAAGGTCTGATTAAAGTCAGTTGGAATCACCTCAGGGGCTAAAGCCCAGTTCTTTATGGGGCATTTACGGACGGCCTGAAGGCCGTCCCCTTCAAAATCTGACCTTAATCAGAGCTTCCCTAATGTTCGTGTTTGGAATGCGAGTGAATGTGCGGGTGTGAGTGGACAACGCCGCCGTGCGAATGCCGGTGCGCGTGAACCAGGTTCGCTCGCAGCAACAATTCGTGGTTCGATAGAATCTCCGCCGGCGTGCCGCTGGTTGCAACTTGTCCGCTTTCCAGGACGACGACCCGATCCGCGATGTCCTCTACAATCTCCAACTGATGGGTCGCGGTAATCACCGTCTTCGACGAACCTTTCCACTCCTGGATCAGATCGATGACCTGGCTCTGGCTGCGGGGATCGAGCGTCGCTGTCGGCTCGTCCAGCAGCAACACCTCGGGATCGATCACAATAACCGAGGCCAGGGCTACTCGTTTCTTCTCGCCGCCGGAAAGACGATACGGCGGGCGCTCGCGAAGGTGAGCGATGCCCATCAGTTCCAAAGTTTCCGTTACCTTTGCCAGCACGTTTTCCTTCGGCCATTGCAACTGCAAGGGTGCGAAGGCGACTTCGTCGAAGACGGTAGGATTGAAGAGCTGTACATCCGGATTCTGAAAGACCAGCGCAACCCGCCTGCGAAAGGCAAACGAGAACTGATCATCTGCGAGGTGATTCGCAGTGAGCGGTTCTCCGGCGAAGCTGACCGAGCCTCGCGATGCGAAGCACAAAGCATCCAGAAGCCGGAGCAGCGTGGACTTTCCCGAGCCGTTTGCGCCGACCAATGCGACGCGCTCGCCGCGAGCTATATCGAGCGAAAGTCCGCGTAGCGCGGGAACACCGTCGTAATCGAAGCTAGCGTCCTTTAGCTCGAAGAGCGGCGGCATGGGTTCGATCTTTCCCTCAGGGGCTAAAGCCCCAGCGCTTATACAGATTGGACGGCACGGCTGAAGCCGTGCCCCTTCAAAACCAAGGGCTCTATCTTCCCATCCAGACAGCAATGCCCCCTGCCAACAGGAACATCAAGAGTCCGCAATAGTCCCACATTGTCAGATGGAAGTCAGAGAGGATTTGGACATCGCCGCGAAACCCTCGTGACTGCATTGCCAGGTAGACTTCATTGCTTAGGCTGACGCTCTTGCTCAACAACACGCCCGCCGTGCGCGCCGCCATGTGTCGCTGCTCTGCCGGTTGCAGAATGCCGACCGTCCTGCTCCGCCGCGATTCAAACATCTGGCTCGCCGTTTCTACCAGGAGAAAAACGTAGCGATGGGTCATCGCCAGCATGGTAATGGCTTCTTTCGGCAGCCGTAGTGCGCGCAACGCCTTCAATACATGCGTCCACTGCGTGCATAGGACCAGCAGGGTGGTGAAGGTGACAGCTGTCTCCACTCGCAGGATAAGCAGCGCAGCGGTGCGCAGGCCTTGCTCGGTGATCGTAAGCGGCCCGAGTGCGGCGACCGGATGACCGGGCGTCACGAAGATCGCGGGAAGGGCAATCACTCCTGTAAATGCGAACACTACCAGCCACACGCGTGTGGCCAGCGTGGCGAGACGGACTTTGGAAAGAACCGCAATCACAAGGGCTAGGGCAAACAACCCGGCAACGACAGTCATCTTGCGAGAGAGCGTGACCGCCAGGACGAGCATGAACAGCCCCAGGAGCCGCACTCGCGGATCAAGCGATTGCAACAGCCCGCGCTGGCGGGCGGTCTGCTCGGCGAGCATGGCACGCGTCAGCGCACGCGCGAATTGGAGGGTCGTGGCTTTGAGGAATCCGAGCTTCATGCCGAATAATTCCTTTGTCGATGCCGCTGTAACAACAGGCGCAGTACCAGCGAAGCCGCCAGCAAGAAGCCGACGCCGAACATTGCCGATAGCAGATAGCCGAAGCCACGGCTGTGGACGAATGACGGCGCGTAAGCAGGGAAGGGAGCTGTCCAGAGATTCGACAGCCGTTGCAAGCCGGTGGGGACGGATTGCGGCGAATTGACGTCCTGCGCAATCGCTGGGGCCTTTGCCAGTTGTGCGGGCGACCATTCCCCCCAGGCGGTTCCGGCCGCCAGGATTCCCACCGGCGTTACCAGCATGAGCGCCGCAATGGCAATCCACAGCGTCTGAATCGAACGCGCAGCCAGGCGCTCAGCCGTAGCTGCGTTGGCCGCATCGTCCGGAACTCCGGAGGTGCTACGCAGCAGGGCCGGGTCTGCAACCTGCAAATAAGCCACGAGCCCAGCCGAGATGACTGCCTCAGCCAATCCAGCGAAGGTCAGGTGGCCAATCATCATTGCAGGAATGGCGACGCTCAAGCGATATGGCGCGTACAGCGGCGTTCCATTCGCGTCATGGAACAGCGCCGGCTGAATACCGAATTCGACAGCCGCGAACAAAGCCGCGGCATTGACTGCCAGATAGCCCGCTATGGCGGCTGCGACGACTCGTCGCCGGGACGTAAGCGCGGCACCAGCAGCGATCAGTCTATAGCTTGCGTACGCTACCAACGAGCCAACGATGGCCATGTTGAAGCAGTTGGCGCCAAGTGTGCTGATCCCGCCGTCGCCGAAAAATAGTGCCTGTATCGCGATGGCAATCGAAAGCGCGAGGATCGCCCCGGACGGGCCCAGCACGATGGCCGCGATCGTCACTCCCAAAGCGTGGCCAGTAGTCCCGCCCGGCAGCGGCAGGTTGAACATCATCACCACAAACGAGAATGCAGCAAAAACCGAGATCAGCGGAATGATTCGGCTGAGCAGAACGCGTTTAAGCCGCTTCAGCGCGGAGTACCATCCAGCGGCCGCTCCGGTGTAGAGCACCGCACAGGTGGATGGACTGAGATAGCCGTCAGGGATGTGCATGACGAGAATCGCCCCGCGTCTGGCGCTTCTCATCCTACCTTATGCGTAATTGTCGCGGCGGCGGTTTATGAAGCGTCGGATGGACCAGAACTCGCCTTGCTTTCAGGCTTGCGCGGATCGATTTCGGTTTGTATCAGGGGCCTTACCGCTTATCCATCGGCACGTAGTGATTGGGATAGGCCGGGCCGTGATAGTCGGCGCGTGGACGGATCAGCCGGTTATCGTTCAGCTGCTCGATCACATGCGCGGTCCAACCTGACACGCGCGACACGGCAAACACCGGCGTGAACAAGTCGATGTCGATGCCCAGCGTGTGATACGTCGAGGCAGAATAAAAATCGACATTGGCATTGAGCTTCCGATCGGCAACGATGAACTCCTCGATCTTGCGCGAGATCTCGAACCACTTGGCTTGGCCGCTGGATTTTCCCAAACTCTCTGACATCTTGCGCAAGTGGGTCGCGCGGGGATCTTCGGTGTGGTAGACGCGATGCCCGAAGCCGGGGACTTTTTTCTTCTGCGCCAGCATGCCCTTAATGTAGTCCACGGGATCGGCGCCTGAGGCGTCGATGGCTTCCAGGATGCGGAAGACGGCTTCGTTGGCGCCGCCGTGCAGCGGCCCTTTGAGTGCGCCGATCGCCGCGGTGACGGCGGAGTGCATATCGCTGAGGGTTGCCGCCACTACGCGCGCCGCGAAGGTCGAGGCATTCAGCTCGTGATCGGCGTGGAGGATGAGCGCGACGTCCAGAGCGTGTTCCGCCGTGTCGCTGGGAATCTCGCCGTTCAGCATGTAAAGGAAATTGCCGGCATGCGACAGCGAGCGGTCCGGCTCAACCAGCGGCTTGCCCTTGCGGATGCGATCGTAGGCGGCGACGACATAGGCCAGCTGCGCGGTAATGCGAATGGCCTTGCGCACGTTGGCTTCGTGGTCGTTCACCTTCTCTTCCGGATCGTAGAACGACAGCGCCGAAACGATGGTGCGCAGCACGTCCATGGGCAGGGCGTGCTTGGGTGCTTGCCGCAGAAGGCTGATGATCGACGCGTCCAGCTTGCGTTCGCGCGCCAGATTCAGTTTCAGCTCATTGAGCTCGGCGCGGCTGGGCAGGCGCCCGAACCACAGCAGGTAGCAGACCTCCTCGAAGGTGGAATGGTCGGCCAGTTCGTGGATGTCGATGCCGCGATAGGCGAGCACACCCAGGTCGCCATCGATGTAGCAGATGCCGGAATTTGCAGCGGTAATACCTTCCAGTCCCTTTGGGCCTTGCACCGTCGTCGACATGAATACCTCTCGCGGTCCCCGACCGCCGTGGATGATCCTGGTCGCACTCCAGGCGCGACCGTCACTCTGAACTGTAACTTACTTTTATACTCCGCAGCTTTCGCACTCGTCTATCGCAGCAGCAGAGGAGCGTGACGGGTAAGTCTGAAATCGCGGTCAAGTGATCTTGGGTGGAGCACGCCTTCAGAGTCTGCGTGAGGACTGTGCCGTCCCTACGGGACTCTGACCTTTTTTCCACTTCACCCAGCACTCCGCCGTCCCACCCCAATTCGCGCAACAGCTGCGCGAATCGGGGGCCCCGGTTTCGGCTGCGTGCTGGGCTAGACTGTCCCGCGCCTGCGGCGCTCGTATCTCGCGGTTCTTACTCCACTGCCGACAGGAAACTGTGCTGTATATACATAACTACAAGCACATGCGTAATTTAGTTCTCACGGAGACTCTTTAGGCGTGCAGTTGAGATCCTCCAGACGTTTCGGCTTCGGCCGCTGAGGTGACGGGTAGATTTACCTCAGGCGCTAAAGCGCATATCGAATTGGGGGCCGCAATATGCACGCCTCAAGGCGTGCTCTACCCGACACAGGGTAAGCGCGTGAACTTCAAACTGACCTGTACCCTGCATTGGCTAACAAGTGGCGGGAGCTGGACCGCATCTTGCTTTTCCGTCCCGTCCAAACATGCATCCATAGGACTGCTCCTAGCATTCGTCACTCGCCTGCTTACCACCGCGCCTGTGCTACAGTCCAAGCTCTCCGAAGAATCCGTGGGGCGAGCCACGATTTCCGTGGGCGGATTCGCCGCCGGAATTACTACATAAACAGAGAGGTACCTTTTGATGAGCAAGCTTCGCTTCCTGCTGTTGCTTCCATGTGCGTTGTGGCTGGCCGCGATCGCCAGCGCGCAGTCGACGCTGTTAGACCTTCCTCTGCAAAGCCAGGCCGCGCGGGTGACGCAAACCATCGGTATCACCGACATCACGGTCAACTATCATCGCCCGCTGGTAAACGGCCGCAAGGTCTGGGGCGATCTGGTGCCTTATGGCCAGGTGTGGCGAGCCGGCGCCAACGTCAACACCACCATCACGTTTGCCAACGACGTCACGGTTGAGGGCCAGCCACTGCCCGCGGGAACCTATGGGCTGCACATGATCCCCAACCAGGACCAGTGGACAATCATCTTCTCCAGGATGCATACGGCGTGGGGCAGCTTCAGCTACGACCAGGCCGAGGACGCGCTGCGAGTCACCGTTAGGCCGCAAGCGACCGAGTTCCACAATGCGCTGGCCTATGACTTCGATCAGCTTCAGCCCGATTCCGCCGTCGTGGTGATGAGTTGGGACAAGGTAGCGGTGCCGTTCAAAGTTTCGGTTGACGTCAACAAAGTTGTGGAAGCCAGCCTGCACAATCAAATGCGCGGGCTGACGCAGTACACCTGGGACGCCTGGGACGACGCCGCAACCTACCTGGTCGATAACAAAATGGACCTGAACGAGGCCCTGAAGTACGAAAACAACTCCATTGGCAACGAAGACCGCTTCGAGAACGAGATGACGAAGTCGCGGATTCTGGCGGCGATGGGTCAGAAATCCGAGGCGGAGCAGGCGAAGGCAAAGGCGCTGTCGCTTGGCAATGCCCAGCAACTGTATGGTTACGGGCGGCAGCTGCAGCGCGAGGGCAAGCAGCAGGAAGCGTTTGCGGTCTTCAAGCAGGCGGCGCAGAAGGATCCCAACAACTGGCTCGCGCACGCCGGGCTGGCTCGTATCGCGTGCGGGGCAGGGAATTATCCCGAGGCCACCAAACAGATGCAGCTGGCGCTGGCCGTCGCTCCCGACAACGCCAAGTCCGGAGTTGAGAACTTGGTGAAACGCCTGCAATCGCAGCAGGACATCAACAAATAGCAGGAGAAGATCATCGCAGTAGGGTGTGTGCCCCGTTCCAGCCCGTCCCAGGCCAAGGCGGGGCATTTCGCTGCGCCTCTCGTACGCCCGCCGCCCGTGGTCGGTCTGGCTGTATCATAGCCATCGTTCTGCAAATCAGCGTACCGGTTTTAACGAAGAGGCTATGAACCCAGGAAAATGGTTTTGCTTGATCGCGATGCTCGCGACTGCATTTTATGGACTGCCTACATTCGCCCAGGCTCCCACGGCGCAAAATCTGGCCGGCGACTGGCGCGGAACCTTGGGTACTGGCGCAGAGTCTCTGCCGCTGGTCCTTCATCTCACCACCGCGCCCGACGGAAAGCTGAACGCCGCACTGGACAGCCCCGCGCAAGGCGGCTACGGAATTCCGGGAAACAATGTGCAGATAACCGGATCTAACTTCAGCTTTGAAGTGCCTTCGGTTCACGGCTCCTACACCGGAACTCTAAGCGCCGACGGCAAAACGATTTCGGGAAGCTGGACCCAAGGCAAGCCGCTTCCGCTGGTGTTGCAGCAGACTGCAACCGCAGCCGAGTTGGCGCAGGTCAAGCCATCTCCCATCGACGGTGACTGGTCGGGTGTGCTCAGCACCGGCGACGCTTCCCTCAGGCTGGTGTTTCACTTCCACGCCGCGCCCGGAGACAAGATCGACGGCACGCTCGATTCGCTCGATCAGGGAGCCATGGGACTTCCGTTCAGCGTGGTAAAACTCGACGGACGGCAACTGTCGCTCGGCGTTCCCAACGTGGGTGGAATCTATAAAGCAACCCTCAGCGCGGACGGCAACAAGCTTACCGGAACGTGGGTGCAGCACAGGGTATTTCCTCTTGATCTGACGCGCCAAGCCGAGCCTGCGGCTGCCACTGGACCTCAGCCTGCCGGATATCCTATCGCTCTGAAAGACCTGAAGCCGGTGCTGGACAAGGAGTTTGCATCGGTCATCGCCGCGTGGCCTGAGGTGGGCGTGGTGGTCGGCGTGCTCGATCACGGGGAGCGCAAAGTCTTCGCCTACGGAACAGCGCGGGCCGATTCGATTTTCGAGATCGGATCGGTGACCAAGACCTTTACCGGCCTGGCACTGGCGCAAATGGTGCAGCAGCACGTTGTCGCTCTCGACCAGCCTGTGCGCGAACTGCTGCCCGCCGGAAGCGTTTCCAAGCCTGCGGCTCCGCCGGAGATCACGCTCCTCGATTTGGCCACACAGCACTCTGGGCTGCCGCGCTTGCCCAGTAACATGCATCCGGAAGACCAGGCTGATCCTTACGCGCATTACACAGCCAAAGATCTGTACGACTTTCTGGCAAAGCAAGGTGTGGGACATCCCGAGCCGACGGGCTTCCTTTACAGCAATCTGGGATTTGGGTTGTTGGGACAGGCGCTGGCGGTCAAAGCAAACGAGTCCTACGAGGCGCTCATTCGCCGGCAAATCACCGGTCCTCTGGGCATGAAGGACACGACGGTAGCATTGTCGCCTTCGCAGCAGGCGAGGCTCATCCAGGGCTACAACGGCGCCCACGACAAAGCGCACGTCTGGACCTTCGACGCTCTGGCCGGTGCCGGCGCTTTGCATTCTACCGTGGACGATCTGCTGACTTATACCGAAGCCTATCTGCATCCCGAGAAGCTGCCGGCAGCCTCTGCTGGTCCCGCGTTGACGTTGGCGGCGGCATTGCGCATGGCACAGCAGCCGCAGGCTGACGGACCTGGAGCTCTGAAGATCGCGCTGGGCTGGCTCGTCCGTCCGGAAACCGATGTTTATTGGCATGACGGCGGCACCGCGGGATACTCGGCGCTGGTGACCTTTGAGCCGAAACGCGATCGCGCTATCGTCGTCCTCTACGACTGTCTGGATATGATGCCAGGCAAGCCGGTACCCGCCGACGGCGTTGCCGCCAATGTGACGGCGCTGTTGGATGGCAAACCCGTTCCGCCGATTGGGAAGTAGTGGACATGTGCCGGCGGCGGGTGGCCCGGGTCTCGCGGGGTTCGAGACCCGAGAACTTCCACATCGATCAGTCGGCTAGTGCGCCCGCAATCACAGCACGTAGGCAACAATTCGTTCCTTTGGCGAAACGTCTCGTAGGTACCCAGGTCTCGAAAGACGCGAGACCTGGCCCACCCGCCTTCCGCCCTACAGCGGACCTCACGTAGAATTGGTGCGAAACTGCTCCCGCATGCAAGCGTCGTCGCGCCTACTGTCATCGCGGCGGCACCGGTCGGTAGCCTGAAGGAGAAAAAGGAATGCGCTCTCAGACAGCAGCTGTAAAGTTGACATTGGCTGCCGTTGCCATCTCAGGCATGTTCCTGGCGACTCGGGCCTACGCCGCCGATATAAAAGGTCAAGTGATGGGAGGAGGAGCGCCTATCGCTCAATCCACGGTCACGCTTTGGGCTGCAAGTTCTGACGCACCCAAGCAGCTCGCGCAAGCCAAGACCGACAACGAAGGCCGATTCGAAGTAAGCACCGCGCGCGCGCCGGCCGATTCGAGCCTCTACCTCACGGCGGGCGGAGGAATTCCTGCGAGGAACAAGGCGGGTGGCGACAATCCGGCGATCGCGCTGCTGGCCGTGGTGGGCGGCAAGCCCCCGGCCCGCGTAGTGATCAACGAGTTCACCACCATCGCATCGGTTGTCACCCAGACACAGGTTATCGAGGGCACCGCGATCCAGGGCTCGCCGCTGCAGCTCCGCATTGCCGCGGGCAACGTACCCAATTTTGTGGATCTCGAAACCGGCGGCTACGGCGCGACCATTCTGGACGCTCTCAATAGTGCGCAGACACCCACCATGGCCAACTTCGCCACTCTATCCAGCATTCTGGCAGCGTGCGTCACGCGGTTGAAGTCCGACGCTTGCAGCAGTCTCTTCTACGTGGCGACGTCTCCGACGGGCGCCTACCCGAAGGATACGCTGGCGGCTGCCGAGTCCATCGTCCGTTACCCCTCGCATCAGGCTGACAAAGTTTTCGAGCTGCTTAATTACTTTTATCCCCTCCCACCGCCCAACACGCCCGGCAAACTCTTGCGGCCTACGCCGTTCCTGCCATATTTGACCTTCGCGCCGAGCGCCTGGATCTTTCCCCTCAAGTTCACGGGCGGTGGCTACAGCGGAGGCGGGAAACTCATGATCGACAGCGAAGGCAATGCCTGGGTTGCTGACAACTTCACGGTCGGGGCAGAAAACCAGGATGCCTCATGGACTGGTGGCCTCACCAAGTTCGCCCCCAACGGTAGACCGCTTTCGCCCAGCCCTCTGGGATTCAGAGGCGGAGGTATCGCTGGCCCCGGTTTCGGCTTGACCCTCGACGCACAAGACGACGCGTGGGCCACCAGCTTCACCGGCCAGAACATCACGAAGTTCGACAAGAACGGCAAAGCTCTGTCGCCCCCGGAGGGCTGGAACTTCAACCGCCAGATCAGCCAGATGCAGGGCATCATTGCCACGCCCAGTGGGGATATCTGGACCCTCGATCTGATCAAGGGCCAGGTCGTGAAGCTTCCCCAAGGTGACCCGTCCAGGGCCCAGTTCTTCTGTCAGAACAAGACGGGCGATCCGCTGAAAAACCCCTGCAAACTAATGGGGCCGTTCGCTCTCGCCATCGACCAGCAAGACCGTATCTGGGTTACCAACGCCGTCGCGGACCACGTTGTTCGTTTCCCCGCTTCTGATCCTGAGAAGTTTGAAACCTTCAAGGTGGGATACTCCGCCAGCGGCCTCGCCGTCGACAGCCAGGGGAACGTTTGGGTGACGAACAAGCTGGGCAGCTCGCCCAAGGGGGCATTGAAGTTCGCGGAGATGCTGGCCGCATTTAAATTCAACTTCGACAACGACCCCGACGCCGGACAACGAGCGACCAAGGTACTGGTGCCTGCCATGACCGAGGAGAAATCGGGCTATGAAGGGGGCAGCATTACCGTGTTGCGTCCCGACGGGACTGAAGCATCTTTCTCGCCGGTGTACGGTAAGGGCATCGTCGGCCCGTGGGCGGTTTCCGTGGATGGCAACGACAACATCTGGATCTCCAACTTCAGCACGGCGTCGGCCGGAATCGTGGAATTGTGCGGCTTCCGCACCGAGCATTGCCCGCCGGGCGTGAAGACGGGAGACGCCATTTCGCCTCCAGGTGGCTATGTCGGCGGAGGATTGCAGTTGATGGTTGACGTTGGCATCGGTCCCGCCGGAGATGTCTGGGTGACCAACAACTGGCAGGTGTACCAGGATGCGATGGGAAAGGTCGATGAAGCATTACAAACTCAAGGCGCCGGTCAGGGCGTGGTTGTCTTCTACGGCATGGCGAAGCCCGTCAAGACTCCGCTGATCGGCCCGGCGAAGCCGTACTGATACACACGGCAAAACCGGCTCTTCGGATCCGCCTACACCCCGGCGCTCCTGCCCTATTTATGTCTGGGTTATGAAACCATTGTCGATTGTCCGTCGTCGGTTGTCAGCTACAAGTTATGATTCGGACGCCCACTCATTCGAAACCCGCGAATGAGTGGGGCACCCGGCGTTTCGGAAGTTGGTGTGGGCGTGGCGATCACTCCTCGCCGCTGCACAGTTTTCGGCTTGCATTACCGACAAACGTGCCACACACTACCGCTCGTGTCGGGCCCTTGCTTGTGGCCTGGTTGCTCTGACCGCCGCCGTTCGTCACCTGCGGTAGCGGAGCTCCCCTCCTCCACAAGCCCCTATCTCGCATTTCAAAAGGAGAATGCCGTGTCGAAGAACGCAAGGAAACATGCCATCGATGTTTGCGTGATCGCAGTCTGCATCCTGATGTCGGTGTCACTGGTCGCTCAGGCCGTTACCCAGCCGGTTAAGGTGGTTAACGGCACCGGGCAGCCAGTTCCAACCGCCGCGCAAGGCACAACCACAGTTGCCGGCACGGTGAATGTCGGCAACACGCCTAACGTCAACGTGGCCAACACGCCGACGGTCACGCTGTCGAGCGGAGCCAGCGTGAACGTCACGAATCCGCCCGACAGCCAGGGCAACCCAACCCCTTTGGCGACGCTAGAGGCTGTTCAGGTTTACGGTTCCCACTGCGCTGTTTCTTTCGGCGGCAACGACTCCGGCTCGTGTGCCTTCACACCCATCCCTTACGGAAAGCAACTGGTCGTCCAGGAATTTGACGCCTTCGGGCGGGTGGAAACCGGCAACAGACCTTTCGAACTGGCTCTCGCTCGCACAATCACGGTGGGCAACTACTTCACGTACACGTTCATGGTCAACGCCGATGGCTTCGACTTTCTGGCCACGCACCAGGAAACGCGCGTTTACGTGCTCCAAGGCTCAACGCCGCAGTGCTTCGTGGCGCTGCCAGCGAATTCTGAGGGCACCTATAGCTGCAACATCTCCGGATTCCTGGTAGATGTGCCCTTGGGTGAGCAGCCAATCACTGCCCAGGATCCAAAGCCGCTCTCACAACTGCTCCCAAAGGTGCCCGGCAGGTGATGCAAGTCGGCAAATCGTGAATCGTGGATGGCGGATCGTCATTCGCCATCCACATTGACAGGCCTGCGTGGAGATCGCACAAGAACGGACCTCTTCTAGTTTATTTTTCGCCCAGACTTCATTGCTGCAACCGAGATTTCGGCAAAACGGAAGTAACCCTTCTCATAGTTGACACAATATCCCCATAGCGCAAGCAGTGCCTGCGGACGGTTTTCCCAAGATGGGAAGCGTCCCGCAGAATTTGTCATTTTTCGTTGCTTCTAGCTGCATGGAATTAGATACTGATTCGTTAGGGTAGGATCCGCCTTCACCCCGGCGCTCTTGCCCTATTTATGTCTGGGGTATGAAACCGTTGTCGTTAACCAGCTCTCAGCTATCGGCTGTCGGCTATCAGCTAGGAAACCGGAGTTCCTCCCATCTCGTTCTCGCATGTTTCCTCCCTAAGTCCTTGCCGCTCAAATTTTTCCGTGTAAGTCCTACGGGCTCAATTTTTTACGAGGGGTTTTGTGTGGAATCAGTGATTTACGGTCGAGGAAAGGGAGGGGGTAGTGCGGTGGATCGTGGATGGTGGATCGCGTTGAACCGCACGGACGGCGGGCAGTGGCCGGACATATCCTTCCTTGAAGCGGGAACAGCAGGCCCCTCCGCTCGGGCTGAAGCCCTCGGTCGGGATGACAGATCATTCGCCAGTTGTCAGTTGTCGGAAAGGATCGATGCTAATTGCGCACTTGCTAAGTGCTAATTGCTAAATGCTAATTGCTCAACTAAGGACACAACAATGAACCAACCTAAATCGAAGAACCAAGCCAAATCGAAGCCAACGAACAAAACAGAGGGCCTCGAAATCGTCTCGCAGAAAGACAGCCCTATTGACGTAAAGGGCAAGGTGGTTGAGACGCAGACGAAGTACGCGAAGATTGCGCGGCAGTGCGATCACGTCATGACCAATGGCGAATTCTGCCGCGCCGTGGCCTTGCGCGGACGCAAGTATTGCTTCTTTCATCTGATTCACATTGGACGGCGGCTGCGCGCCGAGCGCGTGCACGAGTTGGCTATGGCGATCCAGTGCGACTCAAGTGCGATGGCGATGGAGTTGCCCTTGCTGGAGGACGCCAACGCCATACAGCTGGCGCTGTCGCAGGTGATCGACGATGTGATGCACAGCCGGCTGGACAACAAGCGCGCCGGCCTTGTTCTGTATGCGCTGCAGACGGCCAGCGCGAACCTGGCCAACGGCGTGGATCTGGGTCAAAGGGATGGCGCGACGGCCGCTTGCAGGTACGACGATTTTGAAGAGGATTATCAGTTGGGCTGTACCGCGCCGGAGTTGAAGGTTGAGGAAGAGCCGGTTGCTGAAGGTCTGCCAGAAGACCCACACAAGCCAAAAGACGGCTTGTATGGGGCACCCGCGCCGCAAGAGATCGTCCCACACATTCCAAAAGACGGAATGTATGGGGCACCCGCCAGAATGGAGCGGGATGCGCCGAGCCGGCGGCTGGAGGTTGTCCCCGCAGCCCATTTACAGGGAAGGAAGACGCCGGTGTTTGCGTTTGTGCAGCGGGAGAGCAGTGGCTAGTGGCCGGTGGCCAGAGGGCCTAAATGCCAAGTGCCAACTACCAAGTCGTGAAGCGCGTCTGCTCGCAAGCTGCGAGTGACTGCGGCGCTGAAGCCGTACTCGACCCGATTGCCCGCGTTATACTGATTGATATCGGGGATGGTGTGAGCTCTCAGCAAAAAACGTTTTACATTGAGACCTTCGGGTGCCAGATGAACTTCCACGACTCTGAAAAAGTCGTGGGGACGCTCATCTCTGAAGGCTATCAGCAGGTGCAGCGCGAGGAAGATGCCGACCTCATCTTCTACAACACCTGCTCCATCCGCGATAAGGCCGAGCAGAAGGTCTTCCACCGCCTCAACGACTTCAAGAAGCTGTACAAGGAAGGGAAGCGCTTTGGCGTTCTCGGCTGCGTCGCTCAGCAGGAGGGCGAGAAGATTTTCGAGCGCGCGCCCTATGTTTCGCTTGTGGCCGGCTCGGCATCGTATCGCAACCTGCCCGAGATGCTGATACAGATTGAGTCGGGCGCCTCGCGCGTCACCGGCCTCGACGACCGCGAGACCGACCAGACCTTCGAGACCGAGTTCACCGCGCGCACCAATCCGCATCGCGGCTACATCACTATCATCGAAGGCTGCGACAAGTTTTGCGCCTATTGCGTTGTGCCGTACACGCGCGGCAAGGAGCGCAGCCGCACCTCGCAGTCGGTGCTGGACGAAGCCATGCGCATGGCTGACGCCGGCTACACCGATATTCAATTGCTCGGCCAGAATGTGAACTCGTATCGCGATCCGGCGGGCAAGATGACGTTCGCCGAATTGCTGTCTGCGATTGGTGAGCTTACTGGAATTCGCCGCGTGCGCTTTACGACTTCGCATCCGCGCGACTTTACGAAGGACATTGTTGATGCGATCGACTCCGTCCCAGCGCTCTGCGATCACGTGCACCTGCCGGTGCAGAGCGGGTCGTCGCGCCTGCTGGCCTCGATGTTCCGCGAATACACGCGCGAGCAATATCTGGAACGCATCGCCTGGATAAAATCGGCACGCAATAAAGAGATCAGCATCACCACGGATGTGATCGTCGGCTTCCCCGGCGAAACCGAAGCCGAGTTTGACGAGACGCTCAGTCTGCTGGATGAGGTCGGTTACGACGGCGTTTTCTCCTTCAAGTACTCCCCGCGCCCCAACACGCCGTCGCTGCAATACATCGACTCGATTCCCGACGCGGAAAAATCACGCCGTCTCCAGGTCCTGCAGGAGCGCCAGCGAGAAATACAGCGCGCCAGCTATAGCAGGCATTTAGGTCAGATACTTGAAGTAATGGTGGAAGGAAAGAACGCTGCCCGCCGACAGATGATCGGGCGCACCTCGCAGAACAAGACGCTGAATTTCATCGTCAATGGCGGACACGAGCCGGGCGCCGGGCAGTACGTCGACGTGGAAGTTACACAGATATTTCCGAATAGTCTCCTGGGCAAGATGGTAGGCTGAACATCCACAAACACCTTGCGCCGCGTACTGTATAGGGAGTATCAAAGGGACAGGAAGATGGAGGCCACGATGGAAGTCGAGATGAAGATTCGCGGGTTGATGATGGACCCCGTGACCAATATGCCCATCGTGGTGCTGAAAGACCAGGGTAGCGAGACCGTGCTGCCCATCTGGGTCGGCGTCTACGAAGCCAACGCCATCGCGCTTGAGATCGAAAAAATCACCACGCCACGGCCCATGACTCATGACCTGCTGAGGAACTTGTTGGTCGGGCTGGAAACCATGGTGCGCAAGGTGGTCGTCACCGAACTGAAGGACGATACGTTCTTCGCCGTGATCTGGCTGGAGCGCGAGGGGCAGAGCATCAGCATCGACTCGCGGCCGTCGGACGCCCTAGCGCTGGCCCTGCGCATGGATTGCCCCATCTTCGTCGAAGATGAGGTGCTGAAGAGCAGCAAGGTCGCCGGAAATGTCAGCGATAAGGTCTCCAGCGATGAGTTGCGCAAGTGGCTGGAGACTCTGGGCGAAGACGACCTTGGGCGCTACAAGATGTGAGAAAGGCAGCAACTAGCAATTAGCAATTAGCTAAGCGGCGCTGCCGTAGGAGCTAGAGCAATGGCGAGATGATTCGAAGTGCTAAATGCCAAAGTGCTAACTGCCAAATGCCAACTGCCGATCCTTCCGCCGAACAACTGCAACGCATCTATCTCGCCGGCTTCGAACTTCAGACCTTCGAGCGCTATCCCAATTCCGTTGGCGTGATTCGGGACGGCTGTATTGCTTTGCTGCGATCGACTCCCGCCGGACTGCAAATGGTTGGAGCGCCGGGCTGGCGTATGGGGGAGGTTATGGGCGTGCTCGTTGAAAAAGACGGCAGGGAAGTCTTTCAGGCGAAAACCGAGATCGTGGAAGCGACGCTCGAGCGACAGGAAGCGCTGCGCAAATTCAAATTGGACCTGGAGCAGTTGCTGATAGCGACGGCATGAACCCCACTACAATCGTTGCCTCGACGATAAGCTCGCTCAGTCACCTTCGGCAAAGCCGGTCTGATGCCAGGAGGCAAAATTGTCTCCCGCTTTTGAGCACAACGTTAGGCAGTACATCGTCGTCTAACTGGTGGGTAACGGGAGGACAAACCTGATGGTAGCGGACAGACCGAGGACCAGGATCTTGCTCGACGGAGGCGATCCCGACGAAACGCTGCGCGTAAAGGCGAAGCTGGAGTTCTTAGACGGCCAGACCACCAATCCGAGTTATGTCGCAAAGAATCCTGGAATCCAGCGGCGAATCGCGGCGGGCCGCAGGCTCAGCCCGCGGGAGCAACTGCAAGCCTATAAGGCGATCGTGCAACAGATTTCACCGCTGGTTGGTGATGCGGGTGTGTCGATTGAAGTGTTCGCCGACTTGCACACTACGGCCAAGGAAATGCTCGAGCAAGGCGAGGAAATGTTCTCTTGGATTCCCAATGCTTATGTGAAGTACCCGTGCTTGCCAGAAGGCCTGCACGCGGCCCGGATGTCGGTGCAACGCGGCATGCGAGTCAACATGACGCTGTGCTTCAGCCAGGAGCAGGCTGCCGCCGTGTACGCTGCCACCCAAGGTGCGGCGCACCCGGTCTATGTCTCTCCATTCGTAGGAAGGCTCGACGACCGCGGCGAAAACGGAATGGATTTGGTTTGGAACATCAAGAAAATGTATGCACAAGGCGACGGTCACGTTCACGTGCTGGCAGCCAGCCTGCGCCGCATCGATCATCTCCTCAGTGCCTTTTCCGTTGGAACAGAGTTGGCTACCACTCCTGCAAAGCTTCTGGAGCAGTGGGCTGACACCGGTCGGCGAGAGGCTGATGCCAGTTTTTCGTATCAGGCACTGAATGCCGTGGGCAAGCCACTGAAGCCAATTCCGTACAAAGAAATCGAGTTGGATGCCCCTTGGGAAAGCTTCGACGTACGCCATGAGCTCACCACCAGGGGCATCGAGCGGTTCGTGGCCGATTACCAGAGCACGCTGCAACTCGCAGCATAGCCCCAGTTCTCAATCGTTTCGCACCATTCGCCGACATGCTGTCAAATTCGTGGCGCCGGAGTGGCTACGGTAAAATGTGGCTTATCTCCAAGAGCCTGGGCCCGTACGATGAGTTGCGGGTGAACGTGCCAAACTATGTCGACGAACGCGAAGGTGCCGAAGTTGCGGATCCTTTCCTCGATGAGCCTGGAGCAGGCCATGGCAGAGGTGCGACGGTACCTCGAGGCCAAAAATAGCACCGGTTCCAACGTCCCGTCTTGGAGTGGCCCAAGCAAAACTGGCTCAGGCGCAATCGCCTCTTCGCAGTTCAACATGCAAGGCGCGAATATCGCTGGATTGTCGGAGATTGCGGCGCGACAAGGGCAGGTTGAGCCGCACAGCGAGATGGGTGCGGCTGGCGTCTTCCTGAAACGCGCCGTGCGGAAAGCAATCGGCTGGTACTCGCGACCCGCCCATGACTTCGATCGCGCGACGATCGCCGCATTGCAGCAAGTTCGCCAGGACATGCTTGGACTGCAACAGCAGATCGCAGCCCTGCACCAGGAAATGGCCACAGGCGTCACGGCAACCGACAAGTCTGTTCACGTGCAGAATTCTCTGTCGCAGCAGGACGAACTCCTCCTATTGATGATTGAATTGTTCAAGAACCTGGTTGCAGTGCAGGCACTGCGCCAGGCTTTGCGGGAGGAAAATCCACAACTCCTGCAGCAGGTCGAGGTGCTGCTCAACAAGGTTGAAGGCGAATCCACCGAACTGAAGGCTGCTCTCCTGGAGCGACTGGCAGAGGGAACGGATAATCTACAGAAATAGTCAGGAAATCCAACAGCTACTCAGCGATCATCCCCACGTGAAAGCAGCGCACTCATTTTTCGCGGCGCGCTAGTGCTTGTATAATGAAAGACGCTGGTTGGATCCCGTGGCCCATCACCAGTTTCCCCGTTCCGTTCTGCTGTGGGGCTATAGCTCAGCTGGGAGAGCGCATCGTTCGCAACGATGAGGTCGTCGGTTCGATCCCGACTAGCTCCACCAAAGAATCAACAACTTGCGGATCGAGTTTCATGCGGTTACGGTCCATTACGGTCCAATTCAAATGACTACTTGTGCCAGTTTACTTGTCCGGCCTTCCACCATCTCGGCCATCAGCGTCACAGTCCGCCGCTGCGAATCGGGAACGAACTGCGCGTAAATGTCCACGGTCGGGCCGATTCGCGAGTGCCGCATCTGGCCCTGTACTGCCTTCGGATCGGCTCCGGATTCGACCAGCCAGGTTGCATACGAGCGCCGCAACACTTGCCAGTTCACCCAGCGAATCCCTAGCTTCTCGCCGGCTGGCTTGAGGTGGCGCGACAGAATGTTGTGGTCCGACATCGGCACGCCCTTGCGTAACGACTGGAACACAAGATCCTCGGGACCGTCGGAGCGCAGCCGTGAAATTCCTGAACACTGGGCACTTTGCTCTGGAAACCAACGTTGAAGACACATTGCGTCGGCAATTCAGAAAATGCCCATGCCAGGGTAACGATTGACGCCTACAAAAGTGGGCATTGGCCGTTCATCGAAACTCTGGCTGACTTTGGGGATTACCAACAGATAAGTGTGCGTCCAGCGAAGGTTGGCATGAACAGTGGGTGAGAGTCCCACCGGGGTAAAAGTTCAAGCCCCGTAGCTTGAATAGCAGGAAGGAAGGATGAGCAGCCGACAAGGCTGAGAATCTAGCAGGGTGAAAGTCCTTGTGCCGTCAATTACCTGTATTCGGACGGTTAGCATAGCTGAATAGCTTCAGCGCTATTCGCGATTCGCGAATACATTTCGTTTGCACAACTTGGCTACACCTCCGCCATGATCGACACGATCTACGGCGGCGACGAACGGGCGCCGCGCGTTGAACGCTTCGAGGTCGTCTCACCTGGTATGCCATGCTTTAAGACATGCCTAAGAATCATCAACTCTGCAAGTGATTGAAAACATAATGGCATGTTGGGAGCAAAACGTACACCCCACTGACTAATAGTCAGTAGGCCTAATTATTAACTTTGTAAGTGATTGAAAAGATGGTGGGCCTGCAGGGATTTGAACCCCGAACCAAAGGATTATGAGTCCTCTGCTCTGACCGTTGAGCTACAGGCCCTTCCAATTGTTTCCGCCGAGCGCGGTTTGCCAGCTTAACTTAGTTTAACTCAGTAGCGGCGCACCGCCGCAGAA
>JBEKXQ010000032.1:0-41155 GCA_049511915.1 Candidatus Korobacteraceae bacterium
GAAGCCGGTGCCCGCGTTAAGCTTCGCCAGACTTCCCTGCCCGAGGACATCACCGAGGTGCAGAAGCGGATCAAGTTCATCGTGCATCGCATGGAAAACGCCATCGCGAACCACGAGTTCGAAAAGGCCCGCTTCTACTCCGACGAGGAGCGCAAAGAGCGCGAGAACCTGCGCGCTCTGCGTGAAAAGTATCATCTCGATGAGTCCTCGACTGGCGTCGTCGGCCGCGAGGACATCGAAGACGTGGTCTCTCGCTGGACTGGCGTTCCCATCGCTTCCATCAAGGAAGAAGAGAGCCAGAAACTACTGCGCATTGAAGAAGAGCTGCACCGCCGGGTGATTTCGCAGGACCGCGCCATCTCGGCGCTGGCTCGCGCCATTCGCCGCTCGCGCGCCGGATTGAAGAGTCCCAACCGGCCTATCGGTTCGTTCCTTTTCCTCGGACCCACCGGCGTCGGCAAGACCGAAGTGGCGCGCACCCTGGCGCAGTTTATGTTCGGCAGCGAGAAATCGCTGGTGCGCTTCGATATGTCGGAGTTCATGGAGAAACATTCCGTCTCCAAACTGATCGGCTCGCCTCCGGGATACGTTGGCTACGAAGAGGGTGGCCAGCTCACCGAGCGCGTGAAGCGCGCTCCCTACTCCGTTGTGTTGCTCGACGAAGTGGAGAAAGCCCATCCTGACCTGTTCAACATCTTGTTGCAGGTATTTGAGGATGGTCAGCTCACCGACGGTCTGGGCAACACGGTGGACTTCAAGAACGCGATCATCATCATGACCTCAAACATCGGCGCGCGCCATCTGCAGAAGCGCACCGGCCTGGGCTTCCAGTCCGAGTTGGACGAGAACACGTCGACCAAGGTCGAGGACATGGTGCGGAATGAGGTGAAGCGCACCTTCAATCCCGAGTTCCTCAACCGCCTCGACGAGGTCATCATCTTCAACGCGCTCACCGAGGCCGACCTGATCCAGATCGTGGAATTGATGGTGCAACATCTCAACACCAATCTGGCTCAGCGCTCCATCACGGTCACGGTGACGGAAGAGGCGCGCAAGTGGATCCTCGACAAGACGGTCGTCGATCGCACCTATGGCGCTCGTCCGCTGCGCCGCGCGTTGCAGAAGTACATCGAGGACCCGTTGTCGGAGGCGCTCATCCAAGGCACCTTCCAGCAGCGTCCGGCCTTCATCGAGGTCTACCTCGACAAGGACCAACTCTTCTATCGCCCCGTCGGCGAAGAGAAGACCGAAGGCGTGCTGCTCTACAGCAGCTAGGCGAGGGTTGTATCAGGGCACGAGTTTACAGGCCGCTGAAAAAGTCGCTTTGGAGTGCTTTGTAACAGGGCACGACTTCAGTCGTGCCGCAAAGAACCGTATAAAAACCAAGGGGCTTCAGCCCCGGAAATAAAGCAGGGGAGCGGAAACGCTCCCCGTTTCCCCTCGGTCGCTCCGAATTTGGCCTCATTCCTCCTTGACAATTAATTAATACATTGTAATATTGAATAAATCATTACGACTAAGGAGGAATTGTATGAGCGCAGTGACATCTCCGGTGGATTTGAAGGTGGCTGACGAAGTCTGGATTATTGCTGCACTTCTGCAAAAGGACCATCCCGAAAAAGCCGATTTCAGCGTAGAGGAGATCATGGACCGTGCGCAACGGGAGAAACTGACCAACCCTTTGCGACCCGGCGTTTACGTTCACGTGATCCAACACTGTGTTGCTAACCGAGCGCCAAATCCTGGCCGATATCGAATGCTCTTCGAAACGTCCTCAGGGCGGCGGCGCTTGTTCCGCCACGGCGACATCTATCATCCCGCACGGGAAGGGGGAAAAATCACACCGTCTCCGGAGAATATGCCGCTGCGGTTTTGCAAACTGTTGGATTGGTATCGAGAGTGGTCCACGAAGGCAGTCCGGGCACCCGCCGACCAAGACCCGCTGCTGCAATTGCGCGGCTCAGGCCGACGGCTCTGGGCCAGCGAACATGCTGATGAATACGTGCGGCGTCTGCGCGAGGGATGGGAATGAGCCGCATCTTCTGGGACACGAACATCTACATTTATCTCTTTGAAGATTACGGCGAGTTCTCCAGGAGAGCAGCAGCCCTGCGCTCCAAAATGCTTGCACGAGGCGATCAATTGCTGACATCGACATTCACCGTCGGCGAGGTGCTAGTCAAACCAACCGAGCATGAAAATGTGCAACTCTGCACCCGATACGAGCAAGCAATTGCAGCCACTTCGCTTGTATTGCCCTTTGATCTCAAGGCAGCAAGGATCTATGCATCTCTGCGGCAGGACAGAACATTACGGCCGCCGGACGCGATTCAACTGGCCTGTGCTGCGGCGGGCGGCTCCGACCTTTTCGTTACGAACGACCATCGCCTGCAGGGAAAAACGGTGCATGGAATTCAGTTCATCGTGGCCCTGGAACAAGCGCCGCTGTGACCGCTTCCGCCGGCGAAGACCTCCTGGCGGGAGTCTTCCTCCATCTGAATATTTGTGAGGTCACTATGATTCGCAAACTACCGTCTGGACAATACCGTCTCTACTCCCGCAAGAAAGATCCCAAGACCGGCAAGCGGCGCAACCTGGGAACCTTCGCCACGCGCGACAGGGCCGAAGCCCACGAGCGCGCCGTGCAGTATTTCAAACGGCATTGATTGGTGGTCCCGCCTGAGCCTACGCCACGAAATACTTTGCCGCGGGATGGTGCACGATGATGGCCGAGGTGCTCTGCTCAGGATCCAGCAGGAAGCCTGTAGTCAGCTTCACTCCGATGGTCTCGTCAGGATGCAGCAGCGCGAAGAGCTTGGTCTGGTCTTCCAGGTTCGGACACGCCGGATAGCCAAACGAATACCGTGAGCCGCGATACTTCTGATGGAATAAATCGCGGATGTGCGGCGAGTCCTCGGCGGCCATTCCCAGCTCTTCTCGAATGCGTTTGTGCGAAAGCTCGGCCAGCGCCTCGGCCGATTCCACACTGAGCCCGTGGAGATACAGATACTTGGTGTATTCTCCGCCTTCGAACAGCTTCTGGGTCTCGTGCGAGGCAACGGCGCCGATGGTCACGCACGACATGGCGAGGACGTCCATCTTCCCGCCGCTCTTCGGCAACAAATAGTCCGCAATCGACAGGCCACGACCTTCTCGCTGTCGCGGAAAAGTGAATCGCAATGCCTCTGCCGCAATCGGATCGCCCTGCTTCCAACCCTCGGGCAGTTCGTAGACGATAACGTCATTGCCGTCGCCTTGCGCCCCAAAATACCCGTATACGACCTTGGGCTCGAACCACCCCGCGGCGATCACTTCTTCTTCCAGTTCTTTCAAAATCGGACGGTACTTCGTCTCAACCAGCCGTCCGTAGTCTTCCTGCGAAGCCGTCTTCAACTGCCACTGGTTCTTGAACAGCGCCGTCTCGTTGATGTACTGGAAGATCTCGCGCAAATCAAAATCTTTCGCATTCAGCACGCGCACGCCCCAGAATGGCGGCTGTGGGATGTTCGGAGCCGGCGCGATCTCAATGTTAGGCGTAGTTCCGCCGCCATCTCCGGCGCCAGCGACTGCAGCGCGGGCGAACTCCTTCACCACCTTGCCTTCTGCGATGCGTTTCTCGCGCGCGCCATTGGGCGACGAAAGATCTTCCATCAGGTGCAGTCCGGCGAAAGCATCGTCAGCGTAGAAGATGCCGCCCTGGTACTCGCGGCGCAGATCGTCTTCCACGTACTTGCGCGTCAGCGCAGCGCCGCCGCAGATCACCGGGAATTCCAGCTTCTGGTGGTGCAGGTCCTGCACCACGTACTTCATCTCCAGCGTGGACTTCACCAGCAATCCGCTAAGCCCGATGGCATCGGCCTTCTCCGCGAGCGCCGCGTTGATGATCACATCCGACGGCTGCTTGATGCCGAGGTTCACCACGCGATAGCCGTTGTTGGTGAGGATGATGTCCACCAGGTTCTTGCCGATGTCGTGGACGTCGCCCTTCACCGTAGCCAGCACGATGGTTCCCTTCTGGCTGCCCTCTTTTTTCTCCATCTTGGGCTCGAGATACGCGACCGCAGCCTTCATCACCCCAGCCGAGTCGAGCACCGACGGAAGCTGCATCTTGCGCGCGCCAAACAGATCGCCGACCGTCCTCATGCCGTCGAGCAGGATGTTGTTGATCAGGTCAAGCGGCGTGTAGCTGACCAACGCTTCTTCCAGAATCTCGTGCAGCGACTTCTTGTTCGCGCCATCGCCAACACTCTTTTCGCCGTTGATGATCGCCCACTTCAGCTTGTCTTCTACCGACAGCGTGTCGACGTGCGCCGTCGTCTGCTCTTCTTTGCCCTTGGTTCCGGCGAAGTGCGCCATGTAGACCTGCAGCGGATCGCCATTGGACTGATCGTAGAAAATCAGCTTGCGCGCCAGATCAACTTCCGCTTCCGGAATTTTGTACAGCGGATAAATCTTGCTGTAGTTGACGATGGCCATGTCGAGGCCGTGGTCGACTGCCTCGTGCATGAAGACGCTGTTCAGGATGCGCCGCGAATAAACATTCAGCCCAAATGAAATGTTGCTGACGCCGAGAATGGTCTTCACCTCGGGCAGCTCGGTCTTGATCGCCTTCACCGCTTTCAGCGTCTCAATGCCGGCCGTGCGGTAATCCTCTTGGCCGGTCGAGATCGGCAGTGTCAGAGCGTCAAAGATCAGGTCGCACGGACGGATGCCGTACTTGTTCACCGCCAGGTCGAAGATCCGTTTGGCGATGGCCAGCTTCTTCTGCCAGGTCAGGGCCATGCCGTCTTCGTCGATGGTCAGCGCAATCACCGCCGCGCCATAGCGCTTCGCCATCGGCAGGACTTTGGACGTGCGCTTCTCGCCATCCTCAAGATTGATGGAGTTGATGATGGCCTTGCCGGGAATGCGCTTCAGCGCTTCCTCGATAACATCCGCTTCAGTCGAGTCGATGGTGATGGGCGCGGGCACACGCGTGGCAATCTTTTCCAGAATGTTGCTGATGTAGGCTTTCTCGTCCTCGCCTACGATGGCGCAGCACAAGTCAAGCATGTGCGAGCCCTCATTCACCAGCTTCTTGGCCAGCGTCAGGATGCCGTCATAGTCCTGCGCGCGGACCATGTTCTTGAAGTGCTCGACCCGCGTGGTGGTGTTCATCTCCTCGGCCACGACCAACGGCTTGGGATCGAGGTCGAGCGGCATCATGGAGTACGCGCTCGCTGCCGCAGCGACAGGCTTCACGTCGCGCTTGGCCGGTTCGAGATTGGCACATGTTTCGGCGACGGCCTGGACGTGTTCGTACGTAGTGCCGCAGCATCCTCCGACGATGTGCACACCGTACTCGGTGATGAACTGCTTGTGATAGTCGGCCAACTCCTGCGGCTGCAGGGCATACACCGCATGGCCGCCCACATTTTGTGGCAGTCCGGCATTCGGCAGAACCGAGACCGGCCGCGGCGAATTCGCGCCCAGATAGCGAACGCCGTCGTTCATCTCCTTCGGGCCCGTGGCGCAGTTCATGCCGATGACGGCGACATCGAACATTTCCAGCGTGGTCAGCGCCGCGCCGATCTCGGTTCCCAGCAGCATCGTGCCGGTCGCTTCCAGCGTGACCTGCACCTGCACCGGAACGCTCTTGCCGGTTTTCTTCAGCGCATCGAAGATGCCGACCAGCCCGGCCTTGGCTTGCAGGATGTCCTGGCAGGTTTCGAGCAGCAGCACATCGACGCCGCCTTCAATCAGCCCGACCGCCTGCTCGGTGTAGGCAGCAGCCATAGCGTCGAAGCCAATGTGGCCGAGCGATGGCAGCTTGGTCGTTGGGCCCATCGATCCTGCAACAAAGCGCTTGCGTCCGTTCGAGGAGAAGCTCGCAGCCACTTCGCGTGCCAGCTTCGCAGCCGCCAGGTTGACCTCGTGCACCTGGTCCTGCATGTCGTACTCGGCCATCACGATCCGCGTGGAGCTGAAAGTGTTGGTCTCGACAACATCAGCCCCTGCCTCGAAATACTTGGCGTGAATCTCCTTCACGATGTCGGGGCGGCTGAGCACAAGGATATCGTTGTAGCCATCCTTGCCCCAGAATTCGTCCAGCGGAAGGTTGTAACCCTGGACACAGGTGCCCATCGCGCCGTCATAGATGACGACGCGTTCCTGCACGGCTTTTAAGTAGTCGCTCATTCGATATCAGCGCGAGCTTCCAACGCATGCAGCTTTAGCCGCTCCCACCCTGTCTCCCTTCCGATGTGTCATCCTGAGCGCCAGGCGCGCCGCTCTTGCGCCGGAGTCGGAGGACCCCTATTCCGCCAAATACTGCTCCCCTGCGAAAAGCTCCTCCGGTAGCCCCAGTCGGGCTCCCTATTGGCCGATTCGCTTACAAAGGAGGGGGAGAAGAACTCGCAGCTTACTAATCAGTATCGCAGTTTGGACCAGTTTCGGAAAGCTACGGCCAGCTAACTGCAATCTTCTGAGGTCGTTGGAGAATTACAGCATCGGACAGGAATCTCCCGCCGCCCGTCATTTTACGGAACCGAGTCCGCTCGGAAACTACCCGTTTCATGTCATTGACCCCGCGTCCCCGAAAATGTTATAAAAACTCGCCTTTGTGTTCGCCTTGGAGTGTGCTCCAAGTTGCACACAAAACGGTGCAAGTGCTCCCGACGCGGCCAAGCCTCAACACTTCTGTCTTGAAGTGGAAGCGCGTTTCCGGGATTCCAGCAGGTCCATCAGCCCCAACAAGTCCAAAGTCGGGACTTGTCGGGGGCTCCGATTGCTCAAGAAGTCCGAAGTGGGACTTGTGGACGATCGGTCTTTGCGCGCCCCACCGGCTGGGTGGTCAACGATCTTAGGAAACGCTGTTCGCGAACTGTCGCGGCAGATTGAACCGTAACTTCATTTCATGGGCGCTGTCCGCCTGCAGGCGGCTGGCTCCTTGGAGGAATTATATGCATACCTGGCTCGCTGCATTGCGGCGGCTGTCGTCGGTAGCCCGCAACAATCCGGCCAAATTCGTTATTCCCGCATTCACCTTTCTGATGTTGCACGCTTCCACTGCTTTCGCCCAGCCCAACGAGCCTGCCGGCGAAGCTAACCTCCAACTTCCCGATCTTTCCTCGGTTAATTTCCTGGGCATGACGGGCCACAACCTGCTGCTGATCGGGTTGCTCTTCTGCGCCTTCGGACTCCTGTTCGGGCTGGCGATTTACATGCAACTGAAGAACTTGCCCGTCCACCGCTCCATGCGCGAAATCTCGGAGCTGATCTACGAGACCTGCAAGACCTACGTGGTCACACAGGGTAAGTTTTTGATGGTGTTGTGGGCATTTATTGCCGTCGTAATCGTGGCGTACTTTGGATGGCTGGCTCCAGTTCCCGGCAAGCCTGTGTCCGTAACTCTACCCGTCATTCTTTTGTTTAGCATCGTCGGAATTTGCGGCAGCTACGGGGTCGCATGGTTCGGTATCCGGGTAAACACTTTTGCCAACTCGCGCACCGCCTTCGCCGGACTGCGTGGCAAGCCGTATCCCATTTATGCCATTCCGCTGAAGGCCGGCATGAGCATCGGCATGATGCTGATCTCCGTCGAGCTGCTCATCATGCTTTGCATTCTGCTATTCGTCCCGGCTGACTACGCCGGGCAGTGCTTCATCGGCTTCGCCATCGGCGAGTCGCTGGGCGCAGCTGCTCTGCGTATTGCCGGCGGCATCTTCACCAAGATTGCCGACATCGGCTCTGACCTGATGAAGATCGTCTTCAAGATCAAGGAAGACGATGCCCGCAACCCTGGCGTAATTGCCGACTGCACCGGCGACAACGCCGGCGACTCGGTTGGACCCAGCGCCGACGGGTTCGAAACCTACGGTGTCACCGGCGTAGCGTTGATCACGTTCATCCTGCTGGGCGTTCACAACCACACAGTACAGGTGCAACTGCTGGTGTGGATCTTCGTCATGCGCATCATGATGCTAGTCTCCAGCACGGTTGCGTACTTCCTGAACGAAGCGGTAGCCAAGGCGCGCTTCGGCGATGCCACCGAGATGAACTACGAAAGCCCGCTCACTTCGCTGGTGTGGCTCACGTCAATCATCTCCATCGTGCTGACTTATGTTGTCTCGGCCCTCATCATTCCCGTGCTCGGCGGCGACAGCACGCAGTGGTGGAAGTTGGCCACGATCATCTCCTGTGGAACCCTGGCGGGAGCAATCATTCCTGAGTTGGTGAAGGTCTTCACCTCCACTAATTCTGCCCACGTAAAAGAAGTGGTGACTTCGGCGGAAGAGGGCGGCGCATCGCTGGACATCCTGTCAGGACTCGTTGCCGGTAATTTCTCCTGCTACTACCTGGGATTCACCATGGTGCTGCTGATGAGTATTGGCTATTACGTCAGCACCTATGGACTAGGCGAGATGATGCTGGCGCCCGCCGTCTTCGCCTTTGGCCTGGTGGCATTCGGATTTCTGGGCATGGGCCCGGTTACCATCGCCGTCGACTCCTATGGCCCGGTCACGGACAATGCGCAATCGGTGTATGAGCTGTCGCTGATTGAACAGATACCGAACATCGAAAGCGAGTTGAAGCGCGATTACAACATCGACGTCAACTTCGAACGCGCCAAGCACATGCTGGAAGAAAACGACGGCGCGGGCAACACCTTCAAGGCCACTGCCAAACCGGTGCTGATCGGCACGGCCGTCGTGGGCGCGACCACCATGATCTTCTCCATCATCATGGCACTCACCCACGGGCTGACGGAAAATGTCGGCAAACTGTCGCTGCTGCACGCTCCCTTCGTGCTCGGCTTGATCAGCGGCGGCGCCATCATCTACTGGTTTACCGGCGCTTCCATGCAGGCGGTCACCACCGGCGCTTACCGCGCGGTGGAGTTCATCAAAGCCAACATCAAGCTGGAAGGCGTGGAGAAAGCCTCTGTCGAGGACAGCAAGAAAGTCGTGGAAATCTGTACGAAGTATGCCCAGAAGGGCATGTTCAACATCTTCCTCGCGGTTTTCTTCGTGACCCTGTCATTCGCTTTCGTGGAGCCGTTCTTCTTCATCGGCTACCTGATCGCGATCGCCATCTCCGGCCTGTATCAGGCGATGTTCATGGCTAATGCCGGCGGAGCCTGGGACAACGCCAAGAAGATCGTCGAGGTCGAGCTGAAGCAGAAAGGAACGGCGCTGCATGATGCGACGGTTGTGGGCGACACGGTAGGCGATCCATTCAAGGACACGTCCTCAGTCGCCATGAACCCGATCATCAAGTTCACCACGTTGTTTGGATTGCTGGCCGTGGAACTGGCTGTCAGTTTGACCGCGAGCAAGGGTGAGGCTTTTAGCCACATACTGGCGCTGGTGTTCTTCGCAGTGTCGTTCGTGTTCGTGTATCGGTCGTTCTACGGCATGCGGATTGTGAAGGCGAAAGCTTAGGCGGGTTTGCAGTTGGCGTGTCCCAGGGTGGAGCGCGCCTTCAGGCGGGCATGACAGGCGATTGAATGAGAGCTGGCTTTAGCCACTAAGGTAAGCCTTTGCGGAGTCACCTCAGCGGCTGAAGCCGGTTTCCTGGGCTTATGCACGCCTGGAAGGCGTGCTCCACCCATCGTTCTGTGCAGAATCTGAGAGTTACCGATAACCGAAACGCCATCCCATCGGGATGGCGTTTTGTTTTGCAGGAATTTCGTTTAGCCGACGCGCCGCACCTTCTGTTTCCCAGCCCTGTCGTCAAGGGGGTTGTTAGTTACTTGACATTAGGTGCCGCTGCATTAGGCGTCGTTGCGTCGGGCGTTGCGGCACTCGGCGCTGCGACAGCATTGGGCGCTGCTCCGGCACTGGGCGCCGCTCCGGCACTCGGCGCTGCGACAGCATTGGGCACTGCTCCGGCACTGGGCGCAGCGGCAGCATCAGGCGCTGCTGGAGTTATAGCTGACGCGCCCGCGCCCGAGGAAGCGCTTTCGGTGTTGGAAGTGGATCCCTGAAGAGAGAATGCCGGAACTGGGGATGACGGCATCGAGAACGCCGGTATCGGCGATGACGGTATGGGCGACGACGGCATCGAGAACGCTGGTATTGGCGACGCCGGAATTGGGGATGACGGCATCGAGAACGCCGGTATTGGCGACGACGGAACTGAGAATGCCGGTATTGGAGATGACGGCATTGCAGATGTATTCATATCGGCGGACGTTGCCATAGCGGGTACCGTCATCGAGGGTACCGTCATAGAAGGTGCCGTCATGCTGGCCGATCCTGCGAGGCTCTGGGCGTGTGCGGCTAGCCCGAGTGTAAGAGTGGCTGCGACTACGGTAACTAGAATTGCCCTCATCGTCTCGGTCCTCCGTTCATTGAATCCGCTTGATAGAACAAGTTCGGGTCAATTGTAATCCGGGCCGCCCTACTTTAATACTCATTTTGAATAAGCGGGCACCGCGCGTGCTCGACAGTGCCCGCTATACCTCATCTGTGGCCGCGTTTTGGCTTCGGCTTTGGCTTCGGATTATGTTTGTGCTTTGAAGGCGGAGCAGGAGCCGGCGGCGTTGGAGTTGGCGTCGGTGTCGGCGTGGGAGTTGGGCTTGGAGCTGGCGTGCCTGCCGACAAGGACTTCAACAACACTGCTCCATCCGGACTGCCCCAACCACTACAGGGATCCCATCCCGGACCGGCGCTGTAATCGCCATTGTTGCCCGAGGTGATGTCGTGGAAAGCCTCGTTTTCTCCTACGTTCTGGTACAGAGTTGGGTTTAGATATCCCACCGATTTTCCCAGCGACTGATTGAAGAGCGCGATCAGGCCAGCCCACAATGGCGCTACCGCGCTGGTACCGCCCACGACGAAATTGGAGCCGTCTACCTGGACATCGTATCCGGTATTAGGATCGGCGTCGCCGGCGACATCGGGCACTCCGCGGCCCACGAAGTTGCCGGGATTGTCGGAGGGTGGCACGTTCGCATTTGCCTGATAGGAGGGAAGTGGAAAGGTTGCGCTGATCCCGCCGCCGGTTGCGCCCTCACCGCTGGAAAGATCGTTCCACACCACTTCGCTCGAAATCGAGCTGCCACTGAGCTCCAGGGTTGTTCCGCCGCAGGCCAAGGCGTACGGACTGGACGCAGGGAAATCCACATGATCGAGCCCGTCGGTGACGCCGTCGGTCGAGCCGTTATCTCCCGCGGCGACGCATACCGTTACGCCCACAGCTGCGGCTGCCTGCAAAGCGCTGTTGTAGGACTGCAACGACTGCGCCGTCCATGTTGACTCGGCCCCACCCCAGCTGATCGACAGGACAGACGGCTTATTCACGGTGTCCGTAACCGCCTGATTGATGGCGTCGAGAAATCCTGCATCGGTATTGGGCGCGAAGTAAACCGCAATGTTGGCACCCGGCGCAATCGCGCCAGCAACTTCAATATCCAGGTCCACTTCAGTATCGGGGCCGCTGGTATCGCCGGTCGGCTGGTTTTGCGCGCCATCGACAGAGACTGCCACCACAGTTGGCGCAGGCGAGATGTTGAGACTGCTGAAGTATGTTTCCAGATCGGATTGGTTAAAGCCGCCTCCCAACTCGATGATTCCGATCGTCTCGCCCGTTCCGTTGAGGTTTGCCGGGTAACTGTATGCCTGGGCCACTTGCAGGGCAGTGTAGGAACCCGCGGCAGCGGCCGGCTTAGCCTTGCCCGATGGCTTGCTCGCAATGCGAAAATGGGTCTCCGCCTGCGGCCGGTTGTCGAGCCCGTGGACGCTGCGAATGATGGAACTCAGCTCTTGCGGCACCATCACGGGGCCTGTGCGTCCGCGATACGAGCCACCCTTAAGCTTGTAGCTCGACAGCTGCACCTGAAAAGCCTGCGAGAATGCGGCGCAAGTTCCACTTAGCACCACGGTCCTGGCGGGCATGTTGACATTGGCGAGCGCCAGTCCGAATTGCGTGGCAAACACCAGCACCTTGCGGACATCAGCCGGGTCGGCGCCGTAACGAGCCTCGTACTCCTCGCGCGACACCCGCTGGCCACGGGCAACGAGGTCGGCCAAGGGCGTTTGTTTCCCCCCTGTGGTTCGCTGCCGCAGCACCAGTGTCACCTGCATCACCTCGTTGGGATCCGAATGTCCCGTCCGTATCGCACCTTGCATCGGCTTGCGCTGACTGCCTGCAACTTCGACGTATTTCTTGAAAGCCATATCTACTCCTTGGGTCCCGCTGGACGGTCGTACTTCTTGCTATGAGTTAACCTACGGCATTCAGGATTCACTCTTTGCTGGATGCTCAATGCGGCAGGAACGTTCTTTGCTTGATAGTCAAACCGCGACCGCTAGATCACCTCGTGGAAACTTACACCGAAGCTCGACGACTGGCAACTGGATACCGGCCACGGTTTCACGGCCCTTTCATTTTCTCTTTCACGCTCTTGGCCAGCTTCTCGATCTGGTCGGCCTTCTTGATCACTTCCAGCGACAGCGTGTTCGCGTCGGTCTTATCCACCGACTGCTTCAGCTCGGTAGCCAGCTCCAGCAGTTTTTCGGTGTCTTTCTTCAGTTCATCCTGTCGCTGAAGATTGATTTTTTTGGCCATCTCCTTTCTCTGTGCGGCTTGCAACCCGGTCTCATCAGAGTCTGTCGGAGGGTGAAGAATGCTACGCGGCGCGGTGTCCTGGGCCACACAACATATTCCAAAGCAGAGAAAAAACGTCGCCAAGGCGTTGAGACGGATGCATCGTGGGAGAACGTGTGCTGTGTAGGTCATAATCACCGTGATTGTATTCCGCATTGGCGCGGCCCCAGAGCCACGCGTTCGCCGGATTGGTCCGGAGCTTATCTTATAAATTATCCTCGCCGGTGTCAGGGCACGACCGTTACAGATTGCGGGAAAAGTCCGCTGTACGCTGGTCTGGAGGGATGTAAGAGAGTTCCGGCAAACTGGTCAGGAGAGGTTCGCCCATATCCCGCTTCGCATTTGCGGCGCACAATGTCGTAACATGATTGATTCCCCCGGAATCCCCACGATGCGGAGATCCTTACCGTACTACCTGTTGTTGCTTTTGGTGATTGTCTTTTTCAGTCTGATTCGCTGGCATTTCCGTTACATTCCTCTTGAGCGCGATGAAGGGGAATTTGCGTATGCCGGACAACTCATGCTGCACGGCATACCTCCTTACGCGCTCATGTATAGCATGAAGCTTCCCGGCACCTTCGCAGCGTATGCTGCCATCCTCCTGGTGTTCGGGCAAACTGCTCGAGGCATCCATCTAGGTCTGTTAGTAGTGAACGCCCTGACCACCTTCCTCATCTTCCTGCTGGGCAAGCGGCTCCTGGGCCCTCTGGCGGGATTGGTGGCCGCCTCCAGCTACGCCCTGCTTTCAACCAGTTGGTCGGTCATTGGCTTGGCCGGGCACGCAACCCATTTTGTAGTACTAGCTGCCGCAGGCGGCCTCCTATTGCTGCTAAGTGCGGCTGAGAGCCAGCGACGCTGGCTGTATTTTTGGAGCGGCCTGTTTTTTGGCTTGGCGTTTCTAATGAAACAGCCGGGAATAATGTTTGCCGTTTTCGGTGGCCTATATTTGCTCAAAGCCGAGCGGCAAACGTGGATACACCAGCGGCGGGAATTCTGGAGGAAAGCCGGCTTATACGCCGGCGGGGTCGTGTTGCCGTTCGCCCTCACCTGCCTGCTGCTGGCCCTCGCGGGCACGTTCGGCAATTTCTGGTTTTGGACCTTCCTCTATGCCCGGCAGTACGCCACTACCATCGGAATTCGCGAAGGTCTGGATACCTTGCGGCTGATTCTTCCCAAGGTGGTTTTGCCCGCACTCATGATCTGGCTGTTAGGAGGCGTTGGCTTCACCGCGATGATATGGAACCGTGCCGCGCGGAGTCAGAGCTTTTTTCTGGTGACATTCTTCCTGTGCTCCGCCGCAGCTGTCTGTCCCGGTCTGTACTTCCGGCAGCACTACTTCATTCTGCTATTGCCTGCCGTCGCGCTGTTGGCTGGTGTAGCCGTGGGCTGCGCAACCGCCAGTTTGAAGCAACATCTGCGTGCCAGGTTCTGGGCATTTCTACCGGTGGTTGTTTTCATCGCCGCCTTCGCCGGTTCGCTCTACGTGCAACGTACGTTTCTGTTCAGGATGCATCCCTTCGCCACCTCGAGGATAATCTACGGCGCAAATCCCTTTTTCGAGGCAGACGAGGTCGCCTACTACATCCAAAAGCACAGCGTCAAAGACGATCGTATAGCTGTCTTGGGTTCGGAGCCCGAGATCTATTTCTATGCCGATCGGCGTTCGGCAACCGGATACATCTACACCTACGGACTCATGGAAGAGCAGCCGTATGCGGGCGAGATGCAGAAGCAAATGATCCGCGAGATCGAGACCGTCCAGCCGGAGTATTTGGTGCTGGTGAACGTGTCCTCGTCCTTCGGCAGACTACAGGGCTCCAACAAACACATCTTTGACTGGATCGACAGCTACCTACCAACGCATTATGACCTTGTGGGAATCGTCGATCTCCTCGGCAACAGCAACTACGTCTGGGGCGATGCGGCCAAAACCTACCATCCCCAGTCCAACCAGATGGTCAAGGTTTTCAGGAAAAAACAGCCATTTGAATGACCCCTGCATGGCGGCTATAGGGTTAGCCTATCTGATCGGCACCCACACTATCTGAGAGGACAGCCGGTAGGGCGAATCACGCGAAAGTCCTTGACACGCGATGGATTATCCCTCGCGAACTAACGGCTTTTGGCAGGCCAGCGTCGCATAGCCTTTGGAAGACGATGTGCTTTAGCGTATGATGCGCCTAACAATCATCGACCAATAGCGGTCGCCCGTGTCCGAGCGCCACCGATTCAACTTCAAAACGAAAAAGAGGATGCTATGACTCAGAGGTGGTTAATTGCATATTCAGCGCTTTTGTCATTTGCCTTGGGAATGTCCATACTGGCGGTCTCTCAGGATGAGAAGACTCCAAGTGACTTAGCGGTCCCAACGCTCCAGCAAGCTGAGCCAGATCAGTCCGCCGCATCGCAGGTTTTCCGGCGCCCCGGTACGGTAATCACACCGGCCAGCAGCGTCATGCGCCCTGAGGATGCCGGCATACGCGCCCACACCAACACTCTGATCTTCGTTCCCGCAGGCCGCCCGGTGTCATCGCCTGATGTAGCCGGCGCCGGTGGCGAGACGCCAGCCTCGCTAGGCTGCGTCTACAAGGTCGGTCCAATTTACACGGGATGCAATCCGGCCACGGGAGGCACCAATCATCCTTCGGGCGGCTGGGGCGCAATCGCACTGGTGGATGCCTATGATAATCCGAACGCAGCATCCGACCTGGCGGCGTTCTCCAGCAATTACGGCTTGCCGGCTGCAACCTTTACCAAGATCTATGCCAACACCAGTCAAGGCACGCAACACGGCATGACTGCCAGTTGCAGCGGCACTCCCCCGGGCGACTACGACTGGGGGTTAGAGGAGGACCTGGATATCGAATGGGCCCACGCCATGGCTCCCAAAGCGCAGATCGTTCTGATAGAAGCCTGTAGTAATAGCGACTCGGACTTGTTCTATGCCGAGCAAATAGCCGGTATCGCAGTCAGTCACAGGGGCGGCGGCGACATTTCCAACAGTTGGGGCGGCGCCGAGTTCCCCAGCGAAGTCGGCACCACGGATGATGTCTTCTATCGCTACTACTGGGCAGTAACTTCCTATTTTGCCTCGGCTGGCGACCAAGGATGGGGCGCTCAATATCCCAGTTCCTCGCCTTGGGTGGTCTCCGCCGGCGGCACCACCGTCAATCGCGACTCCAGTGGGAATTTCCTCAACGAGAGCTGCTGGGCCCTTAATTCTGACGGTAACGGTTCTGGGGGCGGTGTTAGCCAATACGAGCTCTGGCAAAACCCGCCAAGCATCGCAAACGGAATGGGACCTTGGACCGCCTATCAGTATCCGCTCTTCGGACTGACCGCGCGACAAACTCCCGACATTGCCTTTGACGCCGATCCGAACACCGGCGTCAATGTTTACGATACCTACGGATACAGTGGATGGCTTGTCGTCGGTGGTACTAGCGTAGCTTCACCTTCCCTGGCCGGCATCGTCAACCTTTCCTACAATCGGCAAGGCCAGGCTCCGGAAATAGGTGGGCAATATACCAACGAAGAGAACAACCTGATCTATGCGCAGGAGTTCAACCATGTCAACTACAGCCAGAACTTCTATGATGTAACCACGGGATGCAATGGCAGCGGCCATTGCGCCGGGCCCTATTATGATCAGTGCACCGGCGTCGGAACCCCTCGCGGCACGCTCGGCAAGTAACTCTAAGCACTGCTCTGGGTGGAGCGCGGGCCTTTGGGCCCGCGCAATCCGTCTCATCCCTTCCTACTTGATTCCGATGTTGTACTTGGGCGAGGCAATTCCGTTCACTACGACTTCCAGGTAGCTCTGTCCCGTTTCCATGTTGGACGGAATATCAAGATGGGTGTACGTCGGCCCTGAGTATCCAACCGCCATAGTGCTGTGGTCATGGGTGCGACAGTAGAACACGTGTCCTGTGGCCACGTTGGTAACGCGCACGATGGGATAGTTGGTGGCTTCCTGGGCGTCGTCTCCATAAGAGTTGGCCTGCGAAGCGCCATTAAACTTAAAGCCAAAAAGGACAAAAGAGCTGCCGCGGCTGAGCACCGCCGTGTTCAGCAGTGCCGACGGAGCCAGACCAGGATACGGATTCCCCGTAGGGGTGTAGATCTCGACGTCATTGCTGCCATCGGTGTACATCACCTGTCCGGTGGGCAGCACCAGCATGCGTCCGTACCATGACGAGTTGTTGGGAGAATTCGGCGTGCGCGGCACGGAGATAAACGCAGTGCCATTCCACTCAAAGAAATAAGTGTTGAGCTCAAAGATACCAGGGCTGGCGCTGACCAGCACGTTGCCGTCGGGCAACAGGGCAGCGGGACCGTCGGCGATGTCGAGGCCGTCAGGGAAATCGGGGCCGGCCGTCCAGGTCTGCGTGCTCAGACTGTAGATCGACGTATGGCCGGCGGCGCTGGCATTGGCTCCAGTGGCAAAGACAGTGCCGTCGGGCCGCAGCATCGCAGGTCCCACTTCGTGGGAGCCCTGGTCCCAGAGTTGGACAACCGTGCTGCCGGCGCTCGCCCACGAACCGCTGGAAGGAGTGTAGAGCTCAGAGTTGGTCCCGGTGGGGTCGTTCACGTCGGTGTAGGCATCGACCGTCAGCACGTTGCCGCTGGGCAGCAGCGTCCAGCCCTCCTCGTTGTTGGAGTCGAACTTGCCGGAGCCCGTCGCAGTCCACGTGAGGGTAGCTTCATCCAACAGGGCCTGCTGCCGGCTGCAGCAGTTGGCCAGCATGAATGTTTTGTTAAACAGGACAACCCCCGAGGCATCGCCGATAGTGCCCCAGCCGCTCGGCGGATTGACGTTGGTCCAGGTGTTGGCCACAGGATCGTAAAACGCGCCCAGGGTGGTCCACACGTACTGGCTGAAATTCTGTTCGCCGCCTTCGACGATGACCTTGCCGTCGGCCAGCACTGCCGAAGCGAAGAACAACGGACCGTAGTCCGACGCCAGTGAGGCCAGCTGCGACCAGGTCCCGTTGACATAACTGCCGTTAATGTCGGGTGTCAGTCTGTACCAATCGGAGTAACCGTCGTTCGGATCTTCGTGATGCACCATGACTGTGCCGTCGGTGAGCAGTAGTGCGGTTCCGGCTGTGAACGCCGGCTGATTCGTTAACGGCTGCCACGATTGCGCACTGGCCATACCTGCGGCGGCCAGCATTGCGACGGTAGCGAAGGCGAAAATTCGCAATAACTTCATCTCTCTCCTCGGTGATTTCCTGCAGACTTTGTCTTGAGATCGTTTGCTTCGCAGAAAGGCGGTGTCTGCACCGAAACAAAGTCCCCACATTATAATCCTTCGCATCGAACTATCATGGACAGAGAGGGGAGAGGAATAATCGATGAATATTGATCTCAAAGCGCAGGCCGGATTGTCACCTCTCGCGGGCAAGCCGGCGCCGAAAGAAATGCTCGTGGACCTAGTTGGTCTCGAGCGCGACTATTACCAGAATCGTCCCGACGTCAGCGATCCCAATCAATTGGTCATCTTTGGGACCAGCGGACACCGCGGCTCGTCGCTGGATGGCACCTTCACGGAAGCGCATATCCTCGCGATCACCCAGGCCATCTGCGAGTATCGTCGCAGCCAGCGCACCGAGGGGCCGCTCCACATGGGCAAGGACACGCACGGACTCTCCGCCCCGGCGCAGCGCACGGCTCTGGAAGTCCTGGCTGCCAACAATGTCGAGACCATCATCCAGCAGAACGACGGCTTCACCCCTACGCCGGTTATTTCGCGCGCGATCCTGGCTTACAACCGCGGCCGCAAAGACCGTCTAGCCGACGGCATTGTGATCACACCGTCGCACAATCCGCCGGAGGACGGCGGCTTCAAGTACAACCCGACGAACGGCGGTCCCGCCGACACCGACGTTACCGGCTGGATTGAAGATCGCGCCAATGCATTGCTCAGAGCCAACAACGCCGGCGTAAAGCGCGTGCCCTATGACGCCGCAATCAAAGCGGCCAGCACGCATCAGCAAGATTTCGTACTGCCGTACGTCAATGATCTTAAGAACGTAGTTGACGTGGACGTCATACGTTCGGCCGGTCTCAGGTTGGCGGTCGATCCGCTGGGTGGCGCCTCGCAGCCCTACTGGGAGCCGATCAATTCCGTCTATGGGCTCGACATCGCGAACGTCAATCCGGTCATCGATCCGACATTTTCCTTCATGACGGTCGACCATGACGGCAAGATTCGCATGGATTGCTCCAGCCCTTACGCCATGGCCCGGCTGGTCGGCCTGAAAGATCAGTACCAGGTCGCATTCGGCAACGATACGGATGCCGACCGTCACGGCATCGTGACGCCGTCCTCGGGCTTGATGAATCCCAACCATTACCTCGCAGTCGCCATCCAGTATCTGCTCTCGCATCGTGAGCAGTGGCCAGTGGGCGCGGTCGTAGGCAAAACGCTGGTCAGCAGCAGCATGATTGATCGCGTGGTAAACAAGCTTGGCCGCAAGCTCTGGGAAGTTCCAGTCGGCTTCAAGTGGTTTGCGCCCGGTCTGTTCGATGGCTCCTGCTGTTTCGGCGGAGAAGAGAGCGCGGGAGCGAGTTTCCTGCGGCGCGATGGCGCGGTATGGACTACCGACAAGGACGGCCTAATCATGGACCTGCTTGCCGCCGAGATCCTGGCCCGCACTGGCAAAGATCCAGGCAACCATTTCCAAGCGCTGGCCGAGGAGTTCGGCATGCCGTACTACACGCGCATCGACGCGCCCGCAACTCCCGAGCAGAAAGCGAAGCTCGGCCAGCTTTCGCCGGAATCCGTGAAGGAGTCAACGCTGGCCGGCGAGCCGATCACTGCGAAGCTTACGCACGCGCCCGGCAACGGCGCCGCGATCGGCGGATTGAAGGTGGTCAGCGCCAGCGGGTGGTTTGCCGCCCGCCCCTCGGGCACCGAAAACATCTACAAGATCTACGCCGAGAGCTTCAAGAACGAATCTCATCTGGCTGCGATTGTGGATGAGGCACAGCAAATCGTGAACAATGCACTTCGGTGATCGCAGGACAGCCCGCCTCTCACAGGATTTTCTTGCCGAAGGCCGAGAGGGCCAGCTCGACCGCCAGTTCCGCCGTTTGATTGCGCTCGTCGAGCACCGGGTTTACCTCCACCAGTTCGAAGCTCAACATGCGGCCGTGATCGGCGATGATCTCCATTGCCAGGTGGCCCTCACGATACGTGGCGCCGCCCCAGACGGGCGTGCCGACGCCGGGCGCGTCTTCGGGGTCGATCCAGTCGAGATCGAGCGAGACGTGATAACCAATCGTGCCGCGACCGGCGAGGCGAAGCGCTTCCTCCATCACCGAGCGCATACCGCGCTCATCGATATCGCGCATGGTGAATACATGGACGCCAGAGCGGCGAATGTTCTCGCGCTCGTGCTCGTCCACATCGCGGATGCCGACCAAGGCGCAGTTTTCCGGCCGCACCTTCGGACTGAACTCGTACATGTCGCTCAGCGGGGAATGAAACAAGCCCATGATGGCGCCGAGAGGCATGCCGTGAACGTTGCCGCTGGGCGAGGTTTCGGGTGTGTTGATGTCGCTGTGAGCGTCAATCCAGAGCAGCCCGATGCGCTGCTTCTTGCGACGGTAAAACTCGGACACACCGGAAACTGTACCGGCAGCGATGGAGTGATCGCCGCCAAGCGTGAGGGGAATCTTGCCCGCTTCCAGCGTCTTGATCACCAGTTCGGCCTGGGCGGAGCAGGTCTCGGTAATCTCGTTGAGGTATTTCGCATGCGGATCGCCTTCCGGCTCGGTCTCCAGCATGGCGACAGGGACATTGCCGCCGTCCTCGACGTCATAGCCGAGGGCCTCAAGCTTGGCTTCAAGGCCGGCGACGCGCATGGCGGAAGGACCCATGTCGACGCCACGGCGCGACTGGCCCAGATCGAGCGGCACACCGATGATGCGGATGTGTTTGGTTTCGATGTTCTGCAGCGGTTTGGTGATCGGGCTGGTGGCCATAAACGTCCCTGTGAACAATATCCCACAATGTGGTACATGTTACAATGTGGTACAAAACGGCAGCTACGGGTACAACCGGTGCAACATGCGCGGAAACGGAATGGTCTCGCGCACGTGCTCCAAGCCGCAGATCCACGCGACGGCACGTTCGACGCCCATGCCGAAACCCGCGTGCGGCACGCCACCGAATTTCCGCAGATCGAGATACCACTTGAACGCCTCTTCCGGCAAGCCATGCTCGTGAATGCGCTGCAACAGCAACTCGTATGAGGCCATACGCTGCGAGCCGCCGATGATCTCGCCGTAACCCTCAGGCGCGAGTACATCTACGCACAGCGCCAGGTCCGGCCGCTGCGGATCGGGCTCCATGTAGAACGCCTTCACCGACGCTGGATAGCGATGGATCATCACCGGGCGATCAAATTGCGACGAGAGATACGTCTCGTCGGGCGAGCCCAGATCGCCGCCCCACTCAAACTTATTCTCCACCAATCCCTTGGCGTGCGCTTCCTGCAACATTTTCACGGCTTCGTCATAGGTAATTCGCGGAAAGGGGGTGGCGACTGTTTCCAGCTTGGCAAGATCGCGACCGATGATTTCAAGCTCGGGACGGCGGCGCTCCAGGGACCGTTTGACGATAAACGTGATGAATTCCTCTGCCAGCTTCATCAGGTCGTCGAGATCACCGTAAGCCACCTCCGGCTCAACCATCCAGAACTCGGTGAGGTGACGGCGCGTCTTCGATTTTTCCGCGCGGAAGGTTGGGCCGAAGCTGTAGACCTTACCCAGTGCCATTGCCGTGGCTTCTATATAAAGCTGGCCGGACTGCGTGAGGAACGCCTGCTCCTCGAAGTAGTCAACCGGAAACAACGTGGTCGTGCCTTCGCATGCGGCCGGCGTCAGAATCGGCGGATCGGTCAGCGTGAAGCCGCGGTCGTCGAAGAAGTCGCGCGCGGCTTTGATGATTTCGGCACGCACGCGCAGGATGGCAGCCTGGCGCGGCGATCGCAGCCACAGATGGCGATGCTCCATCAGGAACTCTACGCCGTGCTCTTTGGGAGTGATGGGGTAAGGATCGTCAGGATTGACTCGCTGCACCACCTGCGCGTTGCTGACGTCCATCTCGTATCCGCCAGGAGCGCGCTTATCGGCCCGTATCTTGCCGGTGACGATCACGCTGGATTCCTGCGTCAGGCCCTTGATCGACTCGAACAACTCGGGCGAGACGGCTTGCTTGGCGACGACGCCTTGAATAATGCCACTGCCGTCTCGGAAGATGGGAAACAGCAGTTTGCCGCTCTCGCGCAGGTTGTAGAGCCAGCCGCGAATGGTGACAGTCTGGCCTTCATGCTGGCCGATTTCGCGGATGGTAGTGACGGGTGCTTCGGTTTCGAGTTTGGTGGATGAGTTCATGGAATTAAGTATTAAGTATGCACGTTGAGGGCGCAAAAGTCCCGCCAGCGACGTTGTTCCGTTGACGTTGACATGGAACGACGTAAGTCCTACCTTTTAGCGTATGGAAGTAGATTTTACCCCCGAGCTACAAGCTAAGCTGACTCGTCTTGCCGCTGAGCAAGGTCGCGCCGCGCAGGCAGTGGTGCAGGAAGCGGTACAACGCTTCGTGGAATACGACGAATGGTTCCTTCGCGAGGTGGAGAAGGGGCTAGCCGAAGCTGACCGGGGCGAGCTCATTGAACACGAAGAGGTCCGAAAGCTAGTCGATCGCCGGTATCCCGGTTGATGCAAGTCCGATGGACACCGACCGCCGTTGGTGACCTTACGCAGATCTGCGACTACATCGATCAACACGACAGCGCCGCATCGGCGCGCCGTGTCGCGCTTGCGATTTATCAGGAAGTGAATTCACTCGCCCGCTTCCCACTTCTTGGCCGTTCGGGGCGCAAACCAACGACGCGTGAACTTCCTTGTCCCGGCCTTTTTTACCTGGTCATTTACCGAATTCGTGGAGAAATCGTTGAGATCAGCCGCATCCTGCACGGCGCACAAAAATGGCCATGAGGCTTCCTTATGCCGCTTTCTCCAGCCTCCCGAACGCCTCTGCCATCTTCTCGCTAACCTTTTCTCCTTCGACGCCTTCAATCTCCAGCAACAACGGCGGCACGTGCGGCGCGCTGCGCAGCAGCGACATGGCTTCGGTCCAGTCGATGTTGCCGTTGCCCGGCCACAGATGCGAATCGTGATCCTTTTTGTTGTCGTGAACGTGCGTGGAGCGAATTCGGTCTTTCAGCACGTCGAAGGCCTGCTTCACAGTTGACATGATGTGAGCGTGGCCGACATCGAAGCACACTCCGATATCCGCGAAGCGTCCGGCGTGCAGCAACTCAATCAGGCTTTCCGGGGTAGAGAGTTCGTTGGGGATGTTCTCCACCAGTAACTGCACGCCCAACGGCTTTGCGAAGGCATGGAGGTGTTCCAGGGAACTCATGGCTGCTTCTAACTTGTGCTCGGTGCTGTCCTCATTACCTACGCCGACGTGCTGCACCAGAAACTGAAAGGGCGCCTGTTCGGCAACTTCGAGTGCGCGCTTGACCTCGTCCATGGCGGCGATGCGGTCGCGCTTCTCCACGGCGGCGATGTTCACGGGCATCGCACCGCCGCGTCCCCACTCCTCGTCGCTGTACATGGGGGAGTGCAGGGAATGGAAGGTAACGCCGGTGCTGCGAAACCAGTTGCCGATTTCGCGAATGTGCTGGCGGTCGGTGTAGTTGAAGTGTCCGCGAGCGGCGAAGATCTCTATGGCCTCGGCGCCGCCGGAGACAAACTGGTCCAGCAGGCCAGGATGCAAGCGCTCACGCCTGGCATACACCAGAGTGGACATTGCCCTGCGCATCAGAAGCCCACCGCCTTTCCTTCGTTGCGTCCGTCGCTGGCGCCTAGAAGCTCGCCCGTTTTCTCGTCGACAGCGATGCACTCGGAATCGCCCCAATATCCACGAGCCATTTTAATCTTGTGCCCCATGTGCTCCAGGATGCCGAGAGTGTCGGGCGAAATCCCGGTCGCCTCCACCAGGATTTCGTCAGGCATCCACTGATCGTGGAAGCGCGGCGCGTTTACCGCTTGCTGGATATTCAGGCCGTAATCGACGACGCCCATCAGCGTGTTGGCGACGGTAGTGATGATCGTCGGCCCGCCCGGCGATCCTAGCACCAGAAACAGCTTGCCGTTCTTAAGCACGATCGTTGGCGCCATCGCCGACAGCGGGCGCTTGCCGGGGCCGATGGTATTCGCCGGACCCTGCAGCAGTCCGAACATGTTGGGCACTCCGGGCTTGGAGCTGAAGTCGTCCATCTCGTCGTTGAGCAGGAAGCCGAGACCTTCGGCGGTAACGCGCGATCCGAAGGTGTCGTTCAAAGTTGTTGTCACCGAGACGGCGTTGCCCTCGGAATCGACGACCGAATAGTGCGTGGTGTGGTCGGGCTCGGCAATCGAGGGTGGCTGCGGATGCAAACTGGCATAGCTGTCGAGCTGTGAGAACACCGACGGCCGCCGGAGATCGGCGCTGGGAGTGGCGCGGCGCGGAGCAATGGTCTCGCGCCATGCAGTCGCATAACGCTTGTCAATGAGTTGCGCAACCGGGATCTTGGAGTAATCGGGATCGCCCAGAAACTCGGCGCGATCGAAAAATGCGCGCTGGAACGCCTCAGCCGTCAGGTGAATGCTCTGGGCTGAACGGTCGCCCTCCTTCGTCAGATCGTAGCCTTCCAGGATGTTGAGAATCTCGACCAGAGCAATTCCTCCTGACGACGGAGGCGGAGAGCTTATGATCTCGTAGCCGCGATAGGTGCCGCGAATCGGCTGCCGCTCCTTGACCTCATACTGCGCAAGATCGCCAGCCGTGATCAGGCCACCGCGCTTCTGCATTGCCGCTGCCAACTCCCGCGCCAGCGAGCCACGGTAGAAATCGTCGGGCTTGTCGGCAATTCGCTGTAATGTCTTTGCCAGATCAGGCTGCCTGAAGACGTCTCCGGCCTGGTAGTAGTTCCCGTCACGCTGAAAACCGCGATGCGACTCGGGGAACTGTGCAAGCCGGGGGTCGCGAAAAGACTGCGCCTCGTCATAGTCGAGCGTGAAGCCATCGCGCGCCAACCGAATGGCGGGATCCATCACCTGCTTTAGCGTGAGCTTGCCCCAATGCTGCTCGGCATATACCAGTCCGGCGACCGAGCCCGGCACGCCGATGGACTTATAGCCGATCGTACTAAGCTGGGGAACGACGTTGCCCTGCGCGTCGAGATACATGTTGGCCGTGGCCTTCGCGGGGGCCTTCTCGCGATAGTCGAGAAAGTGCACTTCGCCATCAGGCCGGCGGAAGAGCAGAAAGCCGCCTCCGCCTATGTTGCCGGCTTCGGGATAGACAACAGCCAACGCAAATCCGACGGCAACCGCCGCGTCCACTGCATTGCCGCCCTGTTGCATGATGGCGACGCCCAAGCGGGAAGCTTCGGGGTGAATCGTCGCGACCATGGCGTGAGACGCATGGCTGGGACTCACCATGTCGCCGGCGAACGCCTGCGCGCAGAATGCGATTCCCAACACCAAGGCCGGCAGTCGACGGCTTAATTTCATGGCAACGGCGGAGCGCCCGTTTCGCAGCGGATCGAACATAGTCGAAAAGCGAGTGAATTTGAGGCTAGTTGACCCACCGGAGAGAGTCAAATGCTACCTCGACTTCGCGACACCAGATCCAGATCACATGTTTTCTGAAGCCTTGAAATTAGCCGACTTGTCTCACGCGGTGGAACGTTATATATCTAAAGCACCGCGTGGGTAGTATGCTGATTTCCATTTCTCTTTGTAGATAGTTCGGACCAGATCAGGCCTATTTCACTATGCCTGCAACACCGCGACGAGCCGTTGTCATCGGAGCCGGCCCCAATGGCCTGGCCGCGGCCATCGTTCTGGCACAAGCGGGACTGCATGTGGATGTCTTCGAAGCGGAGCCCCAAGCCGGCGGCGGCGCCCGCACTCTTCCTCTCACATTGCCTGGATTCCTCCACGACTTCGGTTCGGCGGTACATCCCATGGCGCTGGCCTCGCCATTTTTTTCAACCCTTTCGCTGAGCGACTACGGGCTGCAGTGGATTCAGCCTCCCGCTCCGCTCGCTCACCCTTTGGATGACGGCACGGCAGTGGTGCTGGAGCGCGATCTCGGCGAGGCTGAAGCCGCGCTCGGCGAGGATGGCAAGCAGTGGCGCAGGCTGTTTGGGCCGTTTGCGGAGCATTGGACGCAACTGGCTCCGGAAGTTCTCAAGCCGGTGTCGCTGTTTCCGCGCCATCCACTTCTGCTGGCGCGTCTGGGATTGCTGGGATTTCCTTCAGCGAGTTCGATTGCGCACTTCTGGTTTCGCAATCCGAGGACCCGGGCGTTGTTTGCCGGATTGGCGGCGCATTCCATTCTGTCCCTGGAGGAACCTCTTAGCTCGGCGTTCGGCATCATGCTCGGTGCCACGGCCCACGCTGTGGGATGGCCCATCCCACGGAGCGGCGCGCAATCGATCACCAACGCACTTTGCAGCTATCTGGCCAGCAAGGGAGGATCGGTGCAGCCCTCGACGCGCGTCGAAAATCTTGCGTCGATAGGGAAATACGATGTCGCACTGTGCGACGTAACGCCGCGACAGTTGCTGCAGATCGCTGGCAGCAAATTGTCCGCAGGCTACGCGCGACGCCTGCAACGTTATCGCTACGGGCCAGGAGTGTTCAAGGTTGACTACGCGTTGTCCAGTCCCGTGCCGTGGAAGGCGACGGAGTGCCGGCGATCGGCGACGGTACACATCGCCGGCACGCTGGAGGAGATCGTCGTATCCGAAGATGCGATGCGCCACGGACGCCATGCCGAACGGCCATTTGTGCTGCTGGCGCAGCCCACACTCTTCGACCCCACGCGCGCGCCAGACGGCCGGCATATTGCCTGGGCGTATTGCCATGTGCCGAATGGCTCCGACTTCGATATGCTGCCGCGCATCGAGGCGCAGATCGAGCGCTTTGCCCCAGGATTCCGCGACTGCGTTCTGCAGCGGCGCGTGTTTTCGCCGGCAGGTTTGGAGGCCATGGATGCCAACCTGATCGGCGGCGACATCGGCGGCGGTTTGATGAGCTTATCCCAGTTCCTGTTTCGCCCCACAATGAGGTACTATGCCACCTCTGCTCGGGACATCTATATTTGCTCATCCTCCACGCCTCCCGGGGGTGGAGTACACGGCATGTGCGGTTACAACGCGGCCAAACTGGCGCTGAAACATCTGTGAAAGACGCACCTGATATCGACCGACGCGGGAAAGTCGCAATCGCGCTGGTGCTGACCACCGTCGGCGGCTTTGTCGACGCCGTCGGTTATATCGCTCTGTTCCAGATCTTTACCGCCAACATGAGCGGCAACAGCGTCCACATTGGCATGTATCTGGGGCAGCGGGAGTGGCTCAATCTGCTACGACCGCTTTGTGCCGTTGCCAGCTACGTTGTGGGAATGATGCTGACGCGAATTACGATAGGAATTGCGGGACGCAATAGCATTAAACGTATCGCCTCCTTTACCCTGGCGGTGGAAGCGCTGCTGCTGGTGTTCTTCGCGCGCGCAACCCCAGCGATGCATCTGGGGCAGATCGTTGACCAGCGCTCCCCAGCATATTTCGCCATGGTGGCGCTCCTGGCATTTGCCATGGGAGTGCAGACTGCGACCCTGACCCACATCGGCGCCCTGACTATCTACACGACTTTCGTCACCGGAACGCTGACCAAGCTGACTGAGTCATTCACTCGTCTGTTGTTCTGGGCATACGATACGCTCCCGCATAAGGGCTTATCTGACATCATGAGGCTGGCGCCGCAGCAGAAAGATTTTCGCGAGGGAACCATGTTGGTGTCGACCTGGATCTTCTATGTGCTGGGTGCAGCCGTTGGAACCGTCACCAAGCAGCGCTGGGAGCTGCGAGCTTTATACGTCCCCGTCGCAGTGCTGGCTGCGTTTATCGTGGTGGACCAGTTTCGGCCAATCGATGTCGAAGAAGAGCAACATCAGACGGGATGACTAATTGAGCGCGAAGCTGGTTCCTGTGCGGCGCGTCGCTACCAGGCCGGCGAAGATGGGCTTTGGCGACCTGCGCACGATATACTGCAACCTGCTTAACAAGGAGCATATAAGGGATGATCGAACGACTGAGAGAGAGTTCAGGTGGAGTGCTGGGATTCAAAGTTACCGGCAAGATGACCGACGAGGACATCAAGAGCTTCGAGCCTCAAATCGAATTCCTGCTCCGCGAGCGTAAGCACAAGCCCGTCGGTATCCTCGCCGATCTATCGCAGATGCACGGCGCCGACTGGAAAGCGCGATGGGATGAGATGCGCTTCCTGCAGAAGCACACTGACCACATCGCGCGCATGGCGGTGGTTGGCGCGGATAAGTGGGAAGAGATCGTGGCCCTCCTAACCGCGGGCGCGGCAGTGTTGCAGGCTGAGACGCGCTACTTCAATGAGTCCGAGATCCTACGTGCCTGGGAGTGGGTCCGCACCGCCAAACACGCTGAAGATATGCCCGTCCGCCAGATCTCCGCCGGCACCGGCATCTGGAAGGACTACCATCCCGAGTACATGAACTTATAACTTCGGACTATAGGAGCGCCATCGTGTCAATCCACCTCAGCATAACTTCGAATCCTGCCACCACGGTGGATAAGCTCACCGATCTGGAGAAGTCCGTCGATAAAGTTCCCACCGAACTTCGTCTCGGAGGTGAGTTCGCCGGCCACCTCGACAAGAGCCTCTCGACTCTACCCAATGGAATTTGTACTTCCATCGCGTACACCAGCGGCAACCAATGCTGGAAGCTTGGCGACTTCAGCTTCACACTCTCGGGAGGTGTAACCGGGAAACTGTCGGCGATCACGTCGGGCAAGCTGTTGTCCTATACCGACGACTTGCCAACCGAAGCTATCTTCGGTGCGGCGCCGCCGGACAAGAAGAAGGAAGCGAAGTCAATTCCGGTGCCGCCAGGCGCGGCGTTCATCGGTCTGGAAATGGATTTTCAGATTCAGGGCGGAATCTCCGCCAACATCACCGAGGGCGTTTACGGCGTCTGTGGAAGCGTAAATTCCAAGGACACGTTTACCGTCGCCTTTTACAAGCGGTGTAATCCGGCGGAAAAGCTGATCGATGCGATCGCTACCGCATTCGCCGACTTCGTTTTGCCGCTGCATGCCGAAACCTTCAGCAATCTCAAGGTGGGTGATTATCTCCACCACAACTTCAACGGCAATCTGCAAGTCGGCTTGGGTGCCAGCATCGGCTACGACAAGGTCTTCTATGCCGGTCAGTACAAGGCCGACATTCCCGATACTGCGGGCGCTCTGAAACTGACCCTGTCAACGAAGGACGAATTCCAGGCAGGCGCCAAGCTGGCATTCCAACTTGAGTACGCGGGCACCTTCGAAGCCTTGCTGTGGAAGGACGCCGCTAACTCCGGACGTTTGCATCTTTACCGATCGCAAACTCAGGACGTCAGCCTAGGATTGAATCTCGGCGTGACCCTCGCCGGGGATCCCAAGGCGTGCATGACGGCTGTATCGTCTCAACTGCACGACTGCTTCAAGAAGGTTCTCGGAGGGCTAGGGAACAGCTTCGACAACAAGCTCTGGCCGAAGGCCGAACCCGAAATCGGCAACTGCGTGAGCGAGGTGAACTCCAAAATCGCCGGCTGGCTCAAACGTGAGCAGCAAACCCAGGCCACGCTCGACCTCGCCATCGAAAAGACCAATGACACTTTCTTGCTGATGGATTACAGCTTCGATCTAACAGCTTCGGCGTACGCCACTGCTTGGGGCGCGGCGATCGCCGGCAAGTACATGGACGCATTGCAGACTCCGAACGGCGGCGTTGCTATTGCCGCTGGCAGCGGCCTGGAAAAGTTTTACGACGAAAAAACTTCCGTCACGCTCAACCTGTTTGGAAAGCTCAACGCCGCCTGGACGGACGCCATCATCAGCGACTCTACTTTGGTCTATGCCGGAAACAACGTCTTCCATATCGTGGCGGATGTTGGCCGCAGCTCTCTCTTTCAACTGAACAAGAGCAAGCGCGAGGTCGACATTTACTTTGCGGCCCAGGCCGATCTCGAGTCAGGTACCACGAAGCTCGGCACAATCGACCTGCACGTCCTGTTGTCGGCAACCGATAACCAGGAATTCGGCAAGTACATCGCCGGCTTTCTCCAGCTCTTGATCAGCGGTCCCGATGCCACCGCACTGGTGAAGGCGATCGACACGCTCGCCGCGCGGGCAAAGACCACCGAGGTGCTTCAGATTATTCTGCCTCTCGCAACGTATGGACGCCTGCAGTCTTCGACCATCAACAACGGGAAGCCGGACGATCAGACGAAAGATCAATCCAATTACGCGGCCTTTGCCCGCGCCTGTTCGGACCTGAGCTTTTCCCAGCCGTCGAATTTCGCGTCTCTTACTTATGGAGTCTGGAGCAACTGGAACATTGCCTGCAACAATTCCGCGCCTCCGCCCAACGCTGTCCCCAATCGCAGAGATCTTGGGGACACGGCCAACGGTGTTGCTCTACTGCAGATTCAATCTCCGGAGCCGGGCGTCTCGCCCGATTCCATCGGCCACGCTCTGCACGCAGCGAGCGACTTCATGAACTTCTGCGAGGACTTGAAGAACCTCGCGCAAGCGAAGGCCGTCGAAGGCGACCTCAACTCCTGGAATAAGCTGGTGGACGAGCTGAAGTCGATCGTCGAGAACGATGTCTCTCCGTATTTTATCGCTCCCACAGGCTTGGCTTTGGTACGGCTCTGCGCCGCCGGTGCCTCGCCCAGCGAGGTGAAAGGGCCTGCTCCCGGCCTTGCAGACAAGAACTCCATCGCGGTCACGCTGACTTATTCCTGACGCCCTATCGCTGGCTGTCGCGGCGTGATTCTCAGGATGTTGTGGGCGACCTCGACGCGCCGTTTGGGATAAGCGGATTCAATCGAGGCGATTAGTTCTTCAAGTGTCGGAGCCCCGGCTTGGCCATTGACGCCGTCGGCGTCGTCCATCAGGATAACGTGATCCGGAATGCGATCGGCGAGAATCGCATCGAGTTCGGAACCCAGGCGGTTGGGATTGCCGAAGCCTCCACTCCAGCCGTAGTAGCCCGCATCCAGCCACCACAGACAACGCTCATTCAGCCGTTGCAGCAGTATCGGCACCGCGGCCTGACTATCGCTGTTAATAATCTCCACATGCGAGTGCTTGCGGAAGCGCTCTTGCGCGAGATGCGCGAAGCGAGGGTCGAGTTCGATGGAGTAGATCCGGCGGAAGCGATGAGTGACTGCGGCGATCATTTCTCCGTAGTACGTCCCGGTTTCCACCAGGGTGGTCAAACCGAACGCTCGCGCGTATTCCACTACGGCCCGCTGTTTGATGACGTGGGGAATCCGGCGAGGCTCGCCGCGCAGCTTCCACCACCAATAGTCTGGATAGTGGCCCAACTGCTTGAAGCCGGCATAAATTGGCAGCTGCTTCAGTAGCGAGCGTATGGGATGTGCGTGACGCGGCGGCATGATTGTGGAAGTCCAAGAGTAGCAGGTACGGATTGCGGAAAATCGACGATCGAGATCGCCACTCGCGCGTCTCGCACCGTGTTGCGGGCCTTCAAGGAGTTCTCGCCAGTGCAGACGAAATGAGGTCTCCTTCACGGCCCAATCCAGACCGGCACGCTTGTGGCGAGCCATCCGTCGCCAGCGTCGCAAGGAGCGCGAAGTTTGCACTGTCGAGCAGTTGTTTGGTTTCGCTGGTCATAGGCTCAAGTTCTCGTTCTAACCGCTAGCTAACTCCCAGCCATTCGCCCAGCTTCTGTACCGGACAGCGCAAGCCGACGAAAAACTGGCCGAAAGCAGCATACACAGCGCTGACGTGGTCAAAGCGCATCTCGTAAATCAGCTTCTTGAAGACCAGCGGTTCAGGGGCAAACAAATCCACGCCCCACTCCCAGTCGTCGAAACCGATGGAACCGGTGATAATCTGTTGCACCTTCCCGGCGTATCGCCGGCCCACCATGCCGTGCTCTTCCATCTGCCGCTGGCGCTCTTCGATGGGCAGCGTGTACCAGTTCTTCTGCTCACCACGCTTGCGGTCCATGGGATAAAAGCACAGATAGTGGCTGTCGGGAATCTTCGGATACAGGCGCGGACGCATCGCCTGCCGCTGCCGCTCCATCGTGTCTTCAACTTCTCTGTTCCATTCTTCCGACTGCGGCGCCACGCCACGCTCGGCAAGCTGGCGAAACAGCTTCACGCTCGAGTCGTACAGCCCGAGCTCGATTACCGACAAGTACGAATGCATTGGCTCCAGATAATCCTGCAGCGCAGTGCGATTCAATTGCAGCTCGGCGGCGTTCAACTCGTCGAAGGAGTCGCGAAAGTGGACCAGCATGAGATCGCCCTTGTGCCCCAGCAGCGAATAGACGGCGCTCTGCCCGGCTTCTTCCGGTGCCGACAGCACTGCGGCGGCCTCGCGCGCGATTTCTTGCTGCCGCGATTGGCTTAGCCTTCGCCACTCCGGCCACCGAAAACGAAACATCTGATGCAACACGCTCAGGCCCTCGAGCGTGAGCGGAACTGCGTGCAGCTCCGCGGATAGTGCCTGTACAGCAGAATTGCTGGATGCCATGAAAGAAAGCTCCGGGAAAACGAGGGATGCAGGTGCTTGTGTCATTCTAGTCTGTCGGGGGCCGAATGGTCAGAACGCTTCGTGGTGCCCCATTCGTTCGCCTTCCTTCGGCGAAAGGCTGGGAGGACTTGTCCCGCTCCCTTTATAATCTCCTCTCCATCACTTCTGGGAGACCAACTATGCCACGCGGCATCATGCCTCGCAGACCATCGCGCAGCGGACGTCAGGACAAGGTTGCCAGCGCGCCCACGCGCGCCAAAACCCGCGTCGCAAAAGCTGCGCCTGTTCCAAAGAAAGCGCCGCTTAAGCCGCCCACCAACCCGTCTCGCAAGACCGCGACCAGCTCGAAACGCTACAACCCGCTCGCGCCGGAACGCGTCAACGAAATCCTCAAGCGCCTCGACGATCGCTATTCCGAGGCCACCTGCGCACTGCATCACAACAGCGCGTGGGAATTGCTGGCGGCGACGATTCTTTCCGCCCAGTGCACCGACGTTCGCGTCAACATGGTCACGCCGGTCTTGTTCGGAAAGTATCCGACGCCTGAGGCCTTCGCGTCGCTCCAGCCGGAAGAACTGGAAGACGACATCCGCTCCACCGGCTTCTTCCGCAACAAGTCGAAATCGCTGGTGGGCGCGGCCCGCAAGCTTATCAGCGACTTCGGCGGCGAGGTCCCGCGCACCATGGACGAGTTGCTGCAGCTGCCCGGCGTCGCCCGCAAAACCGCTAATGTCGTGCTCGGCACGTGGTACCGGATCGCCGACGGTGTGGTGGTCGACACGCATGTGCAACGCATCTCGCGCCGCCTGGAGCTTACGAAGAACGCAGACCCGCAGAAGATCGAGCAGGACCTGATGAAGGTGATTCCGCGCGACAAGTGGATCGTTTTCGCCCACCAGATCATCCTGCATGGCCGCGCCCTGTGCATCGCCCGCAACCCCAAATGTGCCGATTGCCCGTTGGAGAACCTCTGCCATGCTGCCGACAAAACCTGGAGCACCGTGGAGATTCACAAGTCGGCAAAACTGTAACGGTGGGCATCCGCATCCGGAACTTTGCTGTTTCGGACTTCGAATGCACCCCCATCCCCCCACCATTCGCAAAATCTTTGTTTTGAATATTTTGCCCGCAAAATATTAAAAGCATTGGACTTAAGGCGGTACGTAAGTCTATGCCAATCAATAGCTTGCACAACTACCCGCGCAAGGTGATGGGCGACAATCAAAACTTCCGGCCGGAAAGAATGCTTGACGCCGGACACGCAAGGTATTAGAAACAAATGACTTACCATAACTTATTGTTCACAATAACTTACCGGTCGAACCCTGCCGATCAATTGCTCCCCGGAGCAAAGCTGTGGACGACTGACTCCTGCCGGTCCCTGGCCCTTAGGCACTGATTTTTTCAAAGACCTTCCCCCCGGCGGCCTTCCCCGGAGATATTGGACACTAAGCCCAACTTACAACCGTACCCCAGTACAAAGACTAGTCAAGATTACGAAAGTACTTGTACCTTCGTAACCCCCGGTCACTTCTCAAAAGTGCCGTTAATTGTCGTGGCGCGACTCGATTGCTCGTTGTAGAATCCAGTTTGGTTGGGGTTACGTGGTGAGCATGTGAAGAAAATCACATCCAGCGTTCTATTTGTCCTTCTCGCCCTGATGCTGTCAGCGCCGACGGCTTACGCCCGCAAGACTACCGAGCACGCGAAAGCGCAAAGGCCCACGACACAAAACCCCAGGACGAAAAACTCCAAGGCGCAGGAGAAAGCGCAAAAGCAGTGGAACAAACAACGCAAGGAACAAGCCAAGGCGCAGAAGAAGCAGTGGAAGGAGCAACAAAAGGAGCAAAAAAAGAACGCGAAGCAGTTGAGTAAGAAGACTATCTCGGTGACCTAAAGTCATTGCCTAGAACGGTTGCCCATCCACGGTGCGCCGCTGCCCTGTCGAAGAAGATTCCTGCCAACTTTTTTTCTAAGTAAGCTAATTAAGCTGCTCTCTGGCGCTCATCGCTTGACCACGCCAGCCGTACCATGCGTTCCCGTCTTCCTCTGGTGCAGATTCGACGTTAGAACAGCTTGCGCCGCAGCACGCCAGTCAAACCAACGAACCCAGAGGCAAATAGGATGAGGCTACCCGGCTCAGGGACGGTGCCGGTCGTGGTCGTGATGGTGCTGCTGCTGCTGGCGGTCCCAAGGATCGTGAAGGCTTCGGACGGGATCGATCCTTCGCCGGTTTCCGTGGCGTCTGAGGGACATCCCGGAGAATGACAGCCGATTCCGCTGTTCTCGTCCCAGTAGACGGGATCGCCGCTGGAAACGACACCGTTCTGCAAAGTGATCCAGTACGTGCCGTTGTTTAGCGTGGGACCGTTGAATGTGCCGGTCTCATCGCAAACGTTATAGCCGTATGAGTTGATGGTGCAGCCCGATGCGGTGAAATTCACAACCTGATCGAAGTAGAAGGTTCCACTAAGCGGTTCTGAGGTGATCCACACTTCGGCCGAAGTGAGGGTGTCGCCTGCATACAGCCATGCCCCGAAAGAAAGTCCGGTTATGGTGGTGTTACCGCCGGATAAGGTGAAGGAGTCGGTGGGCGTGAATCCGAAGTTGAAGGTCCATGCATCGGTGTTCCCATTGATCGGACCATTTTCATAGACGGTCTGAGCAGCGGCCGGCACGGCAGCAACGATCACAAATGTAACCAGGGTGAGCAGGGTAAGGGAAACGAAACAGGTTTTCACGGCCATTCTCCGTATAGAGCAGATTCAGAAGCATCAGTGGCCGGGACCGGTAGACCTAACCATCCGCTTTCGAATATTCGAACAGGCCAGGTCAGAACAGCTTACGCCGCAGCAGTGCTGCTGCGCCGACGACTCCAGACGCGAACAGGGCCAGGCTGGTCGGCTCGGGAACCGAGCCCGTGGTCGTCGTGCTCGCCGTACCCAGGATGCTGAAGGCCTCAGATGGGTCCGATCCTACCCCGTTTCCTGCCTCCGACGGGCAGCCTGGGCTATGGCAGCCGATTCCGCTATTCTCGTCCCAATACACCGGTTGGCCTTCGTTGTCGACTGCGTTCTGCAGATTCACCCAATAGGTCCCATTGTTTAACGTCGGGCCGTTGAAGATGCCGGTTTCCGTGCAAACGTCATAGTCATATCGGTTCAGAACGCAGCCCGACTGCGTCATACTTACGATCCCGTCAAAGTAGAGCGTTCCGCCGTTTGCCTGTGAGGTTAGGGAGATTTCGACGGAATCCAGGATGTCTCCCGGGCCAAGCCACGCTCCAAAGGACATACCGGTGATCGTGCTGTTACCAGTGGAGATGGTGAAGCTGTCGCTCATGACGAATCCGAGGTTGATGGTCCAGGCATCGGTGTTGCCGTTGATCGGACCATTCTCATAGAGCGTCTGGGCCGCAGCTGGAATACAAGCAACAACCGCGAACGTGATCACGGTGAGCAGGGTAAGGGGAAGGAAACGTGTTTTCACCGGGGCTCTCCTCTCGCAGTTTCGCGTAGACAGGCTCTTGAGTGCGAAAACGGCAACTACTCTACACCCGTCTCTCCCTGATTCGCCAATAAAATTTCGCGCGGCTGTGTGGGATCGATAGCCGTGCCAGCGGCGGCTATGAAGTTAGCCCGGAGCGTAAGCCCCGGGTCTGGTGGGAATTGTGACGCGAGCCGCAGAGCGGCGACACGGTTATTAAACCGACACCGTAGGGACGGCACTGTTCCCATGCTCGTCGCACGGCTGACGCCTGACAGCTATCTCTTAATGATCGGGTTATAACCTTCCGCCACCAGCTTGGCTTTCGTGGCTTCGGCTTCGGCCACGGTCGAGAAGGGACCCACCTGCACGTGGTAGAACTTGTCGTTCGTCACCGGATTGTTCACTACAAAAACGTTGTAGTTCTTCTTACGTAAGGCGCCGGCGAGTGCGACTGCATCATCCTCACGAGAAACCGCCGCGATTTGCACCACGATGGTTCCCGGCCCGGTTACCGGCGAGGTGTGCGAGATGACTTCGGGACTGCGGGCGGTGCTGGCTGCGGGAGCGCTCACCGCCGGACCGGAGGTCGGCGCGGCGGCAGTTGTCACCTTTGGAGCAGCAGGCGCCGGTTGCGCTGCTGCGGCAACCGGCTGCGCTCCGTTGTCGTTCTGCTGGACCGCTTTATAGAAGGTCAAATTGCTCGGCGGATTGGCAGCATTGGCTTCCTCGGAAGCCGGAGCCGACGTGTCAGACTTGGCGGCAACCGCGGCTGAGGGCTTGCTTTCACCGCTCCCGGAACTAGCTGGGGCTGAATCAGCGGAAGCGTTCACCTGTGCAGGCTGATCGTTCAGCGCCTGCTCATGGCCTGAGCTTTTGCCCAGCGAATAACCGATGGAAAAGAAAACTCCGCAGATGGCTGCCAGCAGAAAAAAAAGTCCCAGCAGCTTGCCTGCTCCCAGGGTTATTTCGGTGTCGTCAGATGCCATCGTGTGCACAGATATCCTCGCTCAATTGGGCCGCTGTCATCCTTTATCCGGAGGGGCTTGCAGGGCGGCAATCTTCGCCTTATCCAGTTTCACCAGGCTGTGCAGACCAGCCAGCAGGTCCACCGGCACCGGGAAGATAATCGTCGTGTTCTTCTCCACGCCGATCTCGGTCAGCGTCTGCAGATAGCGCAACTGAATGCTGACCGGTTCGCTGGCCAGCAGGTGAGCGGCATCGATCAAGCGCTGCGCCGCGGCAAATTCGCCCTCGGCGTGAATGATCTTCGAGCGCTTTTCGCGCTCGGCCTCGGCCTGCTTCGCCATGGCGCGCGTCATCGTCTCCGGCAAATCGACCTGCTTAACCTCGACGTTGGACACCTTCACGCCCCAGGGATCGGTGTGCTGATCGAGGATCGATTGCAGGCGCAGGTTGATCTTCTCGCGATGCGCCAGCAACTCATCCAGATCGACTTCGCCCAGCACCGAACGTAGCGTGGTCTGCGCAAACTGCGACGTCTGGTACATGTAATTCGAAACCGCAACGACCGCCTTGTTGGAATCCACCACGCGCAGGAAGATGACCGCATTCACCTTCAGGGTTACGTTGTCGCGGGTGATGATGTCTTGCGGCGGGACCTCCAGCGCCTCTTGGCGCAATGAGACGCGTACCATACGGTCGATCGGCGCGAAAACCAGAATGATGCCGGGGCCTTTCGGCGCTCCCAGCAACCGCCCAAGGCGGAAAATAACACCGCGCTCATACTCGGCCAGAATCTTGATCGAGTTGATGATGTAGAGAGCGACAATAACGATGACAACAATGCCAGCTATACCGGGCACGATGTGCCTCCAGCTAAACAGAAGTGTAGAACGTGTGCTACTGCAGATTGTAGGCTCAACTGACGAGGAACCCAAGTTGGCAACAGGAGAGCAGTTGCCAGTTATCGGTTGTCAGTTGTCGGTCAGTCCGGCCCGCAGGCGGAACTTGGCTGCGGCATTTGGGGTCGCTAATTGCTAGTTGCTAATTGCTGCTTCCTACTTCTTCTCCACTTCCAGTTCCAATCCCTCGACCTTGCGGACGACGATGTGGTCTCCAATTCCAACGCGCGAGGGCGCGTGCGCATTCCATAATTCACCCAGCACGAAGACCTTCCCTTCGGGATCGATGTCAGTGCGGGCTTCGCCGACCGCGCCGATCATCCCCTGCACGCCTGTCACAACTTTATTGCGGCGCGCGCGCAGCGCGATGGTCATCAGGAAGACCGTGATGGCGCCGATGGGCACGCTGACACCCAGCGCCGTCCATATGCTGACCCGCATCTGCGGGATCGGCCCATCCACCAGGAGCAGTCCGCCCAGCGTCAGCAGAGCGACGCCGCCAAGGCCGAGCACTCCATGGGTACCAAACTTCGCCTCCAGCACAAAGAGTACAAACGCCCCCATGATCAGCGTGAATGACGCATAGCGCGTAGGCAGCAGGTTCAGCGCGAACAGCGCCAGCAGAATGAAGATGACTCCCACCACGCCAGGTACAATCGCGCCGGGATGATTGAACTCCGCGTACAGCGCCAGCGCGCCCACCGCCAGCACGATGAAGGCGATATTGGGATCCAGCAGGAAGTCGAGGATTTGTTGCCGCAGCGTCATCGGCATGTCGTCAACCTTAGCTCCGACGAGGTCCAGCTTCACCTGCTTGCCATCGAAGCGCTTTATCGTGCGGCCTTGTATCTGGCGGAAGAGGTCATCCTGGTCCTTGGCGACGATGTCGATCAGGTGCTGCTGCAGCGCCTCCTGATCGGTCCACGATTTCGACTCGCGGACGGCGCTCTCGGCCAATTGCACATTGCGCCCGCGCGGCCCGACAAACGAGCGCATGAAGGCAGCCGAGTCGTTCTCGACCTTCGTCTTCATCACATCGTCCATCTTCTCGCCCCCGAGCGTCACCGGATGGGCCGCACCGGTGTTGGTCCCGGGCGCCATCGCGGCAATGTCTGCCGACTCCAGGATGAAGAATCCCGCCGAAGCGGCATTGGCGCCGCTGGGGGCTACGTACACGATGACCGGCACGGGCGAAGCGAGAATTTTCTGGATGATCTCGCGGGTTGAGTCGACCAGGCCACCAGGGGTGCGCAGCTCGATCAGCACCGCGTCGGCATTGGTCTGGCGCGCGTGCTCAACGGCGCGCTCAACGTATTCAGCGCTGATGGGCTGGATGGTGTCGTCCACGCGGATCTTGACGACACTACTGGCAAAGGCGCTGGCGGATGCCAGCAACACCAGAACGAAACAACAGAGTGTCATCCTAAGCGGAGGAGTGCCGCTTTTGCGCGCTGGAGTCGAAGGACCCCTATTGGGGCATTGACGGTTGAATAGCGGTGCTTCGACTCGCGCGGCACACTGCAGCCGCGCTCGCTCAGCATGACAGAGTAATTGAGTAGTACTCACGCTAAGTCCTCCGCTACTCTATTGTGCACCTGTTTGCCGCGCAGCGATATCCCGTTTCAGCCCCAGCGCAGTTGTGTTGGCCGGCTCCAGCGCCAGCGCCCGCCCGACTTCGCCAGCCGCCAGTTGCACCTGGTTCTGCTTAAGATCAAGCCGGGCAAGGACCAGCAGGCCATCGACATTCGGTTTCAAACGGATCGAGGTTTGCGCTTCAGCGCGCGCGCCCGTCACGTCGCCCTTCTTCTCCAGCAGCAGCGCCAACTGCGCGTGCGCCACTTCGTTGTTGTTGGCGACGTTGATAGCAGCACGGAATTCAGCCTCCGCCTGCTCGGGCATGTTTTTCGCCAGCAATTCCTTGCCGCGTTCCACGTGATAGGTCGCCTGCGTATTCCCGTCCATGGTCGCCAGGCGGGCTTCCGTGAAGTTATGGATCTGCATTTCGATCTGCCGATAGGAAGCCTCATCGTAGTTGCGCTTGATCCGCTCCATGGGAAGGTGAAGCTGGTTTGGCGGCAACAACGCGTTGCCTGCGCCGGCGGCCGGCAATGGCGGCGGCACACCGCGGTTGATCATGTCCGCCAGCGTCTTGGCCTCGCCGTCGTTTGGGCGCTGCTGTAGCTCGTCCTTCAGCTGCCGGCTCGCCGCCGCGCTGTCTCCGTTCTTGAAGAGCGCCACCGCCAGGTTGAAGCGGTAGTCGGCATCGTTAGGGTCGGCATTAACGGCTTTCGAGAAGTACTCCACCGCTGGAGCGCGTCGGCCTCGCCGGGCCTCCACCACTCCCATATTGTTGTAGAGCTCGGTCAGCGGCACTCGCGTCAACAAGTAGCTGAACGCCGCAAAAGCCTTGTCGAAATTGCCACGATAAAACTCCGAGAGTCCCAGCAGGAAGCTGGCCTCGCCAACGGCTGGATCGGTCTTGGGTATGCGGGCAAACCACACCGAGGCCGACTCATACTCATGATTGTCGAAGTACGTCCTGCCTAACTGCAGCATGGCCAGGGTGTAATTGGGATTAAGTTTCAGCGCATCGTGGAAGTAGTGGATCCGCTGCTGGTAACTGGTGGCCAGTATTCCGCGAATGTAGTTCTCGAAGGCATCCAGCCGGACCGGCGGAACGGCCTTCAAAAACTGATCGCGCGTGGTTGCAGGATGCACGGGCATCTGCTGTAACACTTCCCAGGCCACCATGGTCTGCAGGTCGATCAGATTAGCCAGCGGCCCACTGCTCTCCACCGGCGGATACAGGTGCAGCTTCTTCATGTCGAGCAGTTGCGCGTGGGCGGTAAAGATATTGCCGTCGAAGGTATAGCTGCCCATCACGACATAGTCCGCGTCCATCTGCTCGGCGATGCGATAGATTGTCGCCCGCGAGGGCAATACGGTCTGCGGAATGCCCGAATGGTCGAAGGCATGATCGCGGTCCTCGCGACTGATGACATAAAGCTGCGAAGAAGCCAGATGTTTAGATAAGACTTCGGGGAATGCTTCCCCAATCCACTCCAGTCCCGGAGCGCTCGACTGGTTTTCGAAGGGCATAACCATGACGGTCTGCGTGCCGGCGAGGGACTGGCCAGCGCCATTTTGGCAGACCAGGACTACGGCAGCGGCCAGAGTAATGGCAAAGCTACGAAGAATTCGGCATGGAACGTAGGACAAAGCAACTCGATTATAGCTGTTGCAGATCGGCGGATGGCTTGGCAGCGGGATCAACAAAGCCGGAATAGATTGCTTGAATATCCTCGACGGGTCGGGTAATAGCTCCGAATGAGGATTGCCGGTAGAGTGAGACAAAACCTTTTTCGGATACACCGAATCCTAATAAGCGAAAGCCGGGTCTCAGCTTGTGGCAGCGTACGACCAGGCTTAGCCTGAATTATTCGTGAAAATGAAGACGCGGAAGCTCTCTTCTGCTACAAACATGGTGTCAAGTCAGTGTTTAAAGCAAAAAGAAAGGCTTCCGCGTGTCCGACGATAGCACAACACAGT
>JBEKXQ010000033.1:0-40964 GCA_049511915.1 Candidatus Korobacteraceae bacterium
CCACCCGAACGGGCGAGTCGGAGGGACCAAAATAGCTTGCGGGAATGAAGGAACCGCTCTGAATCTTCCCTGCGGAGCTATTGCCTGGCCTAATGGCAGCGGTTGTTCAGAGGTTCCTTAGGGTCGTAGCTGCGGCCGCGCTCTCTTGAACGATATCGCTGACCTTGTCGCAAGTCACAGATTATTCAATCCGGTTCAACGGTGGCCCCGCTTTCTTGTGACTTACGGCGTGTCGTCCGCTTTCAGTCGGCGGTTTGCCGACTATACGACCGAGTGGATTCCGGGACCCGTAGGCGTTTGTCGTTACCTACCGTCCTCGAAGCATTTCTGAATAGCCTAGAAAAAGGACGTCGAACTGGGGACCTGCCGCTTCTACCGTTCGGCAACGACCCGTCAACGTGAATGGAATTGGCCCGGGCGTGACGCTGACTCCAGAAGCTGCTTCGGTGGTGCGAGCGCAATTAAGACAACGCCGATGATCACAAGAACAGCCACCCCAATCAGTTCTCCACGTGCGACCATGTTGCGACATGCCTGGGTGCCCATGAGTGCGGCATGAGCGAAACTCGACCACGCTGTGAACGCAATCACGCTGCGACTCGCCGACGGGAGCAAAACGTAGACCGGTTGCCCGGTCTTGGTTGTGCGCAGGAAAAGCGCATCGTTCGGCAACAGCTTTGACCGCTGCAGTCTGGCCGCGTCACTGATACGCAGTCCCGAGTGTCGACAGAGCAGCAGCATGGCTGTAGCTCTCTGACGGCGCCATGCACTTTCCTTCCCTCGGGGATGGTACTCAGCGGCCGCCTTGAGTGCCGCTGCAAACTGCTCGCGGCTGAGGGGGAGAGTCTCTGTGGGCTCGATCTTGATCCTGCTCAGATCGGCCGCCACGTTTTCGCCCGACCATTTGTGCTTCGTGCAGTAGCGAAAGAACATGCGCAGACGCGCCTGCCGTGTGCTGCGGGTACTTCCCTTGCCCGTCCACGTCTTGCGGAAATCCTCCAGATGTTGCAGTGTGATATCGGATACCGTGGCGATGGATTGCTGGACGCAGAAGTCGACCAGTTGGTTTAACTCCCGACGAAACTTGGCGGTCCAACTTCGGAGCCATCTTGTTGCTCTTTGTCTTCAATAAAGAGCCTCGCGGCTTCGCCTACTGTCTGACTGAGTGGCCGGGAATCATCGCTTAGTGCCCGCGCTTTGCGTTCTGCCTGCTCCCAGGAGCGGGTTCCCGCGGAGACGCGCTTACGCATCCCGATGAAGGCGATCCATTTCCGACAACGGCATCTCTTGTAGTAACGGTTGTTGCGGTGGGGACAGTCCGCAGAATGGCGGGAGAAGACCTCGGTCAACATGGCGGGATGAATCTACCACAGGCGTGTACAAAATGTGTACAAATCTTTACATACGCAGTTAAGTTGTTTATTAAACAATAATTTAACTATACCATAAAGGACATGTAGTGACATTACCTCGCATAGGAGTGTTCGACTCGGGCGTCGGCGGCCTCACCGTGCTAAAGGCCATCGCCGAGCAGTTGCCGGCTCACTATCTCTACTTCGGCGACACGGCCCGCTTGCCCTATGGAACCAAGTCGGCCGAAACGGTCGCGCGCTACGCCATCGGCGCGACGCGCTTTCTGGAGAAGCAGAATATCGATCTGCTGGTCATCGCGTGCAACACTGCGACCGCGCTGGCACTGCCGCAAATCAAAGCCGCCGCGCATGTGCCGGTTGTCGGGGTTGTCGAGCCGGGCGCGGCCATGGCAGCCGAGGTCAGCAAGAAGCGCGCCGCCATTGTGATCGCGACAGAAGCCACCGTCAGCAGCCACGCCTATCGCGATGCGTTGCAACGCCACGGTCTGCAATCGCTGGAGAAAGCCTGCCCGCTGTTTGTCCCGTTGGTCGAGGAGGGATGGATTGAGCACCCCGTGACCGAGCAGGTGGCGCGAATTTATCTGGGCGAGGCAACGACGCAGGCTACCGACGGCGCTGACGTTCTGGTGCTGGCCTGCACGCATTATCCGCTGATCGCGCCGCTGCTGCGCAGGATCGTACCGGAGTCGATGCAAATCGTGGATTCGGCGGAATCGACTGCGCGGGTGGTGAAGCAAATGGTCGATCAAAATTTGATGTGTCATCCTGAGCGGAGTGAGGTCGCGCAAGCGTCCGAACGAAGTCAAAGGACCTCTACCGCAGAAGGATTGCCGCCCGCTCATCGCACCTTCCGCTTCTACGTGACCGATTCGACAGACAAGTTCAAGCGCCTGGCGACGCGATTCCTCGGACGCCAGGTAGACAACGTCGAGCACGTGGATTTGGAAGAAGGAATTAGGGATTAGGAGCTCGTCTGTGGATCGTAAGGCTTCAGGATTCCTTGAGATAATAGAGATCCTTCGACTCCGGCGCGCAAACGAGGCGCGCCTGCGCTCAGGATGACAGCTTAATGACAGCTGATAGCTGACGGCTGAAGGCTGACAGCTCTTAACTGAACACTAGCCACTGACAACTACTATGATCTTTCGCTCTGATAATCGCTCGCTCGACCAGATGCGGCCGGTGAACATCATCCCCGACTTCATCTCCACCGCCGAAGGCTCGTGCCTTATCGAGCTCGGCAACACGCGCGTCATCTGCACCGCAACCATCGAAGACTCGGTGCCGCAGTTCCTGCGCAACAGCGGCAAGGGCTGGGTGACCAGCGAGTACGGAATGTTGCCGCGCTCCACGCTGACTCGCACGCCGCGCGAGGTGACCAAGGGCCGCGCCGGAGGACGTACCCACGAGATCCAGCGGCTGATTGGCCGGTCTCTGCGTGCCGTCACCGACATGCAGAAGCTGGGCGAGCGCACCATCTTCCTCGACTGCGACGTCATCCAGGCCGACGGCGGCACGCGCACCGCATCCATCACCGGAGCGTTCGTCGCCATGGGACTGGCGATGCGCCGCATGGTCGAGACGGGCACGATGACGGTCGCTCCCATTCGCGACTACGTCGCCGCCACCAGCATCGGCATCGTCGATGGCGAGATCATGCTTGACCTGTGCTACGAAGAGGACGCGCGCGCCGATGTCGACATGAACGTGGTCGCCACCGGCAGCAAGAAACTCATCGAGGTGCAGGCCACGGCGGAGCGCCGCCCCTTCGACGATGCGCAGTTTGCCAAGATGCTATCGTTGGCGCGCCAGGGGATTGAAGCGCTGGTCGCACGACAACAGGCAGTGCTGAGCGGGTTGCCGTTGCGGCAGTAGGTGCCAGCGCGCAGCGGCTACAATTATCAGGATGCATTTCGCAATTATCGGCGAGATCACGCAGATTGAAATCATCGCCGCAGGTGTGGGAGTTCGCGAGCGCAAACGGTTGTGGAAAGCCTATGGCCGCGGATCTTGGCGGAAGCTGAAAGGTCTCGCAAGCATCAAACTTAGCGATGGCGCGCAGGTGATGGCGGAGTTACATTGGTATGAAGCGCATGGTATCGGCAAGAAAGAGTTCAAAATCAAACGGCTCCTCGCGCAAGAAAAGTAATCGCGAGGCATTCGTGCTTTGTGTGCGCAATGAAGGCTACCCGGCCTCTCTTGAGCTGCGAAAACTGTATTCCGCGGTGCGGGACGCCTCCGCGGCGAACCACAATCTGGTGCGCGTTATAGACGAGTCCGGCGAGGACTATCTCTATCCAGCAGATTACTTCATCGCTCTCCGGCTGCCCGCCAACGTGAAGCTTGCTTTGTCAAAGGTATCCTAAGCTGTGCTGTCCCGGAAGCGGCTCCATTCCAAAAAACACGCTACTGCGCGGCAGGGGATCGAATCGCTGATCTCGGGCCGTATCTTTCGAAGGTGCTCCAGTCCGTCCGCGAAAATTGGTATCAGCTCATACCTACGGAAGCCCACCTGCCCGAGTTGAAAAAGGGGGCCGTATCGATAGAGTTTGTCATTCTGAGGAACGGGCAGGTTGATGGGATGAAAATCGTTGGTCCCTCGGGTGACGCCGAGCTGGATAAAGCGGCTTGGGGAGGGATCGAATATAGCGTCCCGTTCGCGGCATTGCCGGACAAGTTCCATGGCCCTTACCTTGCCTTGCGAATTCATTTCTATTACAACCCCTCTAAGAATCCATCGGATGCCTCACAGCCTGAACCGAAACCGCCTCAGTAATCCCCTCGCGTGCGTCTCCGGATTCATTTAGAATTTGCTGTCCCGCACTTCTCGGGCCCGTCCGCTCTCTGCGGGACTGCACTTTAACCCTTTACCTATCGAATCGGGCGATCTGCCCGTGGAGGTCTCATCATGAAATTGACTCCTGGAAAACTCGCGGGCATGAAGAATGTTTCCAACGATCGCGGCGTCATCGCCGCCGCTGCCATGGACCAGCGCGGCTCGCTGAAGAAAGCCTTGGGCGCCGATGCCGGCGACAAACAACTGGAAGAGTTCAAGATTTACGTCACCGAAGTCCTCACCAAACATGCCAGCGCCATCCTGCTCGATCCCGAGTGGGGACTGCCGGCTGCCCGCCGTCGCGCCAAAGGCTCCGGCCTGTTGCTGGCCTACGAGAAGACCGGTTACGACAAGCAGTTGCCGGGCCGACTGCCTGACCTGCTCGACCTGTGGTCTGCCAAGCGGCTGAAAGAAGCCGGCGCCGATTGCGTCAAGATCCTGCTCTACTACACGCCCTACGACGATCCGAAGATCAACGACTTGAAGCACGCGTGGACGGAGCGCATCGGCGACGAGTGCCGCGCCAACGATATTCCGTTCTTCCTCGAGTTGGTCGGCTACAAAGAAGGCATGGACGAAAAGGGCGCGGAGTTCGCCAAGCTGAAGCCCGAGGTCGTCGCGAAGTCGATGGAGGAATTCTCCAAGGATCGCTATAACGTCGACGTGCTGAAGGTGGAAATTCCCATCAATATGCAGTTCGTCGAGGGCTCGCGCTCGTTCAAGGGGACGAAGGTCTACAACAAGCAGGAAGCGCTGGGACATTATCGCGCCGCAGCGTCTACGACCAGCAAGCCGTTCATCTACCTGTCGGCGGGCGTCAGCAACCCCGAGTTCATCGAGGACCTGGAGTTCGCCGCCGAGTCAGGCGTGAAGTTCAATGGCGTGCTCTGCGGCCGCGCGACTTGGAAGGACGGCATTCCGATCTACGCGCAGCAAGGCGGCAAGGCTTTCGAAGCGTGGCTGCAGGACGAAGGCGTGAAAAACATCAACAACGTGAACAACGCTCTGAAGGCTGCTACACCGTGGTACAGCATCTATGAGGTGGGCGAGGCAGTAGGCACGCGATAGTCTTCTGGCGGGTTTTTTCTTTGGTGTCATCCTGAGCGGAGGCGGCCCGCTGTTGGCCGCCGGAGTGGAAGGACCCCTATTACGCAGGCATAGGGGTCCTTCGACTGCGCTCGCCCGCTTCGCGACCTCGCTCCGCTCAGGATGACACCCCAGATGTCGCGAAGAGCTAACAGCGAAGAGCTTCACTCATACACCGAGCACCCACACCCCGGCGACGGCACGTGCACCTTCAGAAAATCCGACACGCGCTGGTACGCGTCAATCTGGTTTTCCACCCGCGCAAAGCCGTGGCCTTCATCCGTGTAGATCTTCAACTGCGCGACTCCGCCGCGCTTCTTCACGGCATCGGCCACCTGCTGCGCTTCTGACGCCGGACAGCGCGGATCATTCGCTCCCGCCAACAGCAGCACCGGCGCTTTGATCTGGTCGACAAAGTTAATCGGCGAACGGTCTTCGTACAGCGCCCTGTTCTTCACCGGATCGCCCATGGTCGCGAGATCATATTCGCGCAGGCTGGGATCTTCGTTGGCGATCTCTGTAAACCAGTTGACGAACGGCACAATCGGCACCGCTGCGGCCCACATATCAGGAGCCTTCGTCACCGCCATCATGCTGAGATAGCCACCGTAGCTGCCGCCCATCACGATCAGCTTCTTGGGATCGACGAAGCCGCTCTTCTTGATCCACTCTCCCGCGTCGAGCACATCGTTCAACTCCTGGCCGCCGGCATCGCCCATGTTGGCATCGACAAACTGCTTGCCGTATCCGGTCGAGCCGCGGTAGTTCGGCGCAATCACCAGGTATCCCTGGTTCACGATGTACTGGATGAAGCGATTGAACGAGTCGACCGACTGCACCGCCGGCCCGCCGTGAATGTAGACGATCGCAGGAAACTTGCCGTTGCGTTGAATGTTGTTTGGAACATAGGCAAACGCCGAGATCGTCCAGTAGCCATCGCGGCTGGGATAGTGCACCGGGTAGGGCTTGACCATGTCGGCGCTGCGCAGCCCGCCGACCAGCGAGTGCGTAATCTGCTGCGATTGCTTGGACGCGATGTCATACACCCACAGATCGCTGGGCGCGTTGGCGCCGTTGTAGTAGTACAGCAGCCGTGATCCGTCGCGCGTGTAAGCGGCCGGATCGCCGCCCAGCAAATTGACGCCCGGCAAAATCGGCAGCGCCTCCGCGTGATGGCCGGCGATGTCATAGGAATAAATATTCGTCGTGCCATCGACGTTGGCAGTCCAGGTGAGCGACTTCCCATCGGGCGAGAAACCGCCCGCGCTGAGTTCCCACTTCTCATCGGTCAACCAGTCGATTTTTTTCGTTGCGATATCGACGAGTCCTACATTCTCGTAGCCATTGTGAGCGTCGGAGGTAATGAGCACGGTCTTGCCATCCGGCGATACATCGGCAGCGTGGTAGTTGTGCCGGCCCTCATGCGGCGTCAAGTTCGTGCTCTGGCCGCCGGCCAAATCGAGCACAAAAACGTTGGCATCTTTCCCGGTGGCGTGCGACTGCGTGTAGACGATCAACTTGCCGTCACGCGAGAAGATGGGGTGGTGGTTGCTCAGCTCCTTCGGCGTGTTCTTTGTCAGGTGGCGAAGGTGCCGTGTGGTCACATCCATCATGTCGATCTCGTAGCTCGATCCAGTCTTCGGCTTGGTGGTGTAGGCGAGCTGGCTGCTGTCGGGCGACCACGCGGGCTCGACCTCGGCCGAATCCGGCGAGATGGTCAGGTTCACTACGTCGCCGGTCTTAGGCGAAACCAGGAAGATGTCCCACTGCTCGTCGCCGTCGTGGTCGGAGGTGTAGGCGATCCACGTACCGTCTGGCGACCACACCGGCTGGGCCTGCCGCTGGTCGCTGATGGTCAACTGCGTCGGCCAGCCGCCAGCTGCCGGCACCAGCCACAGGTTGTTGCGCCCGCTGATATTGGAGATGAAGGCCACTTGCTTGCCGTCGGGCGACCACGTCGAGCCGCCCATCTGGCGCGTCATGTAGAGCTTCTCGATGGAGAACGCCTGCATGTCGGCAACGGTCTTGCTCTCGAGCTTGGTAGGGTCGGTAATGGCTTGTGGCGCAGTGAGTGGTGGTTGCTGGGCGAATGCGGTAATCGTCATAACGAGAATGATTGTCGGAATAATGAATTTCAAGTTTCGAGTTTCCAGTTTCACTGAAGCTGGGATCACAGGTTTCTATTGTAAAGGTGACGGCCAAGCCAGGGCGGACGCAAGCGGGTATCTACCGCGGTACTGATCTAATTCCGTGTTGCTGATTCTGGAGACTGCGCGATCTCAAGGAATAGGCGAAGTTCTGTCTGGAACTTTCCTTCCGGCCCGAGAATCCCGCTTAGCCTTTTAATCGAGTTGATGACCTCCTCTATCTCCGCTTGGATTGAAATGTCATATCCGTCATATACCCAGGTCTTTTTGCAGCCTGGGCAATCGCTGAGTTTTTTAAGATCGAAATTCTGGCTCATGCCAAACGTGACAGACGTTTTGCAGTTCTTGCACTCAAAGCGCAGCGCCAAAATATCCGACAGTTCGATGTAGTGCTTGGTTTGGGAGGTCATGGCTGTCCTTTAGGATACGCGCTTCTCCGACCCCGACCCCGGCCACGGCTCGCCTTCGGCTTTCTTCTTGCGAAACACATCTGCTACCGCTCGCAGCTTCACGGCTCTTTCGTCACATTGAAGGGCTTGGCTTTCGGCATCCGCAATAGCCGCTTCCCAACCGGGGAACAGACTCAACACGTTTTCCAACAAATCAGTTGACAAATCCATACAACACTCCTATAGTGGAATCAGTTGAGGTGCACTATGACGGAAACCGACTACGGCAATGCTCTCTCGGCGGCGGAGAAAGAACTGGCCGCTTTGACGGCACAAATCGAACTGTTGGAGAAACGACGCGCACAGCTTGAACAAACTGTAAGCGCACTGAAGGTGCTTACGGACGTGAGCCAAGACGAAGAACGGACGTTGACTGAAACGATAAAGATTGTTGTGCGCGGGGCGAACGACTACATTTCCGGTGCTGACGTTCTCAAGGCTGTTACCGCTATGGGAGCTAAAGTCGGCGGCAACGCCATGGGCACTGTGGCCACGATACTCGGCAGGCTTTACAAGGATGGCATCTTGGAGCGCCATCCCTTTAAGTCTGGAATGTATCGCTGGAAGCGCACCACGACGCTTGGAGAAGTTATCAACAGCGCGGCAAAGGTTCGCAAGATTTGAGTTTTGATCTAAATACGAACCGCCCGACGTTACGAGCGTCGAGCGGCAAGGGAAAGGTGGAACACGGTGAAAAGATTCAAGATCGTAATCACGATCCGATTCACTGCTCAAGGCCCCACGGTGGAAGTTTCCGTTGAGCCACCGGGATAAACCGTAATCGCTAGTTGTTAGCGCCCCGGCCCCTGTTGAAGCAGAGACCGGAGCAAGACAGAAACCGGGAAGCCCGATCTCAGTCCCTTCAAATTGATTTTGGGCTTTCCTCAACGAAAACGCAAGAGGAAAAAGCCCATGACGTGCAAACGCTGCCAGCACACCGCAAAGAAGTTCGGGCGCTATGGAAAGCGCCACACCCAGCGGTACAAGTGCACAACCTGCCAGATCACATTTTCCGACTACGAACCCAAACTCGGAACCCACTACACCGACCCGGAGACCGCTGCGAAAGCCCTTGCGATGATGATGGAGGGTATGAGCGTTCGCGCCATCTCCCGGCTTACCGGGCTTCACGTCGGCACGATCTTGGGGCTTATGGTCACGGCAGGCGAGAAATGCCAGCGCGTGTTGAACGCCACGATTCGCGGCATCCGCCCGAACCTGGTACAGGCCGACGAGCTGCATTCCTTTGTGGGTTGCCATGAGAATCGTTTGCGGTCCGACGCCCCGAAAGAGTGGGGTTCGAGTTGGACTTGGCTCGCACTGGACAGCGAAAGCAAACTCATCATCAGCTATCACGTCGGGAACCGCGATGCCGAGAGCGCGTGGGAATTTATCCGTGATCTGCGCGAGCGCACGGATGGCATCTTCCAACTCACAACCGATGGGCTGCGGGCCTACGTTGACGCTGTTGATGCCCACTTCGATGTCCGCGTCCATTTCGCTCAGTTGATTAAGCTGTACTCCAGTTCCGACTTCGTTGGGCCTGATTGGTTTGGTGCCACAAGCCGGGTGACGGGAACTATCCCAAGTGTCCGAAGCGGACAGCCCGAGCCGCGTTTCATTAGTACATCGCATGTAGAACGTTTGAATCTTTCGGTTCGCACCCATCTGCGCCGCTTTGTGCGTCGGACGAACGCGCATAGTCGCAAGCTGGCGAACCACCGGGCGTGTATAAGCCTCTGGGTCGCGTGGTATAACTTGTGCCGTCTGAATACCGCGATTCGCATGACTCCGGCGATGGCGGCGGGTGTAACCGATCACATTTGGAGTCTTACCGAACTGTTCTCTTGAAACGAGGAAAGCTATGCCAAACCAACAGGGACAGGCGTGGTATGCGATTCGCTGTCCGTACTGTCCAGAAGAACGTCCCGCTCAGCTTGTGCCCAAAAATATCCTCGAAGAAATAGTTGGGCGTCGTAGGGAGTCAGGGCGCAAGGACCCTCGGCTTCTAACGCTCGTATGCCTGCCATGTAAGCGGGTGTTTCAGTATAGGTATGCGAGAGAAGCGACTGTTGGCATTTTTTTTGAACCTTTTGAGGCCACAGTCCAGCGGTGTCCCACTTTTGGTTTCTGGTCTCGCGGATGCGATACGCCAGGTTGCGGAGTTCGTGTAGACCTATACGGATTCCCCGATGGTGAGACCACAAAACAAGACTGGTTCGCAGAGATTTCAAAATGTGACATAGCCGGACTTGTGTGCGAGCAAGGCCACCAACAGACCGACCCCCCATCCGCGAACCCAACGGGGCAACATCTCGACAGTGCGTAAGACCGCCGGTTTCCATTTTTAGCTCCGATGAAAAACCCCGCCGTCTGGCGGGGTTTGTGTTATGTTCTCGGCGTGTTCTACGGTTACCAGTCGTGACGCCCGCCTCAAAGATTGCGGCGCTCATCTGTGCCGGTTTTCTCCTCGCGGCGGTTTGGGGCCACTGGCCAGCGGGGTTTTATACCGCCCTGCGTTGGATCATTTGCGGATCGTCCCTGTACATGGCCGGAAAGGCCGCCGACGAGAAGCAGCGTGGCTGGGCCGCGGCGCTCGCCATCACAGCACTGGTCTTCAATCCCCTCGTTCCCTTCCACCTGTACCCTGAGACGTGGCGCTTGCTCGATGGCCTTGTAGCGCTGATGATGCTACTCTTTGCGGTTTACTATGCCCCAAATCGAGAATCCGACTAAAATGCGGCAACGCGCATTTAGCCAGACTACCGCCGATTCGGAGCAACACGGAATTAGATCAGCACCTCTACCGCTATGTCATTGCCTCCACCTCTTAGGGAGTTTATAGTCAAGGGTTTGGTTACCCGTCCGGAGCTCCCTGTGCCGGACATAATTGCAGCCAACTGGCGCGGATTCTCCGCCCCCGGAGTCCTCATGTTGAAAAGAACTGCCCTTCTGATTTCTCTCCTTGTGCTCTTTCTCGGCAACTCAATTTACGCCGATGAAGGCATGTGGCTGTTCAATGCATTTCCCAAAGACAAAGTACAAGCGAAGTACGGATTCGCGCCCGACCAGGCGTGGCTCGATCATGTTCGGCTTTCCTCTGCCCGCGCCCCGAATGGCTCGTCGTCGTTTGTCTCGCCGGACGGGCTGATCTTTACCAATCATCACATCGCGCAAGAGTGCATTCACGACCTTTCCACCAGTGGTAAGGACTACATGAAAATGGGTTACTACGCACCCACCCGCGCCGATGAAGCCAAGTGCCCAGGCATGGAGTTCGTGGTGCTGGAAGATATCTCAGACGTCACCGCGAAGGTGAACGCCTCGGTGAAGCCGGGAATGGCCGCCGCCGATGCCGGCAAGGCGCAGCGCCAGGAAATAGCGTCGTTGGAGAAGCAATGTTCCGGCGGCGATATCCGCTGCGACGTTGTTACGTTCTATTCCGGAGCGATGTACAACCTCTACAAGTACAAGAAGTACGATGACATCCGGCTGGTTTTCGCGCCGGAGTTCGATATCGCTTTCTTCGGCGGCGATCCCGATAACTTCGAGTATCCCCGCTACGATCTCGACATCTCGTTCTTCCGCGCGTACGAAAATGGCGCGCCGGCGAAGACCCAGAACTACTTGAGGTGGTCGCCCAATGGCGCGAGCGCCGGCGAACTGGTTTTCGTTTCCGGACATCCTGGCCGCACCAATCGCTTGCTCACCACGGACCAGCTCGGGTTCCTGCGCGACTACCAGTACCCGCTTCAGCTCAAATCCCTCAGTCGCCGGGTTGATGTGCTGCAGAAGTTTGGGGCGCAATCGGCAGAGAACGAGCGCGAGGCGCAGAGCGACGTATTCGGACTGCAGAATTCCTTCAAGGCCATCACCGGTTACGAAGATGGATTGAAGGACAAGGACGTGATGGCAACCAAAGCCGCCGACGAGAAGAGCCTGCAGGAGTTCGTCGAATCCAATCCGCAGCGCAAGCAGGAGTTCGGCGACCCCTGGGCGCAAATCGCCAAGGCGGTCGATGTACAGAAGGAGATTTACAAGCAACTGTCGTATCTCGACAATATGGGCGGTTTCCGCGGCGATCTGGCGCGCTACGCTCGCTACATCGTCCGCGCTGCGTATGAAAAGCAGATGCCCAGCAATCAACGCATGCACGACTATCAGGATTCGCAACTGCCAACCCTGGAGCAGCAGCTCTTCTCCACGGCGCCGATCTATAAGCCCCTGGAGCAAGTGTTGTTGAGCGAGAGCCTGACGGAAATGCGGGATGAACTGGGCGCCGACAATCCTGACGTCCGGAAAGCGCTGGCCGGCAAGACTCCCGACGAGCGTGCCAAAGCATTGATCGACGGCACCAAGCTGCAGGATGTTGCCGTGCGCAAGCAGCTCTATGAAGGTGGTGTGGCGGCGGTAAATGCCAGCACCGATCCAATGATCGTGATGATGCGGGAAGTTGAGCCGGACGCCGCCGCCGTCCATAATCGCGGTGAGAACCAGGTCCAGGCGGTGCTGCGGCAAAGTGGCGGCAACATCGGCAAGGCACTGTTCGCGCAGAAAGGCCTGAGTGTGCCGCCGGACGCGACCTTCACGCTGAGACTAAGCTATGGCTCGGTCGAAGGCTACAAGCTCGACGGCAAGGATGTATCGTGGTTCACCACCATGGGCGGAGCCTACGAGCACGCCGCGCAGCATGGCAGCAAGCCGCCGTATCAGCTTCCGGATAGCTGGATCAAGTACAAGCCAGCCATCAACCTGCAAACGGTCTACGATACGGTTTCCACGCCCGATATTATCGGCGGCAACTCCGGCAGTCCCGTGATCAATAAGGCGGGCGAGGTTGTCGGCATTATCTTCGACGGCAATATCGAATCGCTGGTTTGGAACTTCGCCTATAGCGACAAGGTAGCGCGCGCGGTGGAAGTTGACAGCCGCTCGATTACCGAGGCTCTGCGCAACATCTATCACGCCGACGGGCTGCTCAATGAGCTCATGCCGACGCAGACTGGCGCGCTGAAGCCCAACCCCACAACCAAAATGAGGAGGCCGGTCGCCCGGCCGCAACAGCAGTAGTTCCTCGCCTCACGCGGCACAATAACACCGGCGCGACCAAGGTCGCGCCGGTGTTATTGTATGCGACTGTAATCGCCTTATGCTGCCGTCGCGGACTTCTGCTCTTCGGGCCTTTCCTGCGATGGAACGGACACGAGTGGGCTGGCCTGATGCATTTCCCGATAACGCTTGGGGGTCGCGCCTACCAGGCGGCGAAACACACTGGTGAAGTGACTCTGGGTTTCGAATCCAACCTGGCTGGCGATCTCGGCCAGGGCGATTCGGCTCTCGCGCAGCTGTTCCTGAGCACGCTCCACCCTCTGCCGCATCACGTATTGATGAGGAGTTATGCCGGTGCTCATCTTGAACAGCTTGGAGAAGTAATACTGACTCATGCCCACCACTTGTGCCAGCTCGCTTACCGACAATCCGCGGGCCACGTTCTCCCGGATATAGGAAAACACGCGCTGCAAGCGGCGAGGCGGTAACCCACCCACCACTTCAATAGGAGCTAGCGTGGCATTCAGATAGGCGTCGACCACTTCTTGCGCATGATCGTCCTCCAACGAATGCAGCGCCAGAACCAAAACGTTCATTCCCTCGATTTTGGCGCCCACGTGAGCGGAATGCGCGTCACCACAAAGCGCGGCCCGGACTCCAGGGACGCGATTAGCGGCAACCGACGCTCCCACAGCTCGGCTGCTGATGATGATGCCGCGCTCGGTGTCGTGCCGCAGCACCGAGAGCGCAACCTGCTCGGCATAGTCGGGACGGCTCTGACCCTGCACTGGCGGCGCGGCATCAGTAACCTCATGTCCGGTGGTAATCAGTTTCGCGGCAAGCCGCTGTTTGGCATCATGCCCGGCTTCATCGGAAGCGATCGCGATCTGCACTTTGTTGTCCTCCATTTCCTTTGTAAATATGGCCCGCCCGCAACAGCTCAACTGCCGTTGGGTGATATCGGCGCAATTCGCTAAGCAACCTGGAGTATTGCGCCACTTACGTCGTCGGCACCAGAACCCCCAGTTAGCACGGGAGCTGGCGACGAGATGCAACCACTTCACTCGTCATGACGACTTGGCGCGTAAAGAGAAAGGGCCCACCAGCCTACGGCGCTTCGTGATGGGAGAGTATTACTGCTGACCAATACCCACACCGGCAAGTTGGGAGCACTTTCTTGCCACATCCTGCTTGTGTTTCATGATACCAGAATCAAAAGTTCCCATTTTTTTTGACAGTCCTGGGCCGTCAGCTGCCTCGCACGACAATCGAGTTTCATGCGTGCTTGACGCCCGCGGTACACTTCCAACGCGCCTGCATCGGGTGCCAGCACGTCTGGTGAATGCACATTTCCGGGCCCCTTTCAGACTTGCCCAGGGATTCGTGAACATTTCGTGACTCCACTAGGCGGTTAATGCTGGCTCGGGTTAAGAATAGACAGCGCGCTTGACGTGGAATTTCAGCTTGCTGTGCGGGTTTAGGACATCCCGCAGACTTACACGAGGAGAAATCCATCTTGACCGGTAGAAATCCAGCCCCAGGTGCTCCCGGAATCGAGCCCCGTTGGACGGGCGGAGCCAAGGATGCAGTTGGCACCGCATATGCTGTTTCCAGCCGCATCTGGTACACGCTAGCCAACGGTGTCAACACTGAGATTTACTATCCGACCATTGATTCCCCGCAGATTCGGGATTTGCAGTACATGGTCAGCGATGGTGAGACATTTTTTCACGATGAGCGGCGCAACACCGTCAGTAAAGTTGAGCTTCTCGATCCCGGAGCGCTGGGTTTTAAGATCACCAACACAGACCCCGACGGACGCTACTCGATTGAGAAGCAGATCATCGCCGATCCTCACCTCAACTGCCTGCTGATCCATACGAAGTTCAACCCTGCGCCGGAGTGGCAGGGACGCCTGCACCTCTATGTGCTTTGCGCTCCCCACCTGAACATTGGCGGATGGCACAACAATGCAGACGTACTGGCAGCGAAAGGCCGGCATTTCCTGATTGCATATCGCGACAATGTACACATGGCGATCGGAACGAAGGTAGGGTTCAGCAAACTTTCCTGCGGCTACGTGGGTATCAGTGACGGTTGGACCGACCTGGCACACAACCTGAAGATGGATTGGGAATACGATTCCGCATTGGACGGAAATGTCGCGCTCACGGGAGAGATCAACTTGGTGCACGGTAACGAGTTCACTCTCGGCCTGGCCTTCGGCCGCACCGCCCACGCGGCGGGCGCCACCCTCTTCCAATCCCTGTGTGTGCCATTTCAATCCAATGTGCACACTTTCATCGAGCAGTGGCACCGCACGCGCAAGCGGCTGGCTGTCATCGACATGAACCACGACAAGGTCTCCGAGACCGCCTCGTGTTTATTCGCTCGCAGCATCAATCTCCTGCTGGCACACGAGGACAAGATTTATCCCGGAGCCATGATCGCCAGCCTGAGCATTCCCTGGGGCGAAGACAAAAGCGATGACGAACTGGGCGGCTATCACCTGGTCTGGACCCGGGATATGGTGCATTCCGCCACAGCTCTTCTAGCTGCCGGCGATACCACTACGCCCTTGCGGGCCATGATTTATCTGGCCATTGCCCAGCGCGAAGACGGCGGTTTTTACCAGAACTTCTGGATCGATGGCGATCCCTATTGGACGGGCGTGCAACTGGACGAGGTTTCATTTCCCATTGTCCTGGCATGGCGCCTGTGGAAGGCCAACGCGCTCGCCGAGTTCGATCCCTACATTACGGTTTGCCGGGCCTGCGCCTATCTGATCCGCGAAGGTCCCGCCACACCCGAAGACCGTTGGGAAGAAGCGGGAGGCTACTCGCCTTCCACGCTCGCCGTCAATATCGCTGCCCTGATCTGCGCCGCTGAGATGCTCGAGTCCCGTGGTGACAAGCATACCGCGGACTTCGTGCGTACCTACGCCGACTTCCTCGAGTCGCACGTTGAAAAGTGGACGGTCACGAACCAGGGCACGCTGCTGCCGGCAATCAAGCGGCATTACATCCGCATCAACCCCGCCGTCAGTCACGAGGGCGCGGTGGGCGATGAGGATCCCGATAGCGGCGAACTGATTCTCGCTAATCAGAAGCCCGGCGATCGCTATCAGTATCCCGCAAACCAGATTGTGGATCACGGCTTCCTGGAGTTGGTCCGCTTTGGCGTTCGCAGGCCGGGTGATTCGCTCATCGAGGACTCGTTGAAGGTCATCGACGCGGTCTTGAAGGTCGATCTCCCGGGCGGACCATGCTGGAAGCGATACAACCACGACGGCTATGGTCAACGCGACGACGGTACCTCGTACAAGAAGTGGGGAGTTGGCCACGCCTGGCCGCTGCTCATGCTGGAACGCGCGACGTACGAACTGGCGACCGGTCGCAACATCGACATGTATATCCGTGCGGCCGAGGCGTTTGCCACCGGCGTCGGGTTATTCCCCGAGCAGATCTGGGATCTGCCGGATATCCCGCAAGAGCACATGTTTTTCGGCAAAGCGACAGGAGCGGCCATTCCGCTGTTGTGGGCGCATGCCGAGTATGTAACCTTGCTGCGCTCGATGTTGGATAATAAAATTTTTGGTCGCATCGACCCGGTTGCCGCGCGTTATTGCAACAACAATCCGCGCCCAGTAATCGAAGTATGGAAAATGAATCGCCAGGTTCGCAGAGTAACGGCGGGAGCTTTACTGCGGATCCAGGCATCGTCGCCCTTCGAGTTGCACTGGAGCGACGACGAATGGAACACACCTCGCGATACCGGGTCCACTCCCACGGCTTTAGGTGTCGAGTATGTCGACATCCACATTGATTCTGGGCAGAAAGCGCCGTTGCGATTCACCTTCAAATGGCCCCAGGACCAGGAGTGGCAAGGCACCAACTACGCGGTCGAAGTCGAACAACCAACGCAAACTGACGCGGAGAAGTCCCTCACGAAATCTACTTCCGGGTAAAGCGGTGCTCCAGGCAACGGTATAAACTGTGGGGATTCTCCAGAACATCGGCCGAAATTTTTATCACAATTCGCAAACGAAAGGCGGCAACGGGTGAGTGGTCAAGCAGATATTTCCGTACAGCGCGGTTCGGAGTCCGACGCCCAGCAGAATCTCGAAACCCTCTGTATCAACACGATTCGCACGCTTGCGATGGACGCGGTGCAGAAAGCCAATAGCGGTCATCCCGGCACTCCCATGGCGCTGGCTCCGCTGGCTTTCGTGTTGTGGGACCGTTTCCTCAGACACAATCCTCATAACCCGCAATGGCCGGGACGTGATCGCTTCATCCTTTCCAACGGGCACGCCTGCATGCTGCTGTACGCGATGCTGCACCTCACCGGCTATGACCTCTCGCTGGATGACATCAAGCAATTCCGGCAGTGGGGATCGAAGACTCCGGGGCATCCCGAATACCATCACGTGCCCGGGTTGGAAGTCACCACCGGCCCGCTCGGCCAGGGCGTGTCCAATTCGGTGGGAATGGCGATGGCCCAGCGCTGGCTGGCGGCCAAGTTCCACAAGGGCGACTACACTCCCTTCGACTACCGCATTTACGCGTTCTGCGGCGATGGCGACCTGATGGAAGGCGTCAGCAACGAGGCGGCATCCGTCGCCGGACATCTCGGGCTGTCGAACCTGATCTGGTTTTACGATAACAACCACATCACCATTGAAGGCCACACCTCGCTGGCATTCACCGACGATGTCGCCACCCGCTTCCTTGGCTGGCACTGGAATATCCTGCACGTCACCGATGTCAACGATCTCGGACTGGTAGATGTCGCCATCAAGGCCGCACAGAGAGAGCCGGATCGGCCATCGCTCATCATCTGCGATTCGCATATTGGGTGGGGCTCTCCCGACCGTCAAGACACCAAGGAAGCCCACGGCGAGGCGCTGGGAGTAGACGAAGTCCGCAAGACGAAGATCGTCTACGGCTGGCCGCCCGATGCGCAGTTCCTTGTTCCCGATGAAGTGGCGAACTACATGGGCAAAGCAGTTGAGCGCGGCGCTCAGTGGGAGCAAGAGTGGGACGGAAAGTACCAACCATGGGCGGCCCAGAATCCTGATCTCGCCAAGATGTGGCAGCAGATGTCCAACCAGGAGCTACCCGTTGGTTGGGACAAAGACATTCCAACGTTCCCGGCCGACGCGAAGGGCATGGCCACGCGCGACTCGAGTGCCAAGGTTGAGAACGCGGTCGCTGCCAGGGTTCCGTGGCTTATCGGCGGCGCGGCCGACCTCTATCCCTCGACCAAAACGCTCATCAAGGATGGCGGCGACTTCGAGAAGGACGACCACTCAGGCCGCAACTTCCACTTCGGCATCCGCGAGCATGCCATGGGCTCAATCCTGAGCGGCATGGCGCTCTCCTGCGTGCGGCCCTTCGGAGCAACGTTCTTCATCTTCTCCGATTACATGCGGCCGGCGATTCGCCTGGCTGCGATGATGGAGCTGCCGGTCATCTACATCTACACCCACGACTCCATCGGTCTTGGCGAAGACGGCCCAACCCACCAGTCGATTGAGCAGCTCATGTCGTTGCGGGCCATGCCCCGAATGATGACCATCCGCCCCGCCGACGCAAACGAAGTTGCCGAGGCCTGGCGCGTTATCATGGCGATGAAGAATCAGCCGGTGGCGCTGGTGCTCACTCGCCAGGGCGTGCCGACCTTCGATCGGACCAAGTACGCGTCGGCCGCAGGCGTGGCCAAGGGCGCTTACATTCTGGCCGACTCTGGTGGCACGCCGGACATCATCCTGATGGGCACTGGCTCCGAGGTGCAGCTTTGCGTGGGGGCGTACGAGCAGCTCACGGCCGAAGGCGTGAAGGCACGCGCTGTCTCCATGCCGTGTTGGGAGCTGTTCGAAAAGCAGCCCGCCGAATACAAGGCACAAGTATTTCCTGCTGCGGTAAAGGCACGGGTGTCGGTGGAAGCCGGCGCCAGTCTTGGCTGGAGCAAGTACGTTGGTGACAGCGGGTATAGTGTCGCCCATGACGACTTCGGCGCATCGGCCCCGTACAAGATCATCATGGAGCACTTTGGCTTCACCGTTGACAACGTCGTTGCCAAGGCGCGCGAAGTGATAAAGAAAACGAAACAGTAACAATTCAGGCTTACAATTGAGGGGTTCCTTGGCGCCGGCACTGTGTGTCGGCGCTGTGTTATCTGTCGTGAAAAGCACGCGCTCGCGCAGAGGCGCGGGGAGGCAGTCATGGGTAGCATTCCTTTGTCAGAGACCCGGCCGAACGAACTCACGAATAGCATCCTTGCGCGACATACAGCGTCTCTTGGCAACTACGAGGCGGCCTTTCGCAGCGCACTGGAGCGGCTTGAGCGGGATCAATCCGTATCACGGCTGTGGAAGAAGGATTTCACCCTCTGGAAGACCGAGCCCGAGCGCGAGGCAAACATCGCCAATTCCCTTGGCTGGCTCACGGTTGCCGAAGCTATGCAGCCCCACCTCGCGGAACTTGATGCCTTCACCCAGGAAGTCAAGAAAGCTGGATTCGAGTTCGCTGTGGTCCTGGGTATGGGCGGCCCCAGTTTGTGTCCGGAGGTGTTGGCCTGCACCTTCGACAAGCAGGAAGGTTATCCGCAGCTCTACGTGCTCGACTCGACCGTGCCGACAGCGATTCGCCATCTTGAGCAGAAGATCAACATCGGCAACACACTCTTTATCGTTTCATCGAAGTCGAGCACGACCACCGAGCCGCAGATGTTTCAGCGCTATTTCCGGGACCGCGTGAAGCGCGTCAAGGGTGATGCTGCGGGAGAAAACTTCATCGCCATCACAGATCCGGGAAGCCAACTCGCCAAGGACGCCATGCATGGTCACTTTCGCCGCATTTTCCTCGACCTGCCTGAAATTGGCGGGCGCTACTCGGCGCTTTCGTACTTCGGGATGGTGCCTTTTGCCCTGATGGGCGGTGACGTAAAGGCGCTCCTTGATACGGCCAGGCAAGCGGCTCAAGCCTGTGCCGATTCGGTGCCACCGAACGAAAATCCTGGCGCGAGGTTGGGAGCATTACTGGGCGCGCTCGCCGGCGCCGGACGCAACAAGCTGACACTCATCACGCCTCCGCCATTGGCCGCGCTCGGCCTGTGGATCGAACACTTGATTGCCGAGAGTACCGGCAAAGAAGGCAAGGGTATCGTCCCAGTTGCCGGTGAGCCGCTGGGCGCGCCCGACGTCTATGGGGACGATCGCATTTTTGTCTACATCCATACGCCATCGGCAGGCAACGCGAACACGGAATCGAAGCTCGCCGCTCTCGAAGCCGCAGGACATCCCGTACTGCGCCACTCGCTTCGCAGCCCGCTTGATCTCGGCGAGGAGTTTTTCCTGTGGGAGTTCGCAACCGCAGTTGCCGGATCGCTACTCGGCGTCGATCCCTTCGACCAGCCCGACGTTCAGGAGTCCAAAGACTACATCGTGCGCACCCTGGCGGAGTATGCGCAGAATGGAGCTCTGCCTCAGCAAAAGCTGATTGTCGCGGAGACCTCGCTGCGAGTCTTTGGCGACGCGGAAAACTGCGAAGTCTTGCGCCGCGGCGGCTCATCGCTACAGGCAATGCTGATGACCCATCTAGCCCGGCTAAACCCGGGCGACTATCTCGCCATCACGCAATTCATCGAGGAGCTGAGAAACTACGAATCTTTATTGCAGGAAATTCGTCTTGCCATTCGCGACCAGAAGAAGGTCGCTACTGCGACGGGCTACAGCCCGCGGTTTTCGCATTCCACCGGACAGCTGCACAAAGGCGGCCCCGACGATTGCGTCTTCCTGCAACTGACCTCGGAGGATATCAACGACATCGAGGTGCCCGGCGAGAAGTTCAGCTTCAGCGTTTTGAAACAGGCACAGGCGCTGGGCGACTTCGAATCCTGGACCAACCATCATCGCCGCGCCATTCGCGTCGACCTGGGACGCGACATCGAGAAGGGTTTGCGTCGCCTCCTCGCCTTGGTGAAGGAATCCTTAGGAAAGCCTGCGGCCGCCGCAGCCGCGGTCAAGTGAGCCGCCCTCACTGGCGAATCCTTTCGCCGCGATCCTGCATCTGCCAAGGAGCGCACACGCATTGGAGCTGATCGCATGACCACTCTCGTACAGCCCACGCCGCATAAAATTGAAACTCCTCACTTGCCGCAAGGCGATTCCTGTCTGGTCGTAATCTTCGGAGGCTCGGGCGACCTTACCCGGCGCAAATTGATTCCCGCCCTGTACGATCTCGCATGCGTCGGCTGCACCAGCCGCAATTTCCAAGTCCTCGGCATCGGTCGCTCCAAATTTGACGATGAAGAATATCGCTCACGTCTGCGCGAAGGCGCAGCTGACTCGAAAGACGCTCGCAACTTTACCGACCAGGGATGGGACGACTTTGCTCAGCGGCTGCACTACTTTGTCGGTGACGCCAATCGCCGCGACTTCTATCCCCAATTAAAGGCCAAGATCGAGGAGATGCAGAAAAACGGCGCCAGCAAGAACGTGATGTTCTATGTTTCGACTCCGGCCTCGCTTGCGCCGCCGATTGTCGAGGGCCTTGGCGAAGCCGGACTGGCTCGTAACAGTGAAGGCTGGACGCGCATCATCCTGGAGAAGCCCTTCGGCCGCGACCTGAAGAGCGCGCAGGAGCTGAACGAAATCGTCTCGCGTGTCTTCGACGAGCGCTCGGTTTACCGCATCGACCACTACCTCGGCAAGGAGACGGTGCAGAACATCATGATGTTCCGCTTCGGCAACTCCATGTTTGAGCCGGTGTGGAACCGCAATTACATCGAGTACATCGAGATCACCGCAGCCGAAACGCTGGGCGTGGAAGGCCGCGGCGCATTCTACGAAGAGACCGGAGCACTGCGCGACATGGTCGCTAACCACATGCTCCAGTTGCTGATGCTGACCGCGATGGAACCTCCGGTCAGCTTCGATGCCGATGCGGTGCGGGGCCACAAAGTGGAAGTGCTGAGCGCCATCGCTCCCATGTCCAAAGAACAGGTCGCGAAACGCACCGCTCGCGGTCAGTACGGCCCGGGCCAGATCGATGGTAAAACAGTTCCGGGATATCGCCAGGAACCGGGCGTCAATCCCAACTCGCAGACGGAGACTTACGCTGCAGTCGAACTGCACATCGACAATTGGCGCTGGGCGGGAGTTCCCTTCTACATTCGCGCCGGCAAGCGGCTGGCGAAGCCGGTGACCGAGATCGCGGTGCATTTCAAACGCACGCCGCAGGCGCTGTTTTCGCGCACTCCCGACGATGTCCATCACAACGTGATCACCATGCGCATTCAGCCCAACGAAGGCATCTCACTTAGCTTCGGCGCCAAGCAGCCGGGCCAGGAGATGCGCGCCACTCGCGTCGATATGGACTTCTCCTACCGTGAGGCCTTTGGGACGGAAACGCCCGCCGCCTACGAGACCTTGCTGCTGGACGCCATGCGCGGCGACCCAACGCTGTTCACCCGCCGCGACGAAGTGGAAGCGGAATGGCGCATCATCACACCCATCGAGGATGCCTGGGCCGAGCTTCCGCCGCCGCAGTTCCCCAACTACGCTGCCGGCAGCGAAGGGCCGGAAGCCGCCAACAGCCTCATCCAATACGATCACCTGCGTTGGCGCTCCTTGCAGAGCTCTGATGGAAATCACTCATAGCTGATTCGTTTGAGGGAGTAAGCCCTTTGCAGAAAACTGCGCGGTGCGCATAATCATCTTACGGGCTAATCGTCGGCGCCCTCTAAGAGCCATGCGCATTCCAATTTTCTTTCTACTTGTCGTCACGCTTTGTGCACTTCCTCTGTTGGGGCAATCCTCCGTGGAAACCATCGCGATCGATACCTCTGCACCGTCTCATCCCTTTCCACACTTCTGGGAGCAGATGTTTGGCTCCGGGCGCGCCATTCTGAGCCTGCGCGATTCCTATCGCCGTGACTTGCGGACGGTGCATCAGAGCACTGGATTCCACTACGTTCGCTTCCATGCAATCTTCGATGACGATGTCGGCGTATACGACGAGGACAAACAGGGCAAGCCGATCTACAACTTCTCCTACGTTGACCAGATTTACGATGGCCTGCTGGCCGCTGGGGTGAAGCCTTTCATCGAGCTCAGCTTCATGCCATACAAACTGGCGGCGCGGCAGGATCTGCAGGCCTTCTGGTACCACCCCAACGTCTCTCCGCCCAAGGACTATGCCAGGTGGGACGACATGATTACGCAGTTCGCCAAGCACTTGGCCGAGCGTTATGGCATCGAGGAAGTCGCCAGCTGGTACTTCGAGGTGTGGAACGAGCCCAACCTCGATTTCTGGACAGGGACGCCGCGGCAGCAATCCTACTTCGAGCTGTATGACCACACCGCGCGCGCCATCAAAGCGGCAAGTCCCAGGTTGCGGGTTGGCGGTCCGGCAACTGCGCAGGCAGCGTGGGTTGGCGACATGATCAAGCACGCCGACCAGGCGAATGTGCCGCTCGACTTTGTCTCCACCCATGTCTATGGCAACGACAAGGCCAGCGACGTCTTCCATACCAACGAGAACATTTCCCGCGACCAGATGGTTGGCCGCGCGGTAAAGAAGGTCCATGACGAGATCAAGGCCTCATCACGGCCAGAAATGCCGCTGATCTGGAGCGAGTACAACGCCGCCTACGACAACGAAGTCGCGGTCACCGACTCCATCTACATGGGGCCCTGGCTGGCCACCACCATCGCCCAATGTGATGGCCTTACGGAAATGATATCGCTCTGGACTTTCTCCGATGTGTTCGAGGAGCAGGGCGTCGTGAAGACACCCTTTTACGGCGGCTTCGGACTAATTGCCGCTGGCAACCTGCCTAAGCCTTCTTTTTACGCCATGCAGTTGCTTCATCGCCTGGGCGGGGAGCGTATGGAGAACAGCGACCCCAATGTGCTGGTGACGAAGGCTAGCGATGGATCGCTGGTCGTCGCCGTCTGGAATCTCGTTAATCCCGGCTCAACCGGCGCTCCGAAAACCGTGACGCTGCAATTCAAAGGGATAAAGCCCGACGCACATGTTGCCATTCGCCGGGTTGATGAGGAGCATGGAAACACGCTGGGCTTGTGGGAAAGAATGGGCAGCCCGCGCTATCCGACACAAAACCAGCTTGAGGATCTACGGCAGGAATCACATCTCGAAGGGCCGGACACTACGAACCTGACCGATGGCAGTATGACGCTGGAACTGCCGGTGAACGGGTTGGTGCTTCTGCAGGTAAGGTAACGGGTCTTGTGCATGGCGGAGAGCCGGCGGGAACACGGTGTGCGCAGATAACCGCGTCTCAAGAACTACGGAGCGTCTTCGCCAAAATCTTGCGGTTCCTCACCGGCAGAAGTTTCAAAGCCGCGCTAGCCAGGGCGACGTACACGGCCTTCGCCTCCGGCAGCTTCTTGAGTTCCGCCAGATGCTTGCTCACAGTCGCCACGTCTCCACGGATGAGCGGCCCGCTGAAAGCAGAAGCCGCATCGTGCTTCAAGTAGTTGCGCAGCGTCTGCCACAGCAGCGGCGCCATCATCGGCCTGATATCCGTTTTGCGGATACCAGCCGCCTGCGCCACTTCCTCTAGCGAGGCCATCAATGCGATCACCAGAGGCGAGGCGAAACTTCCGAAGACGTGGTACAGAACCTTATTTTGCTTCTTGATGACGAAGGCGTCTCCGCCCAACTCTTCGACGATGGATATGGCAGCCCGCACCGCCGCGGCGTCTCCCTCGACCGCAAAGGCCACGCCTTCCATCTCCGGCACAGCGCCGCGAACGAAGGTCATCATGGGATGCACGGATGCTACGCGCGCCCCCTTGTCTCGCAAGGGAAAAAGTTCGTCGCTGGTGACCGCCCCGCTGGAGTGCAATACAATCTTGCCCTTCCAATCCTGGGACTGCGCCAATACGCGCGCGACGCCTGCAATTGCATCGTCGGGGACGGTAATCCAAACGATCTCGGTATCGAGCTGCTGCTTTCCTATCTCAACCACGCGCGCCTTCAATCGGCGTGACAGCGCCCTGACGTGAACGTTGCCGACGCTCTTTCCACGAGCGGCCAGGAATCGCACTTCATAGCCTGCCGGGGCCAGAGTTAGTGCCAGTGCAATGCCAAGATTTCCGGGGCCAACAATGCTGATCGCAGGACGGCGATTCGAAGATGTACGTTTGGGCACGGCGGGCAGAATACCAGATTTTCGAGGGATGAGCGGGCGGTGGGCCACTTCGGCCTCAGCGACTCTGCGACCAGGCCCGCGATTTACAATACTGTCCAGCATGAAGCCCAGGCTCCGCATATCCTTTGCCCCCATTTTCGCTCTGCTTCTGATCGCTGCTTTCAGCGCTGGCTGCAGCAGACACACGGAGACGGCGTCGGAGCCCGCGGCTACAGTCAAGCCCGCAGCAGCGTCCCAGCCCGCCAGCGCACCGGCCAGTCCCGCGGGCGTAGGCTTGGCGCCAGACATTAACGGCAATCATGTCATGCAATACGTGAAGGAGGTTGTGGCATTCGGCTCGCGTCCGCCGGGGAGTGCCGCGCATGCCAAACTGGAGCAGTACATCCTGTCCAACCTGAAGGGAGTGGATGTGGAGCAGGACAGGTTCACGGCGACAACGCCCGCCGGTCAGTTCCCCATCAACAACATCATCGCGAAATTTCAAGGAAAGAAGGACGGCATCATTGTCGTCGCAGGACACTACGACACGAACTACCCATTGCCGAAGTCCTACGTCGGCGCGAACGACGGTGGGTCAACGACCGCTCTGCTGCTCGCTTTGGCTGACTACTTCCGCGGCAAACAGCTTGACGGCTATAGCGTATGGCTGGTGTGGACCGACGGTGAAGAGGCATTCGTGAAGTGGTCCGACACGGACAGCCTCTACGGAACGCGACAGCTCGCTCACAAGTGGCAGCAGGATGGCACCGCGAAGAAGGTGAAAGCCTTCCTGCTAGTCGACATGATTGGCGACGCCGATCTCGATATTCAGCGCGACACCAACTCCACGCCATGGTTGACCGACGTGGTGTCTCAGGCGGCCACCGATCTTGGCTATCAGCCACACTTTTTTCAGCAGACCATTGCCATCGAGGACGACCACATTCCGTTCGCCAAGATTGGCGTGCCCGTCGTGGACCTGATCGACTTTGACTATGGCTACAACAATGTCTTCCATCACACGCCCGAAGACACCATCGACAAGCTCAGCCCGCAATCGCTGGCCATCACCGGCGACGTGGTGCTGCAGACGATACGACTGCTGGATGCAAGGTAGAGGAATCTACCCAGGTTTTTCTATTCACGGCCTATTCTCGCCCTGCAGGTCCGCAAGCACGCGCAGCACTTCTCCCGGATCACGGCTGACACTTGCATCCGTGACATACACGAAACGGATCACATCGCGAGTATCCACAATGAACGTTGCACGTTGCGCTACACCCTCAGCTTCATCCAGGATGCCCAGTTCCCCACATAGCTCGCGCTTAGTGTCCGCGAGCATCGGCAAAGCGAGTTTCCGTAAGCCTTGCTCTTCTTTGCGCCAGGCTTGATGTGCGTTTTCCGACTCGACGCTGCAACCCAGCAGATGCGCTTCCCGTGCCGTGAATTCCGGGAGCAGCTCGCCGAAATCTACAATCTCGGCAAGTGAGAGCTCGGTGAAATCTTTCGGCCAGAAAAAGTACACCTTCCATTTGCCGCGATAATCCCGGTCGCTAACGGAGCGAAAGAAGCCGCGCTCCTCGGCGCCGACATTGGCGATGAGAACAAAGTGCGGGAATCGTTCCCCAACGCCCAGCACACGAAACCTCCTCGGCAATGACGGCTGGAAGCCGACCCTTAATGTCTGTAGGGAATTCTGCCGACCGCCGATGTTACCAACACCCCCCGCCCGGCGGCCAGTGTTATGCTTGTAACAACTAGCTTGCAACAGCGAACGAGGGCCCCATCGGGGCACTTGCCTATGCTCCAGAAACGAATCGACGATCAGCCCACGATCTCGCGCCACATGGTGCGCGAGGCTGAAGCCGCGTTTCACAGTCATCTTAAAAAAGTGGGCCTGAAGCGCACCGGGCAGCGCGATACCATCCTGCGGACGTTTCTCGACACCCGTGACCATCTTTCCACCGACGAACTCTACCGACTGGTGAAGAAAGAGGATGAGGGCATCGGGTTCACGACGGTATACCGCACGCTGAAGCTGCTGGCGGAATGCGGTCTGGCAAGCGAAGTAGCGTTCAACGACGGCGTTGCGCGTTACGAGCATCAGTATCAGCGGCGCAATCACCATCACATGGTGTGCACCGAGTGTGGCAGTTCGGTGGAGTTCTTCTCGACTGATATCGAACGCATCGAGCACGCCGTGGGCCGCAAACACAAGTATCTACCTACGCGCCATACCTTCCAGATTTATGGCATCTGCGAGAAATGCCAGAAGAAGCAGAAGAGAGCGTAGCGTCAATTTCACGGATCGCCCTGATACAAACCCAGGCCTGACTTGCCGGAAGGCTTGGAGTGCTACCATTCTCCGCGATGCTCACCCTTACTGAAGCAGCGGAACAGATTCGCACCCGCCAGCTGTCGCCCGTCGAGCTGACGCGCGAGTGCCTGGCGCGCATCGAGCTACTGAATCCGCGATTAAATGCTTTCATCACGGTCACTGCCGATCTAGCTCTGGAGCAGGCTCGCAACGCTGAATCCGAAATAAACGCTGGAAACTATCGGGGCCCGCTCCACGGCATTCCTATCGGCCTGAAGGACTTGTTCGACACTGCGGGCGTGCGGACCACGGCGGCCAGCAATCAGTACCGCGACCGCATCCCAGCGGAAGACGCCGAGGTCGTTCGGCAATTGAAGCAAGCTGGCGCGGTCATCGTCGGCAAGCTTAATCTGCACGAGTTTGCTTTCGGCATCAGCGGCGTCGTAAGCGCAGTTGGACCGACGAAAAATCCCTGGAATCTGGAGCGTATCTCTGGTGGATCTTCTTCGGGCTCGGCCGCCGCCGTGGCTGCGGGACTGTGTGTCGCCGCCCTCGGCACGGATACCGCAGGCTCGATTCGCTGTCCCAGCGCTCTGTGCGGCATTGTGGGACATCGTCCCAGCGCCGGCTTGATCAGCCTCGACGGAGTGGTGCCGCTGTCGACCTCGTTCGACACCGTCGGCCCGTTGGCGGCGACAGTGCGCGATGCAGCTACGTTAATCGACGCTCTCGCTCAGAAGTCCGGCTTAGCAGCGTTGCTAGCCGAAGACGTTTCTGCGTTGAGGATCGGGATCCCCCGCAAGCCATTTTTTGACAATCTCGATCAGGACGTAGCCTCGTGTCTTGAAACCGCAATACAAATGGTCGGGAAGCTGACCTCGCAGATTCGGGAGGTGGACATCGCAGTCGATGGCTTTCGCACCATCTTCGACGCGGAGATCTACGAGTATCACGAAGCAATGGTGAACAAAAGTCCGCAGCTCTACGACCCGCGGACTTTGTACCGTATCGAGAAATGCGCGGGCATCACAGCCAGTCAATACATTCGCGAGCGGCAGCGACTGGCTGAGTTTCGCCGCGCCGCCGAGCGAATTTTCGAGCAGGTGGACGTGGTCATCTCGCCGACGGTCCCGGTCCCGGCGCCGGAGCTCGCCGAGGTGGAGGCGCTGCCAGTGGCAGATGTGCGTCCCTTCGAGGTAAAGAATCTGCTGCGCAATACCTCGCCGTTTAGCGTGATGTTTTGGCCGACCACGTCAGTTCCCTGCGGCTTCACACGCGATGGGCTGCCCGTTGGTATGCAGATTTCCAGCCGCCCGGGCGCGGATTCAACGACACTACGCCTGGCCCACGCCTACGAACAGGCAACCGAGTGGCAAAAGAAACCAGCAATTAGCGATTAGCAACTAGCAATTAGCAAGACAGCATCGACGGATCTTCATCCGGCGAACGGCGAAGAGCGAATCGCGAAAAGCATCATAGCAGCCTTCAAAACCCCACGAACACCGGCTCGGGATCGAGCCTGATCCCGAAAGTGTCCATTACGCGCGCTTGAATCTCATCTTTCAATGCGATGATCTCAGCCGCGCTTGCCCCGCCGCGGTTGATGATTGCCAACGCGTGCCTTTGCGAGATTCCCACCCTGCCCTTGCGATAGCCCTTGGCGAAGCCCGCGTGCTCTACCAGCCAGGCGACCGGTAATTTGCGGAATCCGTCCCCGGAGGGGTAACTCGGCAGTTGCAGACCGCGAGATGCGAGTCTCGCCGACAGCTCTTCGCAAATTGCCCGCGGCACAATCGGGTTCTTGAAGAATGATCCCACGCTGTGGGAGTCCTCATCGCCGGGAACAATCAGCATTGCCTTGCGCTGACGGATGTCGCGAACCGCTTCCCGCACTTCGCACAGCGTCGGCGCATTCGACCGAGAGAAGAACTGTTCGAGATCGGCGTAACGAATGCTTGGGCCGCCACCCTGCCGCAGAGCAAAGGAGACGCGCAGGATCACATAGCGCCCGCGCTCGGTTGTGTTGAAGATGCTGCTGCGATAGGCGAACCCGCACTGCGTATTCGAGAGTGTAGTAATCTCACGCGACTGCAAGTCGAGTACACGCACCTCCCGGATCGTCTGAGAAACTTCCTGGCCGTAGGCACCGACGTTTTGCACCGGCGTGCCGCCCACGGTGCCGGGTATTCCGCTGAGGCACTCCAGCCCGGCGCAATCGGCCTGCACAGACTCCTTCACCAGGGTGTCCCAGTCATACCCCGCGCCGGCGACAAACGTCACTTGACCATGTGACGCCGTAAGTTGCGCGAGGTCCGTGATGCCTACCTTCAGCACCAATCCGGCGAATCCTGCGTCCGCGATGACGAGATTGCTTCCGCCTCCAAGCACGAACAACGGCAGCCCCCGCGAGCGGGCGAACTCGACGGCTTCCATTACCTCGGCTTCTGCCCTGGCTTCGGCGAAATAACGCGCTGGTCCGCCGACTTCGAGCGTCGTCAAGGGGGCAAGAGGAACATTCTCGCGGATCAGCATGGGGATGAAGACACTATAAATGTTGTGGAAAAGATGCGCGCTTCCGCCTGATCGGCTCGTTACGCGGGCCCGGTCTTAACAGGGCGCTAAAAAACTCAAAAGCATATCCCTCGTCGGCCTAAAGGCCTCCTCGTGATGACAAATCTGGAAGGGCTTGCGACGGCGCTCCTAAAGGTGCGCCCCTTCAAAACTCGCCGCAATCGACTTTTTCAGCAGCGTGTTAAATCATTCGAGCCTGTGACGCACGTCACAAGCTATTGGCCCGTCCAAAAGCTATTCTGATTCTCGCTTATCCGCCGGAGTCGGCCCACCTCAGGCGGTTCGTCAATCGCAAGTTGAACGGCAGCTTTCTTGACTTGCGCTCTTGGCGAACTCGATAATGAAATGTTTGCTCATACGCTCCGCGTTCATAAGGAGTTTGCTTCGTGGCTTCCTCGGCCAGTTCTGTTGAAACCAGCGTCACACGGATTGGAAAGGGAGTAGCTCCGCTGCGTGCAGGTCAGGGCTATTCTTTTGTTTTGCGCCGGCTGCATTCGCTCTCCGGCATTGTGCCCATCGGCGCGTTTCTGATCGAACATTTCATCTCCAATTCCGAATCGGCTAACGGCGTTCAGGCCTACAACGACCAAGTAAAGTTCCTCACCAGCCTGCCTTTCGTGCACGTGCTGGAGTGGGTCTTCATCTTTATTCCGCTGCTGTATCACGCGCTCTACGGAATTTGGATCTGGTATCGCGGCGACTCCAACGTCAGCGAGTATCCCTGGAGCGGCAACTGGCTCTATACCTCGCAGCGCTGGACCGGAATCATCGCCTTCGCCTACATCCTGTACCACGTCATCGATATGCGGTTCATGGGCGTGCACCTGATGGGCGGCGGCTATAACAATTCATTCTCGAAGGTGTGGTTCGACTTCCAGAATCCGTGGACGGTGGCCATTTATGTGATTGGAATTGTGGCCGCCTCGTGGCACTTCTCCTATGGCGTTTGGCTGTTCGCCGCCAAGTGGGGGCTGACCGTCGGCGACAAGGCGCGCCGCAAGTTCGGTTTTGTGTGCTTAGGGCTGGCAATCGTTTTAGTGGGCGTCGGTCTGTGGAGCATCACTGGTTTCGTGCGGACGCCGGCTGACCAGGTTCCCTGGGTGGAACACGACTAATTGCTAATCGCTAATTGCTAATTGCTGGTTTTTCTTATGGCACATCCTAATATTATCGTTGTTGGTGGCGGACTGGCGGGACTTGCCGCGACCATCAAGATTGCCGAGATGGGAGGTCACGTCGACCTCTTTTCCATCGTCCCGGTGAAGCGGTCTCACTCCGTGTGCGCTCAGGGCGGAATCAACGCCGCTAAGAACCTGAAGGGCGAGGGCGATTCCACTTGGATCCACTTCGACGACACCGTCTATGGCGGTGACTTCCTGGCGAACCAGCCGCCGGTGAAGGCAATGTGCGATTCGGCGCCTGGCGTTATCGACCTTCTCGATCGCATGGGCGTTCCCTTCAATCGCACTCCGGAAGGGCTGCTGGATTTCCGCCGTTTCGGCGGCACGCTCTACAACCGCACCGCGTTCGCTGGGGCAACCACAGGTCAGCAACTGCTCTATGCGCTCGACGAGCAGGTGCGGCGCTACGAATCCGAAGGCAAGGTCACGAAGTACGAAGCGTGGGAGTTCCTCTCCGCGGTCCTCGATGAGAATCGCGTCTGCCACGGCATTTGCGCGCTTGACCTGCGCGGCATGGGAGTTCATACCTTTCCGGCGGAAGCTGTCATCATGGCGACCGGCGGTAATGGCGCCATCTTCGGCAAATCCACCAACTCGGTCGTGTGCACCGGCTCGGCGCAATCGGCGCTCTACCAACAGGGCGCGTTTTACGCCAACGGCGAATTCATCCAGGTACACCCGACCTGCATTCCCGGCGAAGACAAGCTGCGTCTGATGTCGGAGTCGGCGCGCGGCGAAGGCGGACGCGTGTGGGTACCGAAGCAGCCCGGAGACAAGCGCGATCCCAAGAGCATTCCCGAGAGCGAGCGCTGGTACTTCCTGGAAGAGTGGTATCCCAAGTACGGCAACCTGGTGCCGCGCGATATTGCCACCCGCGCCATCCACAAGGTGGTTTATGAGCACCACCTCGGCATCGACGGCCAGCCGATGGTCTATCTCGACCTGACGCACATCGACCGCAAGATTCTCGACCGCAAGCTGGAAGGCATCCTGGAGATCTACGAGAAGTTTGTCGGCGACGATCCGCGCGACGTTCCCATGAAGATCTTCCCCGGCATGCACTACACCATGGGCGGCCTGTGGGTTGACTTTGACCAGCGGACCAACATCGAAGGCCTGTACGCCGCCGGCGAGTGCGATTATTCCATTCACGGCGCCAACCGGTTGGGCGCGAATTCCCTGTTGTCGTGCATCTATGGCGGGTTCGTTGCCGGGCCGCACTCGGTCAAGTACGCGCACGGCTTGATCAAGAGCGGAAAACATCCTGGCCAGCACGTCTTCGACTCGGAGCGCAAGCGGCAGGAAGAGATCAATGCTCGTCTGATGAACAACGCTGGCACCGAGAACCCGTTCCTGCTGTGGCGCGAGCTGGGTGAAACCATGACCAAGAACGTCACGGTCATTCGCTACAACAAAAACATTCAGGAGACCGACGAGAAGCTGGTGGAGTTGCTGGAGCGCTATCGCCACGTCAACCTGAGCGACAAGTCGATGTGGGCGAACACGTCGTTCGTCTTCGCGCGGCAGCTTTATAACATGCTGCAACTGGCGCGCGTGATTACACAAGGCGCGGGAATGCGCGACGAGTCGCGCGGAGCGCACTACAAGCCTGACTTCCCCGAGCGCGACGACGCCAACTGGTTGAAGACGACGAAGGCCTATTTCGCCGCCGATGCCGACGAGCCGCGCTTTGAGTTCGAGCCGGTGGATACGTCGCTGATCAAGCCGCGGCCGAGAAGGTACGACGCGGCAACGTAGAGGCAGTTTCGAGTTTCAGGTTTCGAGTTTCGAGCTGGGAGAACTTGAGTCCCGGCGAGACGGCAGAAAGCAGGTCCTTCGACTCCGGCGCGCAAAGAAAGCGCGCCTACGCTCAGGATGACACTTCGTTGGTGGTTGGCGAAGAGCGAAGGGCGAAAAGCGAATTGCGATTTTACTGACAGCTGATAGCTGAAAGCTGACGGCTTCTAAGACAATGGCAAACTCTAAAACCGCACTCATAAAAATCAAACGGCAAGACACTCCCGAGTCAAAGCCGTACTGGGAAGAATTCGAGCTGCAGTACCGTCCGGGCATGAACGTGACCTCGGCGCTGATGGACATCGCGGCCAATCCAGTAACGCGCCAGGGCAAGGCCACCACGCCGGTCACCTACGACTCCAATTGCCTAGAAGAGGTGTGCGGCTCCTGCGCGATGATCATCAATGGCACTGCCAAGATGGCTTGCTCGGCGCTGATCGCCCAACTGAAGCAGCCCATCACGCTGGAACCGTTCTCCAAGTTCCCGATCATCCGCGACCTCGCGGTCGATCGCAGCGTGCTCTTCGAGAACCTGAAGAAGGTGAAGGCCTGGGTGCCGATGGATGGCACGTACGATCTCGGAGCCGGCCTACGCCAGTCAGCGCAGGAACAAGAGGAGGCCTATCCTCTGTCGCGTTGCATCTCGTGCTGCTGCTGCATGGAAGCTTGCCCGCAGTTTAACGAGAAGACCGGCTTTGTGGGCGCGGCGACCATTTCACAGGCGCGGCTGTTCAACTCCCATCCCACGGGCAAAGGCCTGAAGATCGAACGGCTACAGGCGCTGATGGGCGATGGCGGCATCCAGGAATGCGGCTATGCGCAGAACTGCGTCGAAGTCTGTCCCAAGGACATTCCGCTGACCAAGTCCATCGCCGACGTCGGCGGCCAGGTGATGTGGCAGGCGATTAAGGATTTCTTCCGGACGTAACGGCCCTACACGCGAGTAAACATCTCGACGAGAGTCGCCGAGACTGCGGCTGCGGTCTGGGGCGATACCCTTCCGAGTTTCCGCACCAGCCGACGGCGAGCTACCGCGCGAACGTGATCCAGGGCGACTTGGCCGCGTTTGTTTTGAAATGACACGCCCACACGCATCGGATATGGCTGCTGGCTGGTTGTCATTGGGGCTACGATGACGGTTTGCAGGCGCCGGTTCATTTCGTCAGGTGATACAACCAGGCAAGGCCTGGTCTTCTGAATCTCGGCGCCTACGGTGGGATCAAGAGCGACGAGCCACACCTCATCCAGCCGAGGTGGGCCAGCGCTCACCACGTCCATTCCTCACGATCAAAATCGTCGTCCAAAGCCGAGTCCAGAATGAGCTCGTCTTTCGTTACCGGCGTTGCACGCCGGAGGGCTTCCTCCCAACCCTGTCGTGGCTTGCGTTGCGAGGATATGATCAAGCTGTTCTCCTGGACCCGCAGCTCAACCGTATCCCCTAAGCCGCATTGTTCAATGATGGGTTTGGGAATACGGATGCCACGCGAATTGCCGATTCTTACCAGTTCGGTTTTCATTGGAGTCAGCCTTGTAATTACATTGTAATCACAACGGCAATAAGTCTCAACCACTGCCTGCACGAAACAATAAAGTAGGGATGCTTTGCGTCATTTACAATCCAAGCGCACCTAATTCTTTCGGGAGCCTCTCATTAGCCTGATGCCAAGTGCACACCGACTCATTCTTTTCCTGCTTTTGTCCGTCATTCTTGCTCCGGGGCAAACTGCACAATCGTCGCCGACGGCGAAGTCGCAGGCAACTGCAAACGCCCTTGCCATCCACGATTCGGCCATCATCATCGACACCCACGCGGACACGCCCGGCCGTTTTGTGGACGAGAACTTCGATCTGGCGCAGGACGCGGGCACAGGCTATCTGGATTTCAGCAAGATCAAGGCCGGCAATCTGGGCGCGGAGTTTTTCTCCATCTGGGTTGAGCCGAAGGGCAACAAAGGTCACGAGGCCAAGCGCGCGCTCGACATGATCGATTCAGTGTACGAGCAGGCGCGCCGTCATCCCGACAAGATGATGATGGCTTTCGGCACACAGGACATCCTCACCGCACATCGCGAACAGAAATTCGCCGCGCTGCTAGGCGTCGAGGGCGGCCATGCGATCGAGGGTGACATTCGCATCCTGCGCGACTATTACCGGCTGGGTGTGCGCTACATGACTCTGACCTGGTCGAACACCAACGATATCGGCGACTCCAGCGGCGACATGAACGACAAGAACATTCAGCACCACGGCGGGCTGACGCCGTTTGGGCGCGAGGTGGTGACCGAGATGAACCGGATGGGCATGATGGTCGACATCTCGCACGTTGCCGATTCCACTTTCTACCAGGCTCTGGAGCTGAGCAAGGCGCCGGTGATTGCGTCGCATTCGTCCTCACGTGCCCTGACGAGTGCGCCGCGCAATATGACGGACGACATGTTGCGCGCACTTGCCAAGAAGAATGGCGTTGCCCAGGTCAACTACTACTGCGCCTTCATCTCGCAGAAATATTTTGATACCGCGCGCCAACTGGCGGCCCAGCACGATCCAGATTACGAGATGGTGCAAGAACTGTTCATCAAGCCGCAGACCCCCGAGGTGGTGAAGGAATTAGCCGATGCCAAGGCACGGCTTGCGCCAAAATTGCCTCGTCCGCCATTGAGCGACCTGATCGACCACATTGACCACATGGTGAAGGTCGCGGGCGTGGACCACGTCGGACTGGGCTCGGATTTCGACGGCATCGATTGCTCGCCGCAAGGTCTCGACTCCGCAGCCGACTTGCCGAAAATCACAGAAGCGCTCTACCAGCGCGGATACAAAGCCGAGGATCTTGATAAGATTCTTGGCGGTAATCTACTGCGAGTATTTGGCGATGTGGAAAGGGTTTCGCAACAGATGCAGAAAGGCAGTGACTAGTGGCCAATGACCAGATATCTAATTCGAACGGCTTACATCTCTAGCCACTAGCCACCAGCCACTGGCCACTATTCTTAGGAGGAAATCATGAATAAGCTATTGATCACGGTTCTATGTCTCGCCAGCTTCGTAGCGGCCCAGACGACCGCCAGCACAACCTCGCAGCAGCACGCCAATACGGAAAAGAGCGCCCAAAAGGGAGGCGCACCGACGGCCGTCATCGAGACCTCTGCCGGCAACATTAACTGCACGCTTTTCCCCGATAAGGCGCCAATTGGCGTCGCCAACTTTGTCGGCTTGGCCACCGGAACCAAGGAGTGGAAGGATCCGAAGACCGGACAGACGATGAAGGGCGTGCCTCTCTACAACGGCACCATCTTCCATCGCGTGATTCCCAACTTCATGATCCAGGGTGGAGATCCAATCGGCACCGGCACCGGCGATCCGGGATATAAATTCAAGAACGAGGTCAGTTCGGATCTCACCTTCAATCAGGCTGGACGGCTGGCATATGCGAACTCCGGACCTGACACGAACGGCTCACAATTTTTTATCACCGAGGTTCCAACCCAGTATCTGGATGGCAAATACACCATCTTCGGGCAGTGCCAGGATATCGACATCGTGAAGAAGATTGCGCGGCTGGCAGCCGATCCCCGCAATGACCGCCCCTACGATCCGCCGAAGATCATTCGTATCAAGATTACCGATCCGCGTCATCCCGCGGCAGGAGGGGCCGCTAAGGGCACGCCAAGTCAGTAGGTAATTTCTACCCAGAAGGGCGGGGATTACGTACACCATGCTTGCGGCGGACGCAGATCACGCATGGAAGTGAGGTACGTCACAGCCCGTAGGTGCAGCGTCGGACACAATGGCAGCAGGGATGGGTGCCGAAGGCGTACCTGCCGGGGGAGTCGAGTATGTCCGAAGACAAGCGCGATGTGCTGGAAGTATTGCGTTACGAGCTGAATTTCCTGGAACAAGGGGGCTATGGAAATTGGTATAGCACACCCTGGGGACCGGCTTCCATCTTCCAGGACTCACTGACCTGCCCCAACCATGGGGATCCGACGCGCCCGCACGCCTGCCACGAATGCCTGCTCTACGATTTTGTGCCTGAGGAATACCGCACCGACGACGTGCCGTGCCATCACATTCCGCTGAATCGCCATGGCATAACCGTGGCCACCCCTGGTCAGACGGAAGAGGAGCTACGCGAAAACGTCAAACACTGGTTGAAGCGCACCATCGCCAGGATAGAAGCGGACCGCGCGAAGCAAGCCAATGCCAAGCCGGTCGAGCAACCAGCCTGATCGGTTTGTATCAGATCAGATCCCTCTTTCTGTTCTGGCATCTTCCCATTTTGAAACTAGCCAGCAACTTCTGCGCCCGGCTGGAGTCCTGCTGCCCCTGTTTGCATATAGAATTCCCCGGTACCCTACACCCCGCGGAGAGTTCTGTATGAAACGAAGTTTTGCCTCCCTCAGCCCTCAACAGGCCCTGGACGTTGCCATTTCAATCGAGAAACGAAATGCCGAGATCTACCATCGCTTCGCGGAAATGTTCACCGAGTTTGGTGACGAGCAATCGCTGGAAATCGGCGCCATCTTCTGGGAGATGGCGATTGAAGAGAGGGGTCACTACGCCCTGCTGCAGCAAGAATACGTGGAGCAGTACGGAAGTTGGAGTAGCTCTTTGACGGAGGAGGATCTGGTTGAGCTGATTGAAGTGCCGACCCTGGAAAATGGTGATGTTTTTGGGGCCGGCAACGATACTCATACATCACGTGGGCATGCACTGCAGGTGGCGCTGTGCGCGGAACTCAGCGCACAAGGCTTCTATCGGAAGCTGGCGGAACAAACTCCCACGGGACCGCTGCAGCAGACTTATTGGGACTTGGCCCAGATGGAGGAAGGACACGTCGCCTGTCTGGAGGCAAAACTGGGGCAAGATACAGCTCGGAGCCCAAGGCTACAATGAGCCCCGGGGGTGGATTCATGGAGATCCTCCCTGCTTGCGTTGCACAGAATCAGCACGGAAGGTGCAAAAGCAAGAAAGAAGGCGTGCTGCGAGAGCGCGCCTCAGTTGAAAAAGGCCTGGTTAGTTCGTATCCGCCGCCAGCGCCGGAGACAGGTTGTTCGCCTGATAGCTCCCTATGCCGGTTGCCAGATCGTAGCCTGGGGCAGCTCCACACCCTCCTGACGTGATGTCGTGGAAGTCGGTCAGGTAATTGCTCGAATAGTAGATGGTGTACAGGTCCGACGCGGCCTCGCTGAGCGCGCTCTCGCCTTGGCTCGCACGCAGCGAGTTAACAAGAGTAAAGAAGGCGGCCCAATCCGGAGTAGGCACACTGGTCCCGCCCACGTCGACCCAACCGCCGTAACTGTAGGTGTCGTACACAGGAACGCCTGTAGCCGGATCAGCGTCCGCGGAAATATCCGGCACGCAGCGGTAGGTGGTGGAGTAGTGCGAGCAAGCTGGGTTTTGCCACGGCGGTTGCGGCTCGAAATGGCTGATTCCTCCGCCGCCGCACCATGCAGTCTCATTTCCGTAGTCCAACTGAAGAGGATTGGCTAGTGGAATCGGGGTTGACAACACCAAGGCCGTGCCACCTACGGCAACTACGCAAGGCGACGTCGCGGGATAATTCGCGCCGCTCGTAGCCGCAACGAAAGTCACGGGCTGGCCGTTGCCGCTCACGATGTTGCAGAAATGGCTGTCGTACTGCTGCTCCCCGCTAAACTCCGCAACGCCCCAGCTCATCGAAACTACAGTAGCGTTATAAGGTGCTGAGGAGGCAACAGCGACTGCATCGAACAGATCGCTGAGGGTGCTGCTGGCGGCTTCTACCAGAATTATGTTGGCTTGCGGCGCGAGGGCGCACGCCTGTTCGACGTCCAGCGATTCCTCCAAGTCCCAGTCTTGTCCCTCTTGCGGATTGCCGAGTTTCACTTTCTGGAAGTTGCAGGGCGCCAAGTGAAAATAGCTTGCGTAGAACGCCAGGTCAGAAGCGATGCTGGGATCGTCGTAAGCGGCAACCAAGGCAATCGTCTGTCCATGTCCCTAGTTTGGGACCTGGTTGAATCCGTATGCTGCCTTGTACTGGACTGGCAGAATGCCGGTTGGGCTGCCGGGATTCGCTGGCGCATTCGCAATGTGAATGGGTGGGTAAGCGTAGATTTGGTGAATGTCAGGCGCTTGCGCCATCAGAGGAAGTGCTGTGGCAAGCAGAGCTGACATCCCGATCCAAGAAAAAGAATGCCGTTTCCTAACGCATTTCTCCTGTGGTTCGGCCCACGCATATCTTAGACCCGAGATAGCGGCAAAGGAAAAGGCGCGCTCCAAGAGCGCGCCTTTTGCGAAAAGGGGTTAGTTAAGTTAGTTAGGATCCGCTACCATCGCCGGATATAGGTTGTTGGCTTGGAAAGTTCCGATTCCGGTCACCAGATCATAGCCGACGCCAGTATCGCACTGCGATCCGCAGCTGCCGTTGGTTCCCGACGTAATGTCGTGGAAGTAATTGGCGTAGTCGGTGGAGTTGTAATAGAAGGTGTAGAGGTCGGCATCTGCTGTGCTGAGAGTGGTACCGCCATTCGCCACACGCTTCGAGTTAACCAAAGTGAAGAACGAGCCCCAATCGGGAGTCGCCACGCTGGTGCCGCCGACCTGGACCCAGCCACCATAGCTATAGGTGTCGTATACGGGAACGCCGGTGCCGGGATTGGCGTCGGCCGAAATATCAGGTACGCAGCGGTTCGTGGTCGACCAAGTGTTGCAGGCCGGATTCTGGAACGATGGCTGCGCTTCTTCGCTGCTGACGCCGCCGCCGCTGCCGTTCCATGCGGTCTCGTGACCGTAATTCAACTGCAGCGGATTGGCCAGAGGAGTAGAGGTGCCCAACGCCAAGGTCGTGCCACCCGCTGCAACCACGCAAGGTGAAGTCGAGGGATAGATGGTTCCATGTCCGCCGTCGCCGGTTGCGGCAACAAAGGTCACGGGCTGGCCAAGGGAGTTCGTGATGTTGCAGAAATAACTGTCATAATCCTGCTCGCCGCTGAACTCACCACCACCCCAGCTCATGGAAACCACGCTGGCGTTGTAAGGCGATTGAGTAGCCGTTGCTACTGCAGTAAGCAGATCGGTGAAGCTGCTGCTGGCGGCTTCCACCAGGACAATGTTGGCTTGCGGCGCCAGGGCGCAGGCTTGCTGGACGTCCAGCGATTCCTCAAGATCCCAGCCCTGACCTTCAGTCGTAGCCTGATCCACCACGGTAAAGTTGCAGGGGCCGAGGTGGAAATAACTCGCGTAGAACGACAGGTCTGAGGTGATGTTCGGATCCTTATAGGCGTCAACCAGGGCAATCGTCACGCCCGCCCCTTGGTTGGGCAGATGATTAAACCCGTACGCGGCCTTATACTCAACCGGCAAGATGCCACTAGGCTTGTTGGCAGGATGCACATCAGCAACCACAACGTTGGTGTGCGCAAAACCTTTGGGAGCGGTGGGTGCTTGCCCCATCAGGGGCAGTGTCACGGCAAGCAGAGCTAGAATGCCGACTGACAGAACAGAGAGCTTCTTCATGTAACCATCCTTTACTGTTTGGTGTTAGAGCTAAGATCAAGATGAGCGACGACTATTGCAGAGAGCGGTCGTCGCAACTACCGATGCAGGAATCATTCGAAGTCTTCGGCAGCGACAAGGGTTATTACATCTCGCCCCTTATCTTTAATTTGTTGCAAGCTGGAAATTCCGCCAAGGCGTCAAAGGTCGGGGTACTCCCGCACGGAGATAATCGTACTCCACTATGCTCTCTCTGTCGATATGATTAGCGTGTGAATTTTTGCCGTAATCCTGCTCCTAGTACTACTTGCGATAGTAGTCTCATAGCAGGAAGACGCTTCAGGGTAGCTGAAGTGATCACACCGGATTGCGGTGCAAGGACGAAAGCGCTCAGCCTTCTAATACTACTGTGTTATAAGAATCCTCGCAAGCAGCAGGGACACCTGGGCAGGGAGCGGGCCAGGTGGGTAGCAATCTGGCGGCGCAGGGTGGCGATCGAGGATGGATTATGCCGTTCGGT
>JBEKXQ010000034.1:0-39956 GCA_049511915.1 Candidatus Korobacteraceae bacterium
GACATTGGCGGGCCCGGAGGATTGTCGCTTACCGTATAGAGTTTGTCGTCGCGCAGGAAGAGCTTCTGCATCTCTTGCAAGTTGAAGGGACGCGCTCCACGCCGTCCGAAGACCGCCAACTGGTTTCCGCTTTCATCCACTGCCCTGTCGCGATCGATGCCCTTCGAAATCGCCAGAGCCGGTCCCGCAGTATGACGGCTGGCAATTAATCTGGGCATAGGACGCGGGCTAAAGGCAGCAAACGCTGGATTATCCATCGGGGACAACATCTGCAGGACCCTTAATCCGTTCTTGCCGTCGGCAACATAAGCAAACACGCCGGCTGAGACCATCCCGATTTTGACGTCGTTCACATCGTTCATCACACCGCCGGCATTGAAGACCTGGTCGAGCTTGGGCTGTTCGGGATGCTCAACATCCACGATCACCAAGCCTTGTTTTCCGCCGGAAACATAAGCGTAGGTGCGAGCGACATAGACATTGCGAGCGTCCTCGATCGGAACCAACGCTCCAGAGATGGGCACCGGATGATCCAGGTGGGTCACGTCGAGCACCTTCAGCCCGTCGCGATCCACAACAAACGCGTAGCGAAACTGCACCGCAAGGCCACGCGGTTCGTTGAGGAACTCGCGCCCAACTTCAGCGCTGATACGCGGCTGCAGGGGATTGCTGAGATCCACCACGACGAGTCCGCGGTCGCAAAGAACGTAGGCATACGTGCCGGCAATCGTGACCCGGCGGGCGCCTTTCAGCGCACCGTCAGGATTGAAGGTGACAGCCCGTTTGAGGAAGTTATTGGAAGGATCGCCATCCAACAGGGTGCCAACCCCCGGGCTCTTGCCTTTGAGATTCGGGTCGCCAACCACGATCAATCCTTCTTCCCGGTCGGCCACATAAAGGAAGCCGTAGAGCAGATTAATTGTCTGCTCCTCATTTTCCGAACGGTGGGTGCGCAACGGATCTACTCCCAGCGTGGTAGGAGTTGCTACAGCCATCGCATACTTAGTCGGCAGATAGAAACGCTGACCCAGCGGCGACACCGGCGCAGTGATCGTCCGCTCCGAGAAATCTTTGTCGTCGAGATTGGCAATATCGTAAATACGAAAACCGCCTTTGCCCATCGCTGCGTAGAGATACTCGCCGCGAGCCTGCACATCCAGAACCTCCGACCCAGCGTGGCCGTACGTCTCCTTCAACTCGCGCTGATTCTTGACGTGCTCGCCGTAGTCCTCAGGGTAGGCCATCTTCTGCAGATCGCTTCCGATGACCGCTGGCGGCTCATCATGCTCGGTGACAGCCACGGCTTCGTATCCTTTACTGCCGGTGGCGACATAGATATAACGGCCCATAAAGTTCATGAAGTTGGTGCCGAGCAGAAGCAGCTGCGACATCCACGCGTTGTTGTTGCCGGCCTGCGACACGTGGCAATCCGTGCAGCCCTTTGTTTCCTTGGCGCGAACGGTGTGCGGAACGAAGGTGCTGAAGGCTTGCCCGCTGAAACCTTCGGATGAAATTGTCTGCTGTTGGTAGTAAATCCAATCCCGATTGGCGTTCTGGGAGCTGACCAAAATCGCGCAAGCGGAGCGCACCGGCGCGACGCGATGGCCGGTGACTGTCCCATCGATGCCCAGACTGTACACGTCATCCCGCAGCACCTGGAAGTTGTATGAGGTCCAGTTGCGCGTCATCGTGCCTTCGTTGTGGAGCATGGGCATTCGCTGGTTGGCAGTCATGGAGAGATGACAGCCGTAACAGGTGGGCGCCCATGAGCTATGGCAGGCATAGCAGGTCATGCGGCTGTTCTCATGAGCTAGCTTGGTCGGCTCAACGCGAGCGTTGCCCCAAGTGCTGCCGTCCTTCTGAACCGTCTTGGCGAGGCGCGATTTCTCGCTGTAGTGTGAATTACCCGGCGTAATTGTGTCGAGCGCCTGCACAACTTCCCATTGCTGATCTTTGTCAAGCATCGAGCGCTGAAACAGCTTATCGTCCCTCCAGTAGAAGCGCCGCTCGCCCCAGGGCGTGCGCAGCATCTCCAGTCGCGTGCCTCCGGCAGGCGCGGCAATGCCCGAAGTGGTCAGGTTGGCCCGCTGCTCAATCGTGCCATGACAATCCACGCAATCCACTTCAACCGCGTTTCGTGTCTCTCCATAGAGCTTGCCGTTACCATGGTTGTCCTGGACAAAGTGGCAGTCGATGCAGTGCATTCCCTTGTCCAAGTGGATATCTGCCAGATGCACCGCCTTCCCGAACTTGTCCGGATCATCGAAGGAAATGACGTTGCCTTCAGCGTCTAAGAGCCGGCCCTGACGGTCATGTTTGTATACTGCGCGGAAGATCCATCCGTGGCTGTGAAAATCGGCAAACTGCGTGTTCTTCAGATCCTTGTTGAACTCAGGAGTTCCCGTCTGCTCCAGAAAATCGACGTTTGACCAGAGACCGCGAATTGCGGTGCGCTCGGGATTCCTGGTTTGTATCTGCTGCTGCTCGGTTGGGCTGGGATGACGTTGCTTCGCCGGATACATTTTGTCGCCGTCGATCTCGTTGTCCCACCACGTGTACCCGAAATAGGTCGTGACCATATTGGTGCCGGGATGAACGTGGCACACCATGCACTGGCTGGATGGGATGGCACGCGTGAATGCGTGCTTGATGGGATGGCCCGACTGGCCTTTCGGAATTGTCGGATCCAGAGTCGCTGTCTGTCCCAGGTTGCCGTACTGCGCATAAGCAGCTGAATGCTCCTTGGCGCGGTCATTGGCATAGACCACATGACATGCGCTGCAACCGCTGGCGCGGTAGTCGCCCGGCTGATCATTGGTACCCGGAAAAGAAAGCAGAGGATCCAGCAAGCGGGTCTTCTGCAATCCCAGGAATGTAGGATCGGTACGCAATTGCGTTCCAAAGCCGCGTGAGCTCAGTTTGACATCGGGACGGCCCGGCTCTTCGTCAAGAAGAGGAATCCCGGTCTCGGCTTTAGGTCCGCCGCCGCGTTCAAAAACGCGTAGAACGTTTCCCGGCTGCGACACCTCCCAGCGCTCCAGCGGCTGAAGGTCAGGCAGCACACCTTTCTTTTCGGTCTCGTCCGCCGTGGGCGGCGGATAGGTTTGCAATCGCTGCGGAGTTCCATCGCGGCTGTAGCTCTCGCCGAAGTGCGGGTTCTTGAGCGGAAATGCGCCGTTGTTGTAAAGAGCGGCTCCCCACAACATCGCCCCATGCGTCATCATGCTGGTTTGTACGCGGCGCACCTCGGCGGCGTGACATCCAGACCGGCCGCAAGTTTCCTCGGCAACTCGCAGGTCGCCCGGATTCACAAACTTGATGTAATCTGCATCCTCCTTCAGCCACTTTGTATAGGCACGCACCGGATTGGCAGAGTTCCAGGCATTCTCAGCAATACGCGGCTGGGGATGGGCCCGCCTGGTTATTGCCATGTAGTCCGGTGTGTTCGGCGACGTGCCGGGCGACAGGAAAACCTGCGCGTTCCCGCCATGGCAATCCGTACATCCCAGACGCACTGTGCCGGTGGTGTGCATCGTGGGGCTGTCCGTGACCGTGTGGCAACTCACGCAGCCATTTGATTTCTGATTGACCTGCTCCTGCGATTGCTCAAGCAGGCTCGCAGAGCTAGCCTGCTGCTCGGGTGCGGACTGCGACAGGCATGTCGCAGGAGCCGCCGACGAAGCCGTACGCCAGCTTGGAACCAACACCGCCAGTGACCCGGAAATGCATGCGACGAGTCCCGCGATTCGGGGTGCACGAATTGAAGAAGGCGATCTCATCATCGATTCATGTTCAAAACGTCAATGCGAGGGTTGCAAAGCCCGAGACGAGCACTTTGCTGTTGTAAATGTTTTGCAGGCCTGCTCCGGGAAACAGCGCGGAGGTGCCGGCCGTGACCACTATGTTTTCGGTTAAAGGTGGACGGTACTTCACCCCGAACCCAAGGTCCTGACCGATGCTGTGTCTGATTGGAGACTGGAACAATAAGATCTCGAGCGGCTGCGTCTGATCGAATCTGAGATAGCTGGTATTGGCAAAAGCCTGAAGCTTGGTAGTCAAATTGAAATCCGCGCCCGCATTGAAGATGTAAATACCAGGATTGACGAAATTAGCCTGCCCTTCTTCCTTGTTGCTGCGCAAGCTGGGCAATAGGCTCGCGGGATTCGTCAAGTTCACTCCTGTGCCAGTCAGCAGAATTCCCTGCTGGTCCCAGAAGCTGAAAGCGCCTCCTGCAAAGTTGGTATCGTCCACGATCGTGTCGAAGCCGTGAGCCGTGCCGCTGCGTGCGCTCCCGAACCTATAGCTCGAGTCTCCCGAAGCATAGAAGAACGAAGTGTAGTAACGTACCCAATCCTTGTCGATCGATAGCTCCACGGCGGCCATTTGCGCGTCAATGTTCACTGGTCTGCCGGCAATCGGATTAAAAGTATCGTGGCCCAATGCCTGATAGAACGCGTTGCTCACATTCACGCGCTTGATGTGTCCGTTACCCGTCCAGCCAAGATAGTAGGCACGAATTCCGTGTTCGATCACGTCCCCATTGACCACTCCTCCAATCGGCGCTGGCCGCACCAGGAATCCGTTTTCGTCGTAGTGAAGGCTGGGATCGTCGCGATTGTAGAGGAAGCTAAACTCGGTGGTGTAACCCTTGGTGAGGAAGTCCTGAATATAGAGGTTGCCGACATAGACCTGCTGATGCCGCTGGTTGAAAGTATTCAGCCCCGTGTTGGTGTTTTTGTCGAGGAAGTAGAAATAGGCAAGGTTGTAGTTATAGCGGTTGGAACCTAAGTTTCCGAACACGCGAACTCCCGGCTGCTCGTCGGCAAAAATAAAGCCGCGAAAATCGCTTACGAACTGCTGGATTCCCGCGCGCACTGATATGAAGTCATAGTTGGGACTCAGGTCGTGAATCTTGGCTTCGACGAATGCCTGCTGCATTCCAGTCCATGCGGAGAACCGATTGGTTCCATCTTCTACATTAACGTTGACCAATCCGCGCTCCCGAGTCTGCAGGAAATTCAAATCGACTGCCGGAGAAATCCGAATGCGCCAATCAACAGGCCGAAAGCTCGTGTCACCCTGAAACAAGTCAAACGAAAACAGGAAGGCTTGCGAGGCAAAGAACTGCTCGCCTTTGCCAAAGAAGCCTTCGCTGTCCGGTTGCTCAGCTGAAACTCCACTCGGCACCGGCAACCGCTGAACTGAAATGCCCGAAAAGCTTGTGGCTGTGACGTTCAAGAACCAATTCTGGCCGAAGATGGGCTGATCGCCCTTGATCCGATTGCGATTGAACGGGTCGTACCAATGCGACTTCGTATAGGGAAACTCGCCGGGCTTGCCGTAACGGTTCCAGGTCGGCATCAGCACATCCCAGCGGTCGGGAGCAGTTGCGAAATTAGCGCCGGCAGGCGGCACCTCTCCAGGCAGGTCATTGAGTGGCCATGGCGTCGGCGCCTGCAAGTTCTGAAACGCAGTGGGATAGGACGAGATCAATGGTGGCGCGGTCATTGCTATACCGCTTGTGCCGGGCAGTCCCGTTGCCACCTTATCGGACGGGGCTGCGATTCCGGAAGCCTCAAGCCGCACCTCAACCGTCAATAGCTCGCCGCTCGTCAGCCGTGCACCGGAAATACTGGCGGACAAAAACCCCTCTTTCTCGGCTTGCAGCTGATACGTGCCGAGGGGCAAGTCCAGCAGGCGGAAGATACCCTCACTGTCACTGATGACGCTACGGATGCCGCCTCCCGAGCGGATCGCGGTGATCTTGACGCCGGGCAAGCTCCGGCCTTGCACGTCGCGTACGATGCCCTGTACCGATGAGCTGGCAGCTGCAGGATGGCCGGGAATCCGCTGCTGCATGACCACCGAGGAACTGCTGACAATCGGCGGAGCTATCTGTTGCGTGTCGCCTTCCGCCGCCACGACGAAGGTACACGCAAACGCGGCAGGAACGAGCCACGCCATCCACAACAGCGAGGTCTTTCGAGCTTGCATCCTCACCGCCGAAGTCAGAAGTTACTGATTATTGTCGGAGACAATGGGCTTACTTGGTATCACAACTTTCGCCTGGTAGCAAGCTTTGCTTGACTTCCGCTGAAATATGGGCATAATGGCGGGACGAATAAAACGAGAGAAAGGCTGCCTTCGTACCCGTCGATCCATCTTCAAAGGGAAGGTGCTACCTGCCCTGAGTACTATTCAATCTCATCATCACTGCAACAACAGCTAGAGAGGAGTTGCGATGGCCAGCTCAAACCAACCCGGAATCGGTGAAGCAATCGGCGGCAGGCCCGGAGACCCGTGCGTCATGGTGATCTTTGGCGCCGGAGGCGACCTCACGCGGCGCAAGCTTCTGCCGGCGCTCTACAATCTCGCCACGGCAAACCTGCTTTCGCGCGAGTTTGCGGTCGTGGGGCTCGCCCGCGAGCCCATGAATTCGGAACAGTTCCGCGACAAGTTCAGGGAAGACATCAAGACCTTCGCCACCGGCGCACTGAACGAGGATCTTACAGAATGGTTCGTACGGCGACTCTATTACGTGTCCGGCGAATTTGGCGATCCCAAGTCATACACCCGGCTGAAGGAGGTTCTTCAGCAGGCTGACAAGGAACACGGTACACGGGGAAACTACCTTCACTACATGGCTATAGCCCCGTCTTTCTTCGGGCAAGTCGTCCAGCAACTAGGAGCCGCAGACCTGGTTCGCGAGGACAACGACCAGTGGCGCCGGGTCATTGTCGAGAAGCCCTTTGGCCGCGATCTGGAATCGGCGTGCAGCCTGAATACCCAGCTTCTGCAGGTACTGAATGAAAACCAGATCTATCGCATCGATCATTATCTGGGAAAAGAGACCGTTCAGAATATTCTAGCTTTTCGCTTTGCGAACGGTATCTTCGAGCCCATCTGGAATCGCCGCTATATCGACCATGTTCAGATAACGGTGGCCGAAACGGTTGGAGTCGAGCAGCGCGGGGGTTACTACGATCAGTCTGGCACTTTACGCGATATGGTGCCGAATCATATCTTCCAGCTGATTTCCCTGACCGCGATGGAACCTCCGATCTCATTTCAGGCGGATGCGGTCCGCGATGAACAAGCCAAGACGCTGCATGCTATCCAACCGCTTTCTTCCGAGGACGTTCTCTCCCGCGCGGTGCGGGGACAATACGGAGACGGGCGCGACGATCAGAAGCACATGCCGGCTTACCGTTCCGAACCTAGTGTCGCGCCAGACTCCGGCACGGAGACTTTTGTAGCCATGAGGCTACAGATCGACAACTGGCGTTGGGCTGACGTCCCCTTCTACCTGCGAACGGGTAAGCGCCTGCCGCAGCGACACACCGAAATCGCTATACAGTTCCGCCGCGCGCCGTTTGTCCTGTTCCGCGACACTCCCGTGGAGCGACTGACGCCCAACGTACTGGTGATGCACATTCAGCCGGAGGAAGGCATTTCGCTGAGCTTCGGCGCAAAGATGCCTGGCCCGATCATGCGTCTAGGCACGGTGGACATGAGCTTTTCCTACAACGAGGAGTTTGGAGGCATGGCCAGTACCGGCTATGAGAGACTGCTGCACGATTGCATGATCGGCGACGCCACGTTATTCCAGCGCGCTGACATGGTGGAAGCCGGCTGGAGTGTGGTAACGCCTATCCTGGACGTGTGGAAGGCGCTGCGTCCGCGCAACTTCCCTAACTATCCCGCGGGCACTTGGGGCCCGAAGGAGTCAGAGGACCTGCTCTGCCGTGACGGGCGCAAATGGCGCCACAACGGTCATGATCCGGTTCCGCTGAAGGCAGAAGCTGCAGTAGGATCCTGAGGCCGAATCGAGGAGCTAAAGACCTATCAGGTGAAACAGTCTCTTGGCGTTGCGATTTCAGATGAAAGCCCGCAAGACTGGAGTTCGCACGATGTGGCTTTGCAGCAATAGGAGCGATGGGTGGTACTGGCTGCAAGTGTCAGCTTGTGCAGTGGTTTTGCTGACACTGCTCGGTTGCGGCGGTGGCGCAGGCAGCGCGAGTGGCGCCGGCAGCGATCCCCCACCAGTCCAGTCTGCGACTCCGTCACTGACCGCGACGCAAGTGGACGCCGTTGTGCATGCCGCCGTTCAGTCGGTGAACGTTCCTATCGTTGTCGGCGTGACCGACCGGCTGGGAAATATTCTTGCCGTCTTCGACACAAACGGAGCTCCTGGCACGGGGATCGGCAACTTTGGCACCACGCCGGACGCTAACAATCTGGCAGTGGCCCTGGCGCGGACGGCAGCGTTTTTCAGCAACGACCAGGCGCCGCTTTCGTCACGCACCGTACGCTACATCAGCGGAATTCACTTCCCGCCTGGAGTTGCCGGCACAGCGAGTGCGCCGCTCTATGGCATCGAAAACACGAACCGCGGTTGCTCGTTCAACACTACCTATTTACCGGGCCAGTCGATTCCGCCCGCGACCCTGATTAACGGCACCACCCCTGGACTGGGAATCATCACCGGTAAGGCGAATATTTACGACAGCGAGCCTATGGCGGTGAATCCCGGCGGCGTGCCGCTGTTTTCCAATGGCACCCTCGTGGGAGGCGTAGGAGTGGTTGCTGCTTCACTTGCCACAGCAGAGTATGCCGCCTATTCAGGCGCAGTGGGGGCGGGATTTGGAGCAGACCCGGCAGCACCGGGAGTCGTCGTGATCAATGGTATTGCCGTACCCTTTGTGGACCAGACGACAGCTCCCAGCGGCGTCACTTCGGGGCCATTCGTTGGCACGTATTCCTTGGGTCCATCGCCCAGTCCGGGACCACCGCCCGAGGGATACCTGGTAGGACCGCAGGCGAGTGCCTATGGCGGCCTAAGCAAAGCGAACGTTAACGCCATTGTGATGAGTGCCATAAACACCGCCAATCAGACGCGTGCCGTCATCCGGCTTCCCATCGGTTCGCGAGCCAAGATGATGATCGCGGTTTCTGATCTTGATGGCACTCTGCTCGCCCTGTATCGCATGACGGATGCAACCATCTTCAGCATCGATGTGGCGGTCGCTAAATCGCGCAACGTAATTTACTTCAGCAGTGAGCCCGGCTTGCCGGGCGCGTACGCCGATGGTTTGCCGGGATCGACGGATCTACCTGGCATTCCTGAGGGAACAGCGGTAACCAATCGGACCATTGGCTTCGGAGGCCAACCGCTATTCCCCTCGGGCATTGACGGCAGCAATCCCGGACCTTTCTTCAATCTGTATATCAACGACACGGAACATGCCTGTACCCAAGGTTCCCAGCCACCCAACCCCAATCAGAACGGGGTCGTGTTCTTCCCCGGCAGCCTTCCTCTTTATCGCAATGGCGTGCTGGTCGGGGGGCTGGGAGTGAGCGGTGACGGAGTCGATCAGGATGATTTCGTTACCGCTGCCGGAGCCGCACTAACGATGGTTACCGATCCTTCTGATTCGGGCCACGGCTACGAAGCACCCACGGCGATTCGCGCCGACCAGATTGTGATTCAGAATGTACGCATGCCATATCTCAAGTTCCCGCGCAATCCCACTCAATAGAGACACCGAGGAAATTCAGTGAAGAACATACTGGCAGTTGATGTCGGCGGAACTCATGTGAAGATTCTGGTTTCGGGTCAGGACGCGCCGCGGAAGGCGGTCTCGGGACCTACTATGACGGCCAAGCAGATGGTGAGCGCGGTCAAGGAGTTGGCCGGCGACTGGAAGTACGAGGCGGTTTCCATCGGCTATCCGGGTCCCGTTCTGCATGGCAGTCCGCTCCAGGAGCCACATAATCTGGCTCCCGGCTGGGTCGGTTTCGACTATGAGAAGGCGTTCGGCTGCCCGGTAAGAATGGTCAATGACGCTGCTATGCAAGCGCTGGGCAGCTACAAGGGGGGCAGAATGTTGTTCCTCGGACTCGGTACCGGCCTGGGTTCTGCCATGATCGTCGATGGCGAACTACAGCCGATGGAACTGGGCCACCTTCCTTACAAGAAAATGACGTACGAAGACTACGTTGGCTTGCGTGGCATGAAACGTTTTGGCAAGAAAAAGTGGCGCAGCTATGTCGAGGACGTGGTTGATCGGCTGGCGGCAGCACTTGGGGCCGACGAGGTGGTGCTCGGTGGCGGCAATGTCAAGTGCCTGAAGGAGTTGCCGGCGCATACCCGTCCAGGCGACAACACGAACGCTTTTGTTGGCGGTTTTCGGCTGTGGGAGGAATCCGCTGCGCAGCATCGTCGCGGTCGGCGGCGTGCATAGACTTCGATAATTTCCTGGAAAGAGGCTGGCAATGCAATTGGGAATGGTGGGGCTGGGAAGAATGGGCGCCAACATGGTGCGGCGACTGCTGAAGGCGGGCCATACCAGCGTAGTCTTCGACATGTCGGCAAAAACTGTACAAGAGCTTGCGGCAGACGGGGCCGTCGGGTCAACCTCGATCAAAGACTTCATCGGTAAGCTACAGAAGCCGCGAGCCGTCTGGTTGATGATCCCGGCAGCGGTAGTGGATCAAACCATTGCCGAAATCGTGCCGCACCTCGAAGCAGGCGACATTCTGATTGACGGCGGCAACTCCTATTACATTGACGACATTCGTCGCGCGAAAGAACTTGCTCCCAAGGGCATTCATTATGTCGATGTCGGAACCAGCGGTGGCGTATGGGGCTTGGAGCGCGGCTACTGCATGATGATCGGAGGACCGCAGGTAGCGGTGCAGCATCTTGACCCGATCTTCAAGACAATCGCTCCCGGACGAGGCGATATCGACCGCACGCCGGGCCGGGACAAGGTCGGCGGAACTGCCGAGGACGGTTACCTTCACTGCGGACCCAGCGGCGGCGGACACTTCGTCAAGATGGTGCACAATGGCATCGAGTACGGCATCATGGCAGCGTACGCCGAGGGCCTCAATATCCTGCGCTCCGCCAACATCGGCAAGCAAACCGAAGAGATAGATGCCGAGACCACACCGTTGCGGAATCCCGAGCATTATCAATACGACTTCAACCTCACCGATGTCACTGAGGTATGGCGGCGCGGCAGCGTGATTGCATCCTGGCTACTGGACTTGACCGCACTGGCGTTGCTGGAAGATCCGCAGCTCTCGACCTTTGCCGGACGTGTTTCGGATTCAGGCGAAGGCCGCTGGACGATCCTGGCGTCAATTGACGAAGCTGTGCCGACTCCAGTGCTCACGACGGCCTTGTACGAGCGCTTCAGTTCACGTGGCGAAGCCGACTTTGCCGACAAGCTGCTTTCCGCCATGCGCTACGAGTTTGGCGGTCACAAAGAGAAAGCGGCTGCTGGAAAAGCCGGGGCGTGATAGGGCGATATCAAGATGCTTACCGCGATGAGCGTTAGCTCTGTACAGCGACGTGGGTCTCGGTTCGTTCAACTCCGGGCATCGACTGTAATTTCTCGATGACCAGAGCATTGAGGTCTTTCCACGCGGGAAACTCGACAACCGAGTAAACGTCGCCGGTACCCCAGCAAGCGTCCGCCATTTTGACACCGGGTAATGCGGCCATGGCCTGAGCAATATCGCCAGCTGCGCCCGCTTTCGCGGTAATCACAATGTAAGCCTTCATATCTGCGCCTTCCCTGGGAACTTCAACCGAGTCTGCGTTTGAGAATAGGACCATCACTGTCGCGTGTCAGTGACAAAACCGTTCTAGATCACAATACTTCGGAACTGTCCCAGAGAACGGTTCGTTCAAGGTTCAGGTTGGCTGGCAAAGAACACGTTTTCTACATGAACGCCTCCGACCGAAATCCGTCCATCGGTCCAGGTTACGAAGGCATTGCCGTTCAATGCTGTCGCGTAGTCATAGTCGCCCGCGTAGCAGGCCGGCAGGTTGGGATCATCCTGACCCGGCTGGGGAATTATGATGTCGCTGATCTCGATATTCGATCCCCATGTGTTGCCGTTGTCCGCCGACTGCACGCCGAAGCGCTGATAGCTACAGCCGGGGTCTGTGGGCTGGCTGCAAGGGGTGGTAGCCTGACGGCGATCGTACCAGGAAACCGTCACATCCTGCGGCTGCCGGAAAGCGCCGGGGCTGTAGTTCACAGAGAGCGATGGCATCCAGTGACTCTGATACTGATTGGTCTCCGGGTCATTGAGTAGCATGGGAGTGGACCAGGTCACGCCGTTGTCCGTCGAACGGGTGTAATAGATGTCGCCGCCCGAAAGGGCACCCTTAGTGGCGTACGCATAGTGCACTATGTTGTTGGGACCGACGCCGGGCTGCCCCCAACCCTGGTACCGCCAAATGGGATTCATCATGGCGAAATAGCTATCGGATGAGCAGACACCGTCGCCCGGCGGGTTAAAGCGCTGGCCGACGTTGACTGAAGTCCATGTGCTGCCCCCGTCGAGGGAACGGAACACGATGTTCTGCCGCGAGTTGAGACCTCCACCGCCTTCATCCATGGCGGCCAGGATTACCGTGCTGATATAGCCTGCATTCGGCGGCGGTGGTCCAGGCGGTGCACCCGTGAGCTGAACGTCGCGGATGAAGGTGGTGGTCAATTGCGAGGGCGTACTCCAGGAACTGCCGTCATCCGAATACGTGGCGAACAGGGCGCCGCCAGCCACATTGAAGTTGTTAAAGGAAACATACATCCGGCCATATCTGCGGCTGAAGGGATTGTTGTCAACCCAGATGGAGGGGCGATCGTCGTTGGAGCCGTTGTGAGCGCAGGCCGCGGTGCTCCAGTTTTGCCCGTCAGGAGAACTCCACATTCCAACGCCCAGACCGCCGCAACCCGTCACCAAGTCCCCAGCAAACCACTCACCCAATTTTTGGTTGTAGACCAACAGCGGATCGCCATAATTCGTGCCATGCCCCGAGGCGAACGGCGGCGGCAGAATCTGGGTGAACGTCGCTCCCCCATCGGTGGAAAATGATGTGCCTGACTCGCCCTCGTCATAGTCGTCATTGAAATTGACGACTATGGTGTTGTCGCCAGCCCGCGTGCTGTGCCACACCATGCTCGTGCTCTTGGTGCAACTGTCAGGACCGGAACAGCTACGGTTGCTGACGAGAACGTTGGGAGGCTGAGGGACATCCCCTTGAACCTCGTGGCCAGAGGAGCCGGGTCTGCCGCCCTGCACCACTCCGCATTCGACCAAGACTGTTCCGGCGCGAAGGTTCTGTTGCTGCAAAAGATGAAGGGCAGGGATCTGTGAGCATTCGACACCCACCGATGTCATCTGGCCTAAGGCTGTTGGCTGAACGCCGCACACTGCCAGCAGGAACATTGATGCCGCAAAATACGCCGGCAGTCTAACCCCACAGCCGTTCTTCATCTTTCGCCCTCCCGGATGGAACAAGCCGCAATTTCCTCTTTGTCATCGCAAACGGCACCATCGTACACTCGTCTAGCCTGCGCGCAACAAAGTAGCCGATTTCCCCGCTTGAAAAGTCGAGGACACCCAGAAAGTCCCAAGTTGCCGGGCCTATCACTTATCGAATCCTGGGAGTTCTACTCGCTTTGCAATGTGGTCCTTGATCCAGTGGCTGTCCCACCATTCCTTCGGGTCAATCTGGACGCCATCGAGTTGCATAGCAAAGTGAATGTGGTCGCCTCCTGCCATGCCGGTCATACCGCTCAGGCCCATGACCTGACCTCGCTTGACCATGTCGCCTTCGTGCACATCAATCTTGCTTAGGTGACCGTAGATCGTCTGTAGCCCGTAGCCATGGTCGACCACAATGCAGTTGCCATAGATTCCTAGCGGAGCCGCATACACGACTTTGCCATCGTTGGAGGCTTCCACGCCGACATGCTGCGTGACCGCCAAGTCGTATCCCAGGTGAACCTGCTGATCGATCTTCTTGCCGTGATACATGTAGTTCCGCACGTCGGCAAAGTTCGCCTCCGCCTGGGAGTGAGGCTGCCGCGCAAAGGGTTGCGACCACAGGAATTTGTCTGCTGTCTTCAGACGCAGATCAGAAAGTGTTTTGTTGTTAGCGCGACGCATCTCGCTATTGATCTTTACAAAGCGCGCGACCGGATCGCCCGTACCTTTCGGGTCGAGCTCGTTGATTACCTTCTGCATGAATGCGTCGCTCACCTGCAAATCATGCGTGGTGTACTTCGGCTGCTCTTTCTTTGGAAATACGACAACCAGCGGGCTAGTCACGTCGTTTCCTGCTGCATTAGAGGCGTAAATCAACGGTGCGGTGGCCGGGGGCATGTTCCAGGCAAAAGCGAAGAGCGAAAAAACGCCCGGCTTGCCGCCAGGCATCGGCCAGGCGCGAAATGTTTGATCGCCGACGCGCACCCCGGCTTCGGTCCAGCTTCCAGAGACGCTGAACGTTGCCAGATCCGCCATGCCCAGGTAAAGGTAGTGCTGCTCGGAATCGACGCTTACGCTTGGCGGCTGCGTCACCACCGTCACCTCGCGCTCCAGGCGCGCTGTCTTGCGAAACAGACCGTTCGAGGTTGCTTCAACGATCAACTTCGCCTTCCCGTCCTGCAGCTGCGGCGTAGTCTTGAGGCCTGCCGTGAAGTTGGCCGTAGTATCGATCAGGGTTGAAGGTTGCGCCAGCTCAAAAACCTGGTAACGGGCGCCATTCTGCTCAACAAAAGCCGTCAGCCTACGGACACCGTGGGATACGTGTACGTCGATGTTAATGGGGGTAGCCTGGCCGAGGGAGGTGACTGACGACGGAAGATTAATAATCGGCGTCGCTGATCGCGCCAACAAGAAAGCAATGGGCGCCAACACCACGAGCACAATTACGACAACAATGACTTTTCGCACAAGTCATTGTAGCGCGCACGAAATCGGCTGGACGCGAACCGATTCACTCGCAGACATGGAAACTGTGGAACTACTCGGCTATCAGTCGCGTACCAACCAAAAGCAGGGGCTGCACAGTCCAGCAGAGCCGCAATAAAACCCTTATCGGCAAAGCATAAATTCGCTGGCGCTGTGGGCCTTTGAGTCCTTACGTCGATCTCCAACGTATATTAGGCAGGCATATAGGCAGGCTGCATCTAAGTCAGTGACGAGGTGATCCATGCGGCGCAGGTCTTTCCTGAAGGGCGCGGGAGTGTTGACCGTCGCGGTCGTGGGCGGAGGCGTTTGGCGGGCGTGGGATCAAGGCGTCTTCAGCACCGGCGAAGGACCAGCCTACGAGCCTTGGCAAGACTGGCGCAACGCGAAGAACAGTCCACTCGCCCTGGTGAGCGCCGCGATTCTCGCCGCCAGCCCGCACAACACGCAGCCCTGGCTCTTTAAGGTCAGCGATTCCTCAATTGAGTTGCACATCGACACCCGCAGGAATGTCGGCGCGCTTGATCCCTATCTCCGCGAAGAACACATTGGCATAGGTTGCGCTCTGGAAAATCTCATACTGGCTGCGCCTGCCAACGGTTACACCGCCACGGCGACGCTGGTGCCGGGACAGCTTGCCCCGATTCCTGCTGAACCTAAACCGCAACTTCTGGCTCGCATCGATCTCACGCCTGGAAAACGCGAGGCGGACGAACTATACAATGCCATTCCGCTGCGCCATACAAATCGCGGTCGTTACGACTCGCACAAGCCGCTCCCACCTGATTTTCTGGACGCGCTCAGTCATCTGCCTGACGGCGACGCAGACGTGAAACTGTTTCTTTTCACCAACGAAGCCGATCGAAAAAATATTGCCAAGGTCAGCTCCGCAGCGAACAAGGAAATCTATTCCGATCCCAACGTTCAGGCCGGTAGCGAGCACTGGGTTCGTTTGCAGTGGAGTCAAGTTCAGCGATATCGCGATGGCCTGACCATTGACGCCTTCGGTTTACCGCCCATCGCTACCGGCATCGTCAAGACGCTACCCCAACGGATGCTGGGATGGCTCGGCTCTCGCAGCCAGAAAGATACGTATTCTGATTTGATGCTCAGCGCGCCGTTGATCGGCTTCATCGCCGTTCGTGACCGCTATGACCAGCAGCAGTGTTTGCTGGCTGGCCGGACGTGGCAGCGAGCGCATCTGTTCGCCACTGCCAAGGGCATCGCCGCCCGGCCCTGCAACGAGTCCGTAGAGATGGTGGACCACGAGAGGGCGCTGGGCCAACCGGCCTCGCGTGTCGCCCTGCTGAACGAAATTACCGGCGATCACACCTGGCAGTCGACTTTCGTCTTCTATATGGGCTATCCCACGCTAGCCGCGCATGCCAGCCCCCGCAGGCCGGTACAATGGGTGGAAATGTGAGACCGTTGAAGCTCGTATTTGTGATTCGCGATAAAATACTTCTCAGTGAACCGCTCGTGGCTTCAGATCAACCAGAAAAGCCCTCATTTTCAGATTAATGAAGGTGAGCGGGTCATCACTCCCGGCGGACGTTTTAACGGTTTGCTGGCCGCGCTGATGCTACTCGTTTTGATTGTGCCGTGGCTTATCGGCGTAGTTTGCTTACTACGCTGGCTTTTGATGTGACGGGCGGGCCTTGTCTTCTTGAGTTTTCCCCCCACATAGGCGTATATTTACCTTTGTACTGTTGTTTGAGGTTCCTGTCATCGGCTCCCGGCGACAGTGGACCGGTGCAGATTCGGCGAAGCACACCGGTGGGCGATCGCCCACTTTTTATTTCCACCACGTAATCCGCTGTTACACGGCGAGTCCAGGTGGTAGCGAGAGCCTGACGGGCGCTCTGTGCTTAGTGGCTGGGAGCCGTGGAACGCGATGGCAGCCGGGTTGGACAAAATTCGCGAGATCGCCGAGCGTGTCGCGCAGTCCAGCGGCCTGGAGTTGGTCGATCTGGAGTTGTCCGGTGGTGGCAAGGCCCGTATGTTGCGGGTATTCATCGATAAACCGGGCGGCGTAACCCACGAGGATTGCGCGAACTTCAGCCGGGAAGCCAGCGTCATCTTCGACGTTGAGGACGCAGTGCCAGGCGCCTCGTACCTGTTGGAAGTTTCATCGCCGGGACTGGATCGCAAGCTGTCGAGGGCGGAAGACTTTCAGCGCTTTACCGGCAGCCTGGTGAAGCTGATGACGCGCGATCCGGTGAATGGCAACCGGCATTTTGAAGGACGCCTGAAGGCGTTTCAGGATGGCCGTCTCAGCCTGGAGCTGACGGGCAGGAAAAAGTCAAAGAAGCACGAAGCGGTTGAACCGGGAGCAGAAGTCGAGATCGAACTGGCCAACGTCGAGAAGGCGAACCTGGTTCCCGAATTCTGAAGATTGAGTAGATCTGGCCTTCAGGCCTGCGATGGCACCGCTAAGCCGAATGTCGGCGCGTTGGGACCGAATCGCGAAAGATGAGCGCCGTAAGGCGCGGAACAGCTTAGCCCAGCACGGAGCCGAAGGCGGAGTGCTGGGTCGGACGGCACAAGGAATCGGAGTCCCGTAGGGACGACACGGTTTTTTAAGGTGGCACGAATTTATGGCGAGTGAACTGTACAACGTAATCGACGCTCTCAGCCGCGAAAAAGGTATCGATCCGCAGATCGTGGTAACTGCGGTCGAGGATGCGATCGTCGTAGCCACCCGGAAGTATTACAAGACGCAGGAGAACCTCCGCGCCGAACTCGACAAGGAGAGCGGCCAGATCCGTGCCTTCGCGGTGCGGTCGATTGTGGAGGGCCCCGATCAGGTCGAAGACCCGGTCGCTCAAATCACGCTTGACGATGCCAAGCGCATCGATCCCGCTGCTGAAGTCGGCGGCGAGCTGCGCACCTACAAAGCCACCGATGTCCTGGGACGCATTGCCGCGCAACTGGCCAAGCAGGTCATCTTCCAGAAGGTGCGCGAAGCCGAGCGCGACACGGTTTACAACGAGTACATTGGGCGCGTCAACGAGATCATCAACGTCACCGTCAAACGCACCGAAGGCCAGGACGTCATTGTCGATCTCGGCAAAGCCGAAGGCCGCATGCCCCGCAAGGAGCAGTCGCGCCTGGAGTCGTTCGCTCCCGGAGAGCGTGCGCGGGTCATGATCGTGCGCGTGGAGAAGGCGTCTAAAGGTCCTCAGGTCGTGGTTTCCCGCGCCGTGCCGGAGCTGGTCTCGCATCTCTTCCAGACTGAAGTGCCGGAAATCTATGACAACACCGTCGTCATCCGCGCCATCGCGCGCGAGGCCGGTGAGCGCACCAAGATTGCAGTCATGTCGAAGGACAAGGACGTCGATCCCGTAGGCGCATGCGTTGGCATGAAGGGCATGCGCGTGCAATCCATCATCCGCGAACTGCGCGGCGAAAAGATCGACATCATCGAGTATCACGATGACCCGGTGACTTTCGCCGAGAAGGCGTTGCAGCCCGCTAAGGTCAGCCGCGTCACCGTGCTCGAAGGCCACGAGAAACACCTGGAAGTAATCGTGGATGACAGCCAGTTGTCGCTGGCTATCGGCAAGAAGGGCCAGAACGTTCGCCTTGCCGCCAAGCTGCTGGGCTGGAAGATCGACATCAAGAGCGAAGAAGAGAAGCGGCAGGAAGTGGAAGAACAGATGCGCGGCATGATGACCCCGCAAGCCACGCCGCTGGAGTCTGTGCCCGATCTCGAGCCCGGCATCATCGAGAAGCTAGTGGCCGCGGGAATCACGACCGTGGAGATGGTTGCCGACATGACGCCCGAGCAGTTGGAAGAGGTGCCCGGCATCGGCCCCAAGACCGTGGAGAAAATCAGTATCGCGGTCAATAATTATTTCGCCAGCCTGGACGCTGCCGAAGCCGGCGCCGAAGCTGTGCCTGCCGAGGGCGAAGTTTTGGCCGAAGGCGAAGCGTCGGCCGAAGGTGTTGCTCTCGCCCAGGATGACGAAGAAGGTGGCGAAGCGATCGGCCAGGATGTTCCTGCCGCAGTAGAGGCTCGTGAGTTAGAGTCCGAGGAAGCTGCGGAAGCCGACGCCGAAGTTGGCGAGGAGCCGGACGAAAGTGATGAGTCGGAAAGCGACGACGAGGTTGCCGAGTCCGAAGTCGAGCCGACGGCTGAATCCGATGTCGAACCGGGCGAAGAAGGCGGTCAGTCGGGTGACGATGAAGGCCTTCCCGACGTTCCGGAAGCTGCTTCCGAAAGTGTCGAGGAGCTCGCTGACGAAGGTCAGGCCTTCGAGGCCGAAGTTGTCGATGGCGTCGAGAACGCACCTCTCGCCGACGAGGGTGAGCGGATTATCCACGAGCGACCTGAAACACCGAACGAAAACGTTCCCGACGAAGAAGAACCGGGAGAGAAGCGATCGTAAAGCAGTGGCCCAGTGGTCGATGACCAGTGGCCAGTTGAAAGTCGAGTGGCACACGCGTTCAGGCGTGTTTTGAGATTACCAGGTAGAGATTTTGTGCTTCAGAGGCTGAACTAATTGAGGAAATCCTAACTGGCCACTGGCAATCGGCCACTGGCCACTGAACCGTGAGGACGCTATGCAGGCTTAGGCGGACAGGACATAACGGAGGCAACGGGCGGAATGCAACACAAGATTCGAATTAACGATCTGGCCAGAGAGCTCGAGGTCAAAAGCAAGGAAATCCTCGACGTTCTTCTCAAGGTCGGAGTAACGGAAAAGAAAACGCACTCCAGTTCCATCGAAGTGGACCAGGCGGAGCGCGTCAAAAAGTATTATCAGGAGCATGAGCCCAGCGCGGGCCGCAGCTCGCGCATTGCGCCGGCGCCGGACGAGTTCAAGCCGAAGATTGATCTTTCGCACATCTCGAAGCCAGGCGATGTGCTAAAGGCCATCACGCAACGCGCCGCCCAGCCTGCCGTACCGCCGCGTCAAGTCGCGCCTCCGAGCCACGCCGTCCCAACACGCTCTGCTGTGACTCCGCCGTCGGCTGTTCCGCCCAAGCCCGCACCTCCGCTTCCCGCAACCGCCAGTACGCAGCCAGCAGCGGCGGTCGAGCCCAAGCCCGCGCCGCGTTTCATCACGCCACAATCGGTGGCGCGTCCCCCAGCCGCAGTCATTGTGCGCCCCAAGCCGCCAGTGCCTCCAGCTGCGCCGCCAGCCCAGGCATCCCCCGTTTCCGAAGCTGCGAAGCCAATCGAGGCCACCATCGAAGATCAGGTAGCAGTCCTGGACGAACCTGGGACTGCAGTCTTTGCACCCGAAACTCTCGCCGAAACTGCAGCCGAGGTCGAATCGCCCGCCGGCCCCGCCGTGGCTGCGCGTCCCGCCGCTTCGGCGACACAGCCTGGGCAACCTGGAATACGTCCACCGCAGTCTGGAGTTCAAACTCGTCCGGGACAGCCAGTGCAGCCCGCTGCAGCCGCCCGCCGGCTGATTGTGCCGCAAACGGGACCGCGTCCGGTCTATCTGGCGCCTGCGCGTGCAGCAACAACCACGCCGCCGCGTGCCGTCATGCCTGAGCGTGGCAAACCGATCTTTCAGCGTCCGCGTCCTGGAATGCCGCCCGCAGGCGGCCCAGGCACTCGTCCCCCACTGCGGCCGGGTGAGCGACGCGGTCCGCATCCCACTCGTTCTGGTCCGCCGGGAGCTCGTCCTGGATTCGCGGGCGGTCCTGGTGTCGGGGCTCCGCCTCCGCCGACCGGCCGTCCGATGGGACGTCCGGCGCGTCCAGGCCAACGCTATGTTCCCCGCGGTGTGAAGGAAGGCCCTATGAAGGGCTTCGTTCCGCCGCCGCGCCTCTCGCTCTCCACTGAGCCGCTGCCCATTACGCGCGCTATCACCATTCCCGAAGGTGTCAGCGTGAAAGACCTGGCTGAGAAGCTGGGCATTCGCGCCAAGGACCTCATTGCGCGATTGCTGGCGCGTGGCGTGTTTGCCACCGTCAACCAGACGCTCGATTCCGATCTCGCCACTGAGATGGCGCGTCACTTCGGCGCGGAAACTTCGGTCATCACCTTCGAACAGCAATTAGCCAAGGACGAGGCGCCAACCGAAGGCGCAGGCGAGGACGGAGCGCAAGCTGTAACCCGTCCGCCAGTGGTCACCATCATGGGCCACGTCGATCACGGCAAGACCAGCTTGCTCGATGCGATTCGTTCCACCAACGTCGCGGGAGGCGAGGCGGGCGGCATCACTCAGCACATCGGCGCATACAAGGTTGCGATCACCGATCCCAATTCTCCGGCTTTCGGCCGCGAAATCGTTTTCCTCGACACCCCGGGTCACGAAGCCTTCACCCGCATGCGTGCTCGCGGATCGAAGGTCACCGACATTGTGGTGCTGGTGGTCGCAGCTGACGATGGCGTCATGCCGCAGACGCTGGAAGCCATCGATCACGCCAAGGCAGCCGCCGTGCCGATCATCGTCGCGGTCAATAAAATCGATAAGCCCGACGCCTTACCCGAGCGTGTGAAGAAGCAGCTCGCCGATCGTGGCTTGATGCCCGAGGATTGGGGCGGCAGCACCGTATTCGTGGAGGTGTCCGCGAAGCAGAAGACCAATCTCAATCTGCTGATGGAGATGATCTGCCTGGTCGCCGACCTTCAGGACCTGAAAGCTTCACCCGATCGTCTGGCGAGCGGCACCGTGCTGGAAGCCAAGCTCGACCGCGGACGCGGCCCGGTCGCAACCGTGCTGGTCCAAAACGGTACCCTGCACAACAGCGACAACTTCGTCGTCGGCAACGTCTTCGGCAAGGTTCGCGCCATGTTCAACGATCGCGGTGTCGCGCTGGAATCCGCCGGTCCGGCTACTCCTGTCGAGATTCTTGGCTTGGAGGGATTGCCGCAGGCTGGCGATCAACTGGTCGCCGTCGCCGACCGCGAGAAGGCGCGCGGCATCTCCGAATATCGCGAAGCCAAAGCGCGCGAAGCCACGCTGGCCAAGAGCTCCCGCGTCTCGCTCGAAGGCCTGGCCGAGCAGTTGAAAACCGCGGGCCAGAAGGAACTGTTCGTCATTCTCAAGGGCGACGTTGGCGGCTCAATCGAAGTGCTCAGTGATGTACTCACCAAGCTGTCGAACGAGCGCGTGAAGATCAACATCATGCGTGCCAGTGTGGGCGCTATCACCGAGAGCGACGTGCTGCTGGCTTCCGCCTCGAATGCCGTCATCATCGGCTTCAACGTGCGGCCGGAACGCAAGGCCCAGGAACTGGCTGAGCAGGAAAAAGTCGACATCCGTCTGCACTCGATCATTTATGAACTGCAGGACGAGATCAAGCGCGCCATGACCGGCCTGCTTGAGCCGATCGTCAAGGAAACCTATTTGGGCCGTGCTGAAGTGCGCGACACCTTCCGTGTTCCCAAGGTAGGCGTCATTGCTGGTTGCTACGTCATCGACGGCGTGGTCAAGCGCGACGCCGAAGTGCGGTTGCTGCGCGACAATGTCGTCGTCTTCAAGGGCAAGATCGGATCGGTGCGGCGCTTCAAGGAAGATGTCAGTGAAGTTCGCACCGGCATGGAATGCGGCATCTCGATCGCGAACTACGGCGATATCAAAGTCGGGGACGTGATCGAGGTCTTCGTGACCGAGCGCGTCGCCGCCGAAGCGTTCGTGTAGGGCAGTAGCTAGTGGTCATTGGCTGGTGGCCAGTGAGCGATAGCGAGCTTCGAAGGGCGCAGCTTTAGCTGCGCCCTTGAGCACTATTTTAAATTTTGTCATCCCGAGACGGGCTTCAGCCCGACGAGGGATCTGATTTTGAAGCCCCGGAGCACCGGCACAAAGAACATCGCGTCCCGGAACTGAATCCTCCGCAGAGAGGAGCCGGTATCCGGGACGTTGTGCAACAGGAACGAACCATGATTGCGTATCTCATGCTCGAGATTCGCATCGAGGGCGCGCACTCCCTCAAGGACAAGCGGCAGGTCATCCGCAGCGTCAAAGACGGGCTGCGTAACCATTTCAACGTTGCCGTGGCAGAACTCGATCCGAGCGACGCCTGGCAGCGCGCGACTCTCGGCGTAGTCAGCATCTCTGGCTCCCGCGAATATCTCGAGGGCCTGATGCACAACGTCGAGCGCCACGCCACGCGAGTGGCCAACAACAGCGGCGGCGAGGTTACAGATTCCTTTCTGGACTTCGTTCATGAAACGGAATTCGGCGATCATTTAACTGGGGAATCGTGATAGTTATCACCGCAAGCTTGAACAACAGGCGTATGCTCTAACGTTCCCCTTCGCGCGGCGCACGGAGCGAAAGATATGGAGAACCGGGGACAGAAATATCATCGCGAACGCATGGAAGAGGCGTTGCGGGAGGAGATCGTCGCCCTGGTCGAGGGCGAACTGGGCGATCCGCGCATCGGCCTGGTGAGCCTGAGCGAGTTGCATTTGGTCCCCGGCGGCAAGACCGCGCGCGCCTTTGTCGTCGCCGCTGGGAACGAGGATGAAGCCCGGCAAAGCATCGAGGGTTTGAACGCCGCCCGTGGCTATATCCGTCACGAGCTGACCCGGCGCCTGGGGCTGCGGCAGGCTCCGGAAATCTTCTTTGAGCTGGATCGCTCCGAGCAATATGGCGGGCGGATTGAAGAGCTGTTGCACAGAATTCAGAAGCGGAAAAGAGGCACTTAGCATTTGGCAGTTAGCCAAAGCCTTCACCTCGGCAGCATCAGCTAAATGCCAATTGCTAAGTGCCAAGTGCTAGAACAGGGCCCATGCTGAACGAAGTCCTCAATCAGATCGGTCGCAGACAGAGGTTCCTTCTCACCTCTCATGCCCGTCCGGATGGAGATGCGGTGGGATCGACGTTGGCCTGCGCGCAGATCCTGCGCAGCATGGGCAAGCAGGCAAGCGTGGTGCTCAGCGACGGTGTGCCCGGCATCTACAGCCCGCTTCCCTTCACCGACACGGTGTTGGTGGATACCGAACATGCTCCCGAAGCCGAGGCCGTGATCATCCTGGAATGCGATAGCGTCGCGCGCACGCGCCTCACCGGCCTGGAGCAGCACTACCTCATCAACATCGATCACCACGCAACCGCGCGTCCCTTCGCCGACGTGAACTGGATTGATCCCGACGCTTGCGCGACGGCGGAGATGATCTTCCGCCTGGCACGCGAAGCCGGCGTCAAAATCTCGCCGGAGGTCGCAACCTGCTTGTATACGGCGGTGCTGACCGATACCGGCTCGTTTTGCTTCCACGGCACCAGTGAGCGGACATTTTCCCTGGCACAGGAACTGGTGCGCAGTGGCGCCGATCCGGTGCGCATCGCTCATAATGTTTACTTCTCTACTCAAATATCGAAGATGCGCCTGCTGGGTGCGGCGCTGACCAGTCTGCACCGAGACGGAACGCTGGCCTGGATGCATGTCGATCGCGCCACCATGGAACGCTGCGAAGCCAACGACGAAGATTGCGAAGGGCTGGTCAACTACGCTCTTGCTATTCAGGGTATTGAAGTGGCGCTGTTCTTCCGCGAGGAGCCCAATGGTCACTTCCGCGTGAGCCTGCGCAGCAAAGGATTGGTCAACGTGGCAGCCGTGGCCGCAGCGTTTGGCGGAGGCGGACACGAATGTGCCAGCGGTTGCGGGGTCGATGGCCCGCTGTCGGTCGCCACCGAGCGCCTGGTCGCGCAACTCCGCATTCGCGGCTACGATTCGCACGTGCAATGAGAACCTGAAAGTCCCACTAGAATAGAAACATCTTGAGACCGACTCCGACTCCGACTCCGACTCCGACTCCAACTCCCAACCTTAGCGAACGCGCCCGCCGCTCCACCGATGCTCTTGCTCTTTTCGCCTTCTGCGGATTTCTTTTCATTCTTGGGCTGCAGCTGGTTGGGCTGGTGGGGGTAGACGAGCCGCGCTATGCCCAGGTTGCGCGCGAAATGCTGGCGCGCCACGACTGGGTCACGCCCGTCCTCTACGGACATCCCTGGCTGGAAAAGCCGCCGCTGTATTACTGGTGCGCGATGATCGCCTACAAAGGCGCAGGCGAAGTCAGCGATGTCGCTGCGCGGCTGCCGTCGGCGGTTTTGTCGATGCTGCTGACCATCTTCGTCTACGTTTGGGCGCGCCACTTCCGCCGCGGCATGCAGCTTGATGCGGCGCTCATCACCGCATCTGCCGCTATCATCATTGGCTTCGGGCGCAGCGCTTCCACTGACATGCCGTTGACGGCGATGTTCACCGCAGCCATGCTCTCGTGGTATGGCTGGTATCTAAGCGGGCGCCGAAACTGGCTGCTGGGGTTCTATTTCTTCTGCGCACTGGCGACCCTGGCGAAAGGGCCGGTCGCCGTCTTTCTTGCGGGAATCGTCATCATCGCCTTCGCCGCTCTGCGCCGCGACGGGCGCTTGCTGGTGCGCACGCTGTGGCCGGTCGGGATCGCGCTCTACCTCGCGGTCACCGCGCCATGGTTCATCGCGGTGCAACGCGCGAACCCTGAATTCTTCCGCGTCTTCTTTCTACAACACAACCTGGAACGGTTTACCAGCAACCTGTATCACCATCCCGAACCGTTCTGGTTTTACTTGCCGGTAGCGCTGCTGGCGCTGGTGCCGTGGACTGTCTTCGTTGTGGCTGCCGTCGTCGACGCAATCCGCGACTGGCGCTTCTCAGTGCAACAACCGCCCGGACAAGACGACTTGCGCACCTACCTGACGCTTTGGTTCCTGCTGCCCATCGTCTTCTTCTCGCTCTCGCAGTCCAAGTTGCCGGGATACATTCTGCCGGCGATTCCCGCAGGCACAATCTTGCTCGCCGATTTCATTTTCCGTCGCGAACAAGATGCCGTGAAGCCCGCGATGTGGACGGTCTTGCTGCACGGACTGCTTTCCGCGGCGATGCTTGTCGCCTCGTTTATCGTTTCGTGGAAGCTATTGAAGCTGGCTGTGCCGCGGAGTGTGATCATTGTGGCTGCGGCGTTGGTGATTGCGACCATTGTCATGCTGTGGTTCACGCTGCAGAACCAGGGTTATCGCGTACTTCGTTTCGCTACTCTCGTTCCCGTGATAATCGCGTTCTCGCTCACTCTGCGCGGCACAGCTCCCATGATCAACTTCCTGCTATCGGAGCGTTTGGTGCAGGCGTCACTTCAGCAGACCGAAATCGGCCGCATTCCAGACATCGCGGTTTACGATGTTCCGCCCGCCGTTGAATACGGCCTGGCCTTTTACCGCAATCATCCTGTAGCCAGCTACGAGCGCAATGAAATTCCCGCCGGCGATCACATCGTCGTGGCTGCCTCCGGTACCAAAGCTGAACTGGAATATCGTCTGCCCGGACGCAAGGTTATCCAGTTTGGCGGTTTCCAGTTACAGCATCTCGACTTTTATCTGATATCAGCCGCCGGAAAAGGCCATTAGCAACAGACCTTAGTGATGCAGGTATTTGAATAAGCAATAAATATTTACTTTCTAGGGTCAAGTACCGCGCAAAGCCCTTGACCGAATTCCAGCCGCTCATAGACAATCAATCGACTTCGATCATGTTGTTGGTCACTTCACGACTTGGCCCGTTGTCTTGCCACTGTTATTTCGTCTCTCCGTTTTAGTCACACCGCATCGAAGAGCTGCACCAAGCCCTTGCTGCGGGATCCGGTCACGGTAGAAGTTGATGTAACGGGAAGCATCCCGGCGCGATTGTGTGTGCAGGAGACCCTCGTAACACTAAATGAGGTTCATTTGTCAGTGATCCGGCCGGTTACGAAAGTGCAGTCGTTCGTTTGCACCTTCGTAACTTTCAGTACATGACCAAACGCAATGGGGTCCTAATTGGGGACATGATTGCGTGCCTGATATCGCCAGGTTCTCCCAACTGTTTGTGCGAGCACGCTGACGGATGGAGGCGGATTATGCATTTTCTGGCCGAGAAAAGGAAGCAACTTTGATATCGAATCATGGGGAATTCCGAGACTTGATCTGTAGTCGTGGCTGGCGTCTGAGGGGGTGCGCATGCTCTGCATCACTCGTCGCGCTTGTACTTATCGCAATCATTGCTGCCATGACGCAAACGGCCCTGGGCCAAACGTTCAGTGTGATCCACGACTTCACGGGCGGACAGGACGGCGCTTATCCGGCTGCGGGCGTAACCATCGACGCTAATGACAACATTTACGGAACGACCTTTGGCGGCGGCGGTACCGGCCGCTTCGGCACCGTGTTCTTGTTAGACAACGATGGGACAGGCTGGACGCTTAGCCCGCTCCACAGTTTTGCCGGAGGTAGTGACGGCGCTGGTCCGGCCGGCAAGCTGGTGTTCGGCCCGAACGGCATTCTTTACGGCTCGACCTCAGCTGGCGGCGGTGGTTCTTGCCTTCAGTCCAACGATTACCACGGTTGCGGTACGGTTTACAGCATAAGACCGCCAGCACAATCTCCAGCCACCGTCATTTTCGACTGGAGTTCGACTGTGCTCTATAGCTTTTCGGGCGGCGATGGAGCGTATCCTCAAGGCGAACTCACCTTCGACAAAGCGGGCAACATTTATGGCACGACGGTGAATGGAGGATCTCCAGGCAGGGGCCTGATTTATAGCCTGACGCCTTCGAATGGCTCGTGGACACAGAACATTCTCTATCAAGCCCAAGGTAACGGCGATGGAGAGTACGCCTGGGGCGGTGTAGTCTTCGACCAATCCGGCAACCTTTACGGAGTGTTCGAGGACAATGGTCCGCATGGTTACGGCGCGCTATACGAGCTGACGCCGTCGGGTTCAGGCTGGAAGGAGAGCACCGTCCATGGCTTCGCGTACCACGGTGAAGACGGAGCCTCTCCGCAAGGAGGGTTGATCCTTGATGCATCCGGCAATCTCTATGGAACCACGGTTCACAGTCCAAACGGAGCTGGCACCGTGTTTGAGATGGCTGCCTCGGGTGGCAGCTGGTCTTACGACTTTCTCTACGGCCTGACCGGCGGAATTAATCTCGGCCCCTACGACAAGTTGTTGATGGACGCTTCCGGAAATCTCTACGGGACCACTTACGCCGACGGGCGCTATGGGTATGGATCGGTCTTTAAGCTGACGCAATCGAACGGTAAATGGACATACTCTACACTTCACGATTTCACCGGCGCAAAGGACGGAGCTAGCCCGATGTGCAGGCTGGCATTCGATTCCGGCGGCAATCTGTACGGAACGGCTGCCGGAGGCGGTGCGCATGGTAAAGGTGTCGCGTTCGAGATCACGCCGTAAATCGCGGTTCTAAATCACTCGTCTGGCGTGGCCTACCATGGCCAAGGCTGCGGGCGACATTAAACGACCCACTCAAGCTTTTGTCTTGAGTGGGTCGTTGACTACCTAGTCAAAGTTCTGCGAATAGTCCTTACCGAGGCTCCTCTTTCTTAGGCTCGCTCTTAGGCTCGCTCCGGGGTGGGGGCGCCGAAGCGTGCTCTGCGGGCGGACGCGAAGGCGCAGGCGCAGCAGTATGCTCCGCAGGTGGACGTGGAGCGCTCTGGTGCGGCTGAGCAGCGCTGCGTTCCGCCGGCGGCTGGCTGGCATGCTGAGCTGGCTGGCTCTGGGCTGGCGGCCGCGAAGCCTGTTTGGGCGCTGGCGCCGGAGCCGGGTGTGGCGTACTGCGCTCCGCTGGCGGGCGCGACGTCTCAGCCGTACTTGGACGGGGCGTGGTTCGCTCGGCGGGAGGATGCGGCACGGTCGCAGTGCTCGGGTGCGGCGTTGTCTGTCCCTCAGGCGGATGCGGAACGTTGTTGGGGTGCGCAGCATTGTTCGCTGTCGATGGCCGCGCCGCGTTGTTCGCCGGTCGCCCTGTATTAGCATTATTCGGCCGCGCCGCGTTGTTTGCCGCCGCAGGCCGCGTCGCGGGAACATTCACAGTAGAATTTCTCGCAGCTACCACGCCTGCACCACTGAACGAGCCGGGCTTGGCAGTCGCCGCAATCGGCGGCTTCCCGTGGTTCTCCGAAGCTAACAGGGAGCGATTCTGGCTGGCAGCTTGTTCGTGCTGCGTCTGCGCGCTAGTGGCAGCGATATGACGCTCGTTGGCGGCTGCTTCCTGTTGTGCCGTGGGCCGCGCAGTGATTCCGCCAGTTCCTCCGTTATAGCTGACCCGGTTCACGGTCGTGTTGTTGACCACGGTCGTGTTGTAGACGTTGTGGATGTTAGTGACATTCACATTGTTCACCGACCGGTTGTAAAAGAAGGCTCCATTGCGCCATTCTCCACCGTAGTAACCGTTGCCGGTATAACCGAAGCCATAGTTAACACCGCCGTAAAAACCGACGGTCGAACCCCAATATCCCGCGTGGAAGACGAAAGCAGATCCGCCCCATCCCCAGTATCCAGGTGTCCACAAGTAACCGGGCGTCGGAGCCAATACCCATGTTCCAGGGACCCAGAAGTATCCGTCGGGACCATAGGCCCAGTACCCTGGAGTCCACATGTAGCCGGCATCGGGGCAGATCGGCTGGCTGTAGACGGGCAATGGAGGGGGTGCAATGCCCACCGAAATAACGAGTTGCGCGCTCAGAGACATCGAGAGCGCGACCAGGACGAGAGCTATCACCAACAACCGACCACTACAAAACCGAGCCATTGTTTTCCCTTTCGTTATCATTCATCGCCCGGCCAGGCGTCTGAATTCGACAGCGTATGCGCCGTCTAGTTTGCAAATTTGAGTTCCCACTTACTGCTACTCTTAAGAAACCGAGTTACAGGAAATTAGTTGCGGTTTTCGTGTCCACGGTCTCCTGCAAAAATTTCTTTATGCAATTTCCGGAACAGGCAACCAAAAAGTCTTTGGCTTATAGCGAGGCAGGTCTTCGTTTTGGCGGAGGGGCGGTGTACATTCCAAGCGAGGTTCGGCGAGCGTTAGATCTGCCCCGCGACTGGGAGCAAGAGCATTGCAGGAAAGGCGAATAGCGAGAAGCGGAAGTCTGGCTACCGCAGCGTACCCAGCTTGGCGAAGGGCCAATAACCGAAAACCGCCTTCCCATAGATGAAGCTTTCATCCACGGAGCCGAAATCGCGGCTGTCATTGGAGAGGTTTCGGTGATCTCCCAGTACGAAGTAGCAATGCGGCGGCACCACGGTGTCCGGATAGGAGCGCACGTCTTCGTACATTCGCGGCAGGTACTGCTCGGACAGGCGATGGCCATTGACGAACACGACGCCGGCTTCGATCCTGACACTGTCGCCTGCCACGGCAATTACGCGCTTGATGTAACTCTTGGCAGGATCGCGCGGATAGCGGAACACAATCACATCTCCGCGCTCGATCGGCTCCAATTTATAGACGAACTTGTTGATGAAGACGCGCTCCTGGTCCTGCAGCGTCGGCATCATGCTGGTACCCTCCACCTTCACCGGCTGGTACAGAAAGATGATGAAGAAGGCCGAAACCGCCAGCGAGATGATAACGTCTCGCAGCCAGCCCGAGGCAACGCGATTACGTTTTTGCGCTGGAGCGCTCTCCGCGCTTTCCGTCAGTTGATGCCGAGTTGGAGGACCTGCTTCGGCTGAATTCTCTTGCGCGGAGTGGGAAGTCATATTAATTGGTTAGACGATCAGCCCTCATTATAGTTTCGTTCCGCGCAGTAAGGACAGCACTGCTTTACGCTATCGCCGGCCGAGAAAAGCTTCCAGCTTCTCGACCTCGTGGTTCGCCTGGTCCAGAAACTTCCGAGCACGGTCGGTATCCGACCCCTCCAGCGCCTGCTTGGCCTTCGCCAAGTCGCTGCGCATGTTGGCCCGTGAGGCCACGACGTCGCCCCGCAAACCAAGGCCGTTCTGATGCATCTGTTGCTCCAGTGCATCCAGGCTGCTCTCCACCGCGGCTGCCCGGCTATCAAGATGGTCGGTCTCCGTCTCCATGTCGTCCATCAGCTTCTTATGCGCGGCAATTTCCTCCGCCGAAGGCCCCGACTCAGCTGGGGCTGCTCCTTGCGACGCCGCATTGGCATCCTGATGGGTTTTCATACTGCGCGGAAGCGCAGCCGGGTTGGCTGGAGCGGCAGCTAGTGGTGCGGGAGCTGCGGCAGCTGACTCGGTTGGAGCGGCTGACGAATCCGAGGCCGGCGGCGCTGCTTGATTCGACATGGCTGGTGGAACGGGGTTCGCACCCGGCTCAACTGCGGGTGCCGCAGTAGAGTTCTGTGTGTGCGAGCGATACACTTGCGTGCCGCCGAAGACCGCCACCAGAATCACGATGGCAGCAGCCAGTATCCAGCCGATGTGTCGACGGGCGGGCTCGGCTGGTCGTGGCTGCAGTACCGCGCAGCCTTCCTGCTGGGAACCAGGTGTGGCCGCGGGAATCGGCGGCGGGGTTGTTGCCTTCGGCTGTGGCAACGGCATGGGAATCGGTTGTTGCTGAGGCGCTGCCACTGCCGCGGCCGCTGCTGAGACGCCCACCTGCGACAGCGCATTGCGAAAGGCGTCGGCAGTCTGGAAGCGCTGTGCCGGATCCTTGGCCACCGCCATCACGATGATGTCGTTGAGCGCCTTGGGAAGATTAGGCTGCAGCTCGATCGGTGGATGGGGAGTTTCTTTTACGTGCGCTTCCATGATGGAAAAACTGCTGGTCGCGCTGAACATGGTGTGCCCCGTCACCATTTCGTAGAGCGAAACGCCGGCAGAGTACAAGTCGGAACGCGCGTCGGTAGGCTCCGATTTCACCTGTTCGGGAGACATATAGCACACTGACCCGAGCGTCGTTCCCGTGACGGTCATTCCCAGATCCTGGGTCGAGCGCGCGATGCCAAAGTCCATCAGCTTGATCACGCCCTGGGGTGTCAGCATCATATTGGCGGGCTTGATGTCGCGATGAATGATGCCTTTCCCGTGAGCGTAGCTGAGAGCGGTCAACACCTGTCCCATGTAGTCCAAGGCATCGGTGGTGGAAAACGCTCCTCGCTCCAGACGATGGGCTAGGGTATCGCCCTCCACGTACTCCATGATCATCACCAACTGGTTCTCAGCCGTGAACGCGGTCCTGAGCTGGGCGATGTTGGGATGCTCCAAGCTGGCCAACAGCTTGATCTCGCGCATGAAGCGATTCGCCAAGTCACCCTGCTGCGCCAAGTCGGGAAGCAGGACCTTCATGGCCTCGACGCGATCCGAGATCACGTTGCGCACCAGGTAAACCTGCCCCATTCCTCCGTGGCCCAACTCGCGGACGATTTCGTAATCGCCAATCCGCTTACGTACCTCTTCCGCCATAACAATGCCTCCTAACCCTCAAGCCGATGCCCCGCGAACCTAAAAGCTGCGCCTGCAGGATTCACAAGTCAAACGCGGCGCAATTATGCGCTCCCGCCCTTTGAGGGTCAAGAAGAACCCGCGCCCTCTGCCAAATTCGCGAATTAGCGAATCGCAGGTTTCGGAGCAAACAGGTGTGCCGGCGATTGCTGAGCCCTTTGTGCGGCGTTGCCCATTCTCCGATACAATGCATCGCAAGGATTTTTCCTCCATGAAGAAGTCAGCGCTGTTGCTATTCGTCACCCTGCTGGCTGTGGTTTGCCTGGCCCAGGGAGACCACGTGCCTGCGTTCAACAAGGGGCCGCTGAAGCCCGGCGACGCATTGCCCATTCTCCCAAGGGACCAGTGGAAGGGTGAAGCCTTCCAGTATCCCTATCAGGTTCGCGCTTACGAGTTGGCGGCCAAGATCCCGGATGTGATTTACCAGATGCCGTGCTACTGTTACTGCGACCGAATCGGGCACAACAGCTTACACAGTTGCTTCGAGACCACGCACGGGGCGCACTGCGGGCTTTGTATGAAGGAAGTTTTCTACGCTTACGAGCAAACCAAGCTCAAGAAAACTCCGACCCAGATCCGGGCCGGCATCATACGGGGAGACTGGAAAGCCATCGACCTGGAGTCGGAAGCAAAGAGCAACTAGCGAACTGGGCAGTCGTACTCACAAAGGTGGGTTGACGAATCTCCCGAGTTCCGGTTATAACTCAGCGCAACCGCCTGCACGAGATTTCGGGGTTTTCCACAGCCCGGAGTAGTTCTCTATCGCACTGATGTGAGGGTAGCTTACCGGATGAAGAAGAAAGCCATAGAAAACGTTAAAGGAAGCACTCCCAAGAGCATGAAGGCAAAGAGACCCGTGCCAGCAGCAGGCTTCGAACAATCAGGTCGAGGTGCCAGGCCAATGAAAGTCTCGGAGGATCCGCGTTTTTCACACGCTGTGCAAAACTACGAGGCGGGCCTGAAGGCTCTTCAAGGCCACAAATATGACAAGGCGAAGGCTTATTTTGAGAAAGTAGTCGCCGGTCCGAGTCCTGAGCTCGCTGACCGAGCGTCGGTACACCTGCACAGCTGCAACCAGCAGATGAGCCGGGCTTCCAACACCTTCAAGACGGCCGAGGAACAATATGACTACGCGGTATCGCTCATGAACCTGGGCGACTATGTGACCGCGCGAGAGAACTTCGACCTGCTGACCAAGAGCTCTCCTAAGCTGGATTTCATCTGGTACGGTATGGCTGCCCTGAATTGCCTTACCGGCCATTTTCCCGAGGCCCTCAGCAACCTGGGCGAATCCATCCGGCTCAATCCGGCAAACCGTTATCAGGCGCGCAACGACTCGGATTTTAAGAATCTGGCCGACGATCCAAGATTTACCGAACTGCTCTATCCTGACTCCAGCGCCGAAGCCGCAATCGAACCTGATAAGTGGCGCTATTAGAGTTCGTAACTCGAGCCGACCATGCCAAGTTACCAAAGTTCCGTCGAAGCGCGTCCCCTCAAGGTTGTGGCGATGGGTGGTGGCACTGGCCTGTCGACCCTGCTGCGCGGCTTAAAGCATTATGTTAGCTCCTCAGTGGAAAACGCTGAGCCGGAAGCTTTACCAAACATCTCTGATCTATCGGCAATCGTCACCGTCAGCGACGACGGCGGCTCCAGCGGCCGTCTCCGCAAAGAGCTGAACCTCCCTGCCCCAGGCGACGTACGCAACTGCATCGTGGCGCTTTCGGAAGAGGAAGCGCTGCTCTCGCGGCTTTTCCGGTATCGCTTCCCGTCGGGCGAGGGAGTCGGCGGACATAGCTTTGGCAACCTGTTTCTGTCGGCCATGACTGCCATCAGTGGCGATTTCAACCAGGCGATCGAGCACTCCTCCGCGATTCTGGCCACGCGCGGTCACATTTATCCAGCCACCACCAGCAATGCGCAACTCTACGCCGTCATGGACGACGGTTCTGTGGTCCGCGGCGAAACTAGCATTACCGCCAGCGATCGCCGCATCGTTGAGCTTCGCATGACGCCTGACGACGCAGAGCCGCTGCCCAAGGCCATGGAGGCTATTGAGAGTGCCGACCTCATTACCATTGGACCGGGTTCGCTGTTCACAAGCCTGGTCCCGAATCTGCTGGTGCACAATGTGTCCCAGGCAATCGCCAGCTCGCCAGGGGTGAAGGTCTTCGTGTGCAACCTCATGACGCAGGCCAACGAGAGCCTCGACCTGACGGCCTCAGACCACATCCGCGCTCTCTACAAACACGCCCGGCACGAGTTCTTCGATTACGCACTGGTGAATCGCACGCCGGCGTCGCCCGAGTTGGCAGCCAAATATGCGGAAAAGCGGCAGTCGCAGATCGAAGCCGATGTCGACCGGATTCAGGCACTCGGCGTGAAACCTGTGCTTGGCGAATACCTGACGGAAGAGGAACATCCCACTGAGGGCCTGATCGCCCGCCACGACACCCATCGTGTCGCGCAAGACCTGCTGCGGCTTATGATGGAATTGCGCGACTCGCCCGTAGCGGCATTACACGTAAAGCAATAATCACCACAGAGGCACAGAGAATTCAAGAATCAAACTCCGTGGAGTTTGTGGTGCGATCTGGCCTTCTAAAGTCACAAACAGTCTTTCACCTCGGCGATCGGTGAGAGCACGAAAGACTTGAAATTAATTCTCTGTGCGCTCGGTGTCTCTGTGATGAAATGGGATATCTGGTCCTAACGCAAATGCCCAAAACCGCCTCCGCAAATCCCGCGAAGAACAAGCGCTCCACGTTCGCCATTGCAATTCTCGCCGCCGGAAAAGGCACGCGCCTGAAATCGCGCCATCCCAAAGTACTGCACGAAATTGCCGGCAAGCCGTTGCTGGCTCACGTAGTCGCCGCCGCAATGCAGGTTGTGCCCGCAGAGAGCATCTTTGCCATCATCGGGCACGAAGCCGACAAGGTGCGGGCCGCTCTGGAAGCCACCGGCATCGGCTTCGTGCTGCAAAGCGAACAGCGCGGAACCGGACACGCCATGATGCAAGCTCGCGAGGTGCTGCGTGGCTTTGAGCACGTGCTGGTACTTTCCGGCGATGTTCCACTCATCGCGCCGAAGACGATCGCACGCGTCCGTGACTTTCACACCTCACACAAAGCCGCGATGACGATCCTCACTGCCGAGCCACCCGATCCCACCGGTTATGGACGTGTCTTCCGCCGTGTAATTAAAGGCAAGGAAACCGATGAGGTCGAACGCATTGTCGAACAAAAGGCCCTCCACGGAAAAGAGGCCGAACGTCGGGAGATCAACTCCGGTATCTACGCCTTTGCGACGGAGCCTCTGTACACGCACATCGGCGAGCTCCGTTCGGACAACGCCCATCATGAGTACTATCTGACCGACATTGCCGAGCTGCTGCGAAAATCCAAGAAGAAGGTGCTGGCGCTGCCGGCGGAGGATTCCCACGAAGTACTGGGCGTCAACACCCGCATGGAACTAGCCCAGCTTGATGCTCAGCTTCGAGCTAAGAAAGCGCATGAGCTGATGCTGGCCGGCACGACTATCTTCCGCCCCGACAGCTGCGATATCGACGCCGATGTCGAGATCGGTACGGATACCGTGATCGAGCCGTTCGTGCAGCTCATCGGCAAAACCAAAATCGGTTCCGATTGCCGCATCCGTTCGTACTCTGTCATCACCAATTGCGAAATCGGCGACAACGTCCTGATTCAGCCCGGTTGCATTCTGGAAGATTCGGTCGTGCGCAACCGCGCGCAACTGGGACCGTACTCGCATCTGCGGCCGGGAAGCGATATCGGTGAGGATGCGCACGTCGGCAACTTCGTTGAAACCAAGAAGACGCGCCTGGGCAAAGGATCGAAAGCCAACCACCTGAGCTATCTGGGCGACTCCGAAATTGGCGCAGGCGTTAACGTCGGCGCTGGCACCATCACCTGCAATTACGATGGCGTGCACAAGCACAAGACCGTAATTGAAGACGACGCCTTCATTGGCAGTGACAGCACCCTCGTCGCTCCCGTCCGCATCGGACGCGGAGCCTATATCGGCGCGGCTTCGTGTATCACCGACGACGTCCCAGAAGATGCGCTGGCTATCGGCCGCGGCCGTCAGATCACGAAGGAAGGCTGGGCCAAGCAACGGCGGGCGCAAATGAAATCGACATCGAGGTAGCCGCCTCACAGACGAGCCTGTCTCATCATCCCGACGCGGCCTGACCAACGCTGCTCTACAATAATTTGTTATGCATATTCGCACGCGGCGTCCACTACGGCGACGCTATCTCCTGGCCTGTGTCGCAATCGCGCTCATGCTCCTTGCGAGGTGCTCCCAGCAACCCGCTGCGAAGCGTTATGAACTGCAAGGCCGCGTCGTGGCAGTCGATGCCGCAAATCATGAGCTCACGATTGCACATGGGGACATCCCCGGATTCATGGAAGCCATGACCATGCCGTACCTCGTCAGCAGCGGCAATGACTGGGTCTTCCGCGCGATTGGGCCCGGCGATCAGATCCACGCTACGCTGGTCGTCAGCGATCGCGCGGAGCTTCAGGACATCAGCTTCTCCAAGGGAAGCGATACGGCGGGCGATGGAACTTCGCAATTACGCATCCCGCAGCCTGGCGACGAAGTTCCCGACTTCACCCTGATCAATCAAAGCGGTGAAGCCATCCATTTGAAGCAATTTCACGGAGAGCTACTGCTGCTGACGTTCATCTACACGCGCTGCCCGTTTCCCGATTACTGCCCGCGCATGAGCAGCAACTTCGCCCAGGTCCTGCGGCAGTTGCAAAAGAATCCGAAAGCGTTCGCGGAGTCGCAGCTTCTCAGCATCAGCATCGATCCCGAGCATGACAAGCCTGCGGCCTTGCGCAGCTACGGCGAGGGTTACGTGGGTCGCGTCGATCCCAGCTTCCAGCACTGGCAGTTCGCTTCGGGCTCACCCGAGCAGGTCCGCAAAGCTGCCAACTTCTTTGGGCTGGCTTACAACACCAAAGACGGGCAGATCGTGCACGGCCTCAGCACGGTGCTGGTTGGCAAGGACGGAAAAGTGCTCAAGGTATACTCAGGGAACGCGTGGAAGCCGGACGACGTCGCTGCCGACATCGTCGCCGCGACTTCTGGCGGATGACACGTTCTTGAACGAGACTGTGGCGTTGTGAAGTTGACCGGCATCCCAAGCCTTACGTCGGTGTGCCCCTAATACCAAATAAACCTTACAGGAGCTTACATGGGACAAAGCTATAATCCCGCCGCCCGATTGAACGAGCTGATCTCGGGCATTGAATTGGCCATCTTGACCACGATTCGTCCGGACGGCAGCTTGCACAGTTGCCCGATGGCGGCCCATGGCGTCGATCCCTCCGGTGTGCTCTGGTTTATCTCCGGCAGCAACACCGAGAAGGTTGAGGCCGCCAGAAGCAACCAGCGCGTGAATGTCTCCTTCGCCGATCACGCGGCCCAGCGCTACGTTTCCGTCAGTGGCTTCTGCGAACTGGTGCGGGACCACGTCAAAGCCAAGGAGTTGTGGAATCCCACCTACATATCCTGGTTCGCCGGCGGGCTGGATGATCCCAACCTTATCCTCATGAAGATTGCCGTGCAGCAAGCCGAGTACTGGGACGTCTCCGCCGGCCGCATGGTGGATCTGCCCGGCTTCAACAAGCCGGCGATCCAATAGCGAGCCGCGCAAGGTCTCTCGAGATGCAGGCCTCCACGAGCTGCAATCATCGCTCACGGTAGGATCGCCGCTGCGCCATCGATCGCATCCTGTTTGACCGCAAGCAGAGCTTCATTGGCCTGATCCAACGAAAACGAGGTGACCTTCGGTCGCACGTCGATTTCGGCTGCAAGCTTCAGGAAGTCGCGAGCGTCGGCGCGGGTCATGTTAGCAACGCTGCGGATCTGACGCTCGCCCCATAGCAGGCTGTCATAGTCAAATTGCGGAATATGGTCGAGGTGGATCGCGTTGATCGCCACCACTCCGCCCTTGCGCAGACTTGCCAGCGCGGCCACCACAACATCCCCGCTCGGGGCGAAGGTCACGGCACGGTCAAGTTCGACCGGGGGCCTTTCGGTTTCGGTTCCTACCCACTTTGCCCCAAGCGATTCCGCCAGCTTGCGATGGGAAGCTCCTCGTGTGGAAGCGTATACATCGCACTTCCAGGCACGAAGCACCTCAATCGCCAAGGACGCCGATGCGCCAAATCCGAATAACCCGACCCGCTCTCCACGTTCGACTCCAGCAACTCGTAAGCTGCGAAAGCCGATGATGCCGGCGCAAAGCAGCGGCGCAGCGTGCAAGTCGTCCAGCTCCGGCGGTAGCGGAAATACAAAATCTGCGCGCGCCAGCGCATACTCCGCATAACCACCGTTCACGCTGTAGCCGGTGAACGTCGGCGCGTCGCAGAGGTTTTCCATCTGATGCTTGCAGTACCAGCAAGTGCCATCGGTGCCGCCAACCCACGAAACTCCAACTCGCGTTCCGGCGGGAAGCGCTGCCGTAGCGCCATCAACTACATCGCCGACAATCTGGTGACCAGGAATGACGTGATTGAGTCGTGGCGGCAACTCGCCTTCGACAATATGCAGATCGGTGCGGCAAACCCCACAGGCGCGAACCTTCAGCACGACGTGACCCGGTTCGAGCGCCGGCTGCGGAACGTCCTCGATGCGAAGCGGACGCTGGTTGATGTCTGCAGGAGTGGTTAGAACAGCGGCTTTCATGCTCTTCCTTTAACAACGACCATCGCACGATTCTACAACTTGGGCGACTGCGCGCCGACATCCTCCGTTTCTGGGACAATGTTGTACATGATCATACGATCCATCCGTTTCTCATTCCTTCTTCCGCTGTTGCTCTCATTAGCTGGAACCGTCCACTCCGCCGACAAGCCAGCCAGCCTCGCGCAGACGCTCACCGACGTCTCTGCTGCCTATGCCAAGCTCGAGCCGCAGTCGATTCGTCCCGCCGAAGGCTTCATCAAGTACGACTACCTCATTCCCGCCGGCTACTACAAGCAGATGTGGGACTGGGACGGCTTCTTCATCGGCTCGCACCTGGCGCAACAAGGTAAGCCGCAGTATCTGAAGTGGTGGGTGCTGGATTTCGCCGGAGCCATCGATCAGGACGGCTACGTTGCCGGTTGCATCACCACGAAGGGCCCGCGTCCGCTGATGGGCAAGTTCGCCATGAAGCCATTTCTGGCGCAAGGCGCGGTGATCGCATCGGAACGCCTGAACGACTATCAGTGGGTGAGGCCCATCTGGGAGAGCCTGCGCAAAGTTGTCGTCTATCGCGAGCAAACCCAATTCGATCCCAAGTACGGACTTTTCTTCTGGGAGAACGCGATTTCATCGGGCGCGGACAACAACGTCGCGCTGACCAACAATCCTAACGACAAGAGCGCCATCCTGGCCACCGACATCAGCACCTTCCAGTTCCGCGAGTACAAGGCCATGGCGCAACTGGCCGACAAACTGGGCAAGCCGGACGAGGCTGCGGAGTATCGCAAGAAGGCCGCCGATCTGAAAGCCGCGATGCTCGAACACATGTGGTTCGCGCAAGAAACGATGTTCTACAACATCCGCCGCGACACCGGCAAACCGGTCAAGCGCATCAGTTATTCCAACTTCGTTCCCCTCATCGACGACATCCTGCCGGAGAAAAGCGCGAAGGATATGATCCGCCGCTATCTGTGGAACAAAGACTACATGCTCGCGCCCTACGGAGTTCGCAGCCTAAGCAAACAAGATCCTGACTACAACAACGCCGCCATCATCGTTCCCTATTCCAACTGGCAGGGGCCGATTTGGATCAACGCGAACTACCTGAATTACATCTCGCTCAAGCGCTACGGCTTCGACAAAGAGGCCGCAGAGTTGTCAGGCATTCTCGGCAGGATGGTCCTCGCCGACATCCAGAGGTGGGGATCGATGCACGAGGACTACAACGCCGAGACTGGCGAAGGCCTCGCGCCCACTCCGGAACAATC
>JBEKXQ010000035.1:0-39871 GCA_049511915.1 Candidatus Korobacteraceae bacterium
TTTAGGCCAGCGTCTAAGCAGGTTGTTTCTCTCCTGAGCCGGCTTTAGCCGGCGAAACGGAAGTGCGGAGCCCGTGCTCCGCCGAACGGAATGGCTCATAGTTGGCTCGTGCCGGCTCTGCGGCCGGCTTGCGTTACATACTTATGTATCACAGAGCAGCACTTTTCAGGTATGAGGCATATCACAGGGGTAATGTGATTGGGTAAGGGAGTGCAGAGCCTTCGCGCGGCTCCCACTCATTCGAAAACCGCGAATAAGTGGGGCTCACGGCGCCCTATCGCCAACAGTGGGCGAGAAGGACGGGACGCAACAGGCCGTCAGGCATCGGCTCTGAGCCATACAACGTGGAGTAATTTTGGGGCGAAGCGTAACCTTTCCTCGTTCCCTGCGGTTTAGCTGTATGAAAGGCGTAATGCCGGAGATGGTTTTGAAAGCTGTCGAGGCTGAAACCGACGAACGGCTTCTGATCGAAGCGGCCCAGCGCGATCCGCGCTGCTTTGGCGAGCTGTACGAGAACAATTTCGATCGGGTCTACGCGTTCGTGGCGTCGCGGATCTTCGATCGCGCCGAGGCCGAGGACCTGACCGCCGAGGTCTTTCATCAGGCATTGGCCAACATAGCGCAATTCGAATGGCGAGGCGCGCCGTTTATCGCCTGGTTATTGCGGATCGCCTCGAACGCGATTGCAGACCGCTGGCGGCGGCGCGCGCGGCGCCAGGAAGTTTCCGACAGCGACCTCGATGAAGCCGGGGCGGAGGATGGGACCGAGCGCCGCGTCATGCTGGCGCAATTGCTTGAGGAGTTGCCCTCCGATCAGAAGATGGTCGTGATGCGGCGTTTTATAGAGCAGCGCAGCATTCGTGAGATTGCGCTCGAGCTGAAGCGAAGCGAAGGAGCCGTAAAGCAATTGCAGTTTCGCGCGCTCCAGAGCCTGCGAATTCGCATGGGAGAGAACAAATGAGTGGCCAGGCGATCTACGAACAACTCGACAACGCTGTGGACGACATACTCCGCAGTCGCGCAACCAACGCCGGGCAGCTCGATCCCGCGGTGAGCGAACTGCTGATAGTCGCAAGCACGTTGCGCCAGATGCCGCGACCACAATTCCGCGCTCGCCTCCGTCTTGATTTGCAGAACGAGGCGGCGCGCCTGCACAGCACTGCAAGCCAACCGAAACGAAGCACGCTGGTCGCGATTCCCGGAGGTGCGGCAAAACATCGTGCTGAAGAGCAGATTCTGCCGACCCTGTTCGGTGCAGGATATGGCAACTATCCGGTCCAGCGATCTAACTTTGTGGTGTCGGCTCTTCTGCACGCCGCCGTGATTGCAATCGTTCTGGCGTTCAGCGTTTGGGTTGCCGGCCATCCTCAGCAGATAAAGCAGCAGGTCGTTTCCCTCGTCGGCGGCGTGAGCGAATATTTGCCCCCGGTCGGCAAGAACAAAGCCGGCGGAGGCGGTGGCGGTGGCGATCGCGACGCATTGGCGGCCTCGAAGGGAAGCGCTCCGCGGTTTGCGCGCGAGCAGATCACGCCTCCTGCGATCGTCATCCGAAATGACAATCCGAAGCTGGCAGTTGCACCAACTGCAGTTGGGCCACCCGATATCAAGCTGCCGCAGACAGCTAACCTCGGCGATCCGCTCTCCGGAATACTGGGGCCACCGTCAAACGGCACTGGCTCCGGCGGCGGGATTGGCTCGGGTGATGGCGGTGGCGTAGGTGCCGGAAGCGGTCCCGGCGTAGGAGCCGGCCACGGTGGAGGATATGGCGGGGGAGTTTATCGCGTGGGCGGAGGGGTCAGCGCTCCGCGGGTGATCTATGATCCTGACCCCGAATACTCCGAAGAGGCTCGCCAGGCAAAGTATCAAGGGACGGTGGTGCTTTGGGTGGTGATCGGCGCCGATGGCCGTGCGCACGAGGTTCGCGTGGCGCGCTCTTTGGGGATGGGCCTGGACGAAAAGGCCGAAGAAGCCGTGCGGAAATGGCGCTTCTATCCAGCGCTGAAGGATGGTCAGCCGGTGGCCGTGCAGGTCAACGTCGAAGTGAACTTCCGGCTGTACTAGGGCGATGGGCCGCGGTCTCTGGAATGCCGCCTAATTGTCCGCCCTGTAAGAGTGGCCCCATTCCAGGCCTTGCTTTGGCTTGGAGTGGGGTCTTTCGTTTATGGAAGGAAGGACCTGCTCAAGCTCCGCTTGCACGGGGCACCCGGGCGGAGGGACTGTTACAGACGGTGAGGAACTTGAACAGCCGCAGCTTATCCGCTATGCTGAAAGTATGTCTATCAGAAATTCAGCAGAGACCGCTGCCGTCAGCCGCATCGGCCAGCGACGCCAGGTGGTAATTCCCAAGGCGGTATTCGATGCCCTGCAGCTTCGAGAAGGTGATTTTCTCGAAATGACGGTTGAGCGCGGTCGCCTGGCAATACAGCCCAAGCGGTTAGTGGATGTGAGCGAGGTTCTTACCAAAAGCGAGGCCGCAAAGGTGCGCCAGGGCGAGGCCCAGCTGAAAGCCGGCCGCTCAAAGCCGTGGCGGACAATAAAGCATGACCTGGGCCATTGAGCTTTCCGCGGCTGCGGAGAAGGACCTGAAACGAATTCCCCGCGACCGGCAGGTGCGCATCGAACGTGCCATCGACGAGATGGAAGGGAATCCGTTTGCCGGGGACGTTAAAGCACTGCAAGGCCGGGAGTGGAAAGGACGTTATCGCAAGCGCGTGGGACAGTATCGAATTATTTTCACGGTAGACCACAAGACAAGCGCAGTAGCGATTTCCGCCATCCTCATTCGCTCCGAGAAGACCTACCGGTAGGCTGGGCTATCTTCTGTCGCGCCTACGGCGCTGGTTTTGCCGGACGCCCCGACCGTTCCGCTGCACTTGCTGACAGGATGGACGCGCATGAATTCAGTCGCGGCCAGGACGGAATTGTGCCGCCGGCTGAAGCCGGCTCGAGATTCACAGAGCAGCTTACCCAGGACTCACGTCCTGGGCTACTTTTGTTCCGCCCTGGCGGGCTGGATCCTTCGGCTACTCCGTCCCGGCGCGCCTAGGACGATTAGTGAATTGCCGTGTGTCGAGAGTTACTCCGTTAAACGGAACAGCAGGTCCCTCCTCTCGGGCTGAAGCCCTCGGTCGGGATGACAGTTTTGAAACGAAAGGAGCTAAGAGCTAAGAGCTAAGAGCTAAGAGCTAAGAGCTAAGAGCTAAGAGCTAAGAGCTAAGAGCTACTAGGACTCGTCATCCGGGGCGCACTCTGTCTGATGGCCCATGTCGCAGAGCACGGCGAGGGTTCGGCGCGTGCGGTTGAGATCATCCTGTCCCACGCTGGCGAGGAGTTCGGCGTCGACCTTTTCGCGCGCTGCGGCCTGCGTCGCCGCGGCGGCCCGCCCACGCTCGGTGAGAGCGACCGTTAGCTTGCGGCGGTCGTCCTTGTCCATGGAGCGCTCCAGATAGCCGCGCGTGACCAGCGTGTCGACAAGCTGACCCGCCGCCTGCTTGGAGATGCGAAGCTCGCGGATAAGCTGGCCGAGCGGAATGTCGGCGCGGTCGAGCGCCAGACCGCCGATCAGGTAGAGGCCGTTGCCGGGGATATCGTCGTATCCCGCGTCGGCCAACGCTCGACGCATGGCCGAGCCGTAGGTGTTGCGCGCGTGACGGAGCAGGACCGGAATGCCAACGTTTTCGAAGAACGCATCTGGGGTGTTCATGACGGAAACAATTCTATCAACATACAATACAGTCAAGTAAATTTACTAAAGTAGGGGCGAATTGCCGCGGGTTGGCTTGGCGACTGCAGGAGTCGCGGCAGCTAGGTTACTTGCATCGAGGACCTTAGTTACCACACTAAGATGGTGCGTAATAAGTGTATTATAAACAATAGCTTACAGACAGAAAAAATGTTCCACGTGGAACATTTTCAATCCCCCCACAAAGCCGGACGCGAGGATGGGGACCGCGCAGTCGCAACGAGGACATCGCTCCTTTTACTCCCACTCGATCGTGCCCGGCGGCTTGGAGGTGACGTCGTAGACCACGCGATTGATTCCCTTGACTTCGTTCACAATTCGGCTGGAGATGGTCTTTAGCACCTCGTGCGGCAGCGGGACCCAGTCGGCGGTCATGCCGTCCTCGGAGTGCACCGCCCGGACCGCGCAGGTGTAGGCATAGGTTCGCATGTCGCCCATCACGCCGACCGACATCACGGGCAGCAGCACCGCGAAGGACTGCCACACTTTGTTATACAGCCCCGCGCGCTTGATCTCGGCGACCACGATCTCGTCCGCATTTTGCAGCAGCTCAACGCGCTCCGCCGTCACCTCGCCGACGATCCTCACTGCCAGGCCCGGCCCGGGGAACGGCTGCCGTTGCAGAATGTCTTCCGGCATTCCAAGGTCGCGTCCGATCTTGCGCACCTCATCCTTGAACAAATCTTTCAGCGGCTCAATCAGCTTGAGCTTCATCTTCTCCGGCAGCCCGCCAACATTGTGATGGCTCTTGATGGTCTGCGACGGCCCTCGCACCGAGCGCGACTCGATCACGTCGGGGTACAGCGTGCCCTGCACCAACCACTCCACCTTGCCGTGCAGCTGCTCGATGCGGTGCGCCTCTTCGTCGAAGACCGCGATGAACTCATTGCCGATGATCTTACGTTTCTTCTCGGGATCGGTGACGCCCGCCAATTCGCTGAGGAAGCGCTCGGTGGCATCGACCGCGTCGATGTTGAGGCCAAGCTTCTCGCGCAGATTTTTCTGCACGTTGATGAACTCGTTTTTCCGCAGCACTCCGTTGTTGACGAAGATGCAGGTGAGCTGATCGCCGACTGCGCGATGCACCAACTCGGCGGCAACAGAAGAGTCCACTCCGCCTGACAGCCCGCAGATCACGCGCCCCTTGCCCACAGTCTGACGAACGTTCGTGATGGTCTCGTCGATGAAGCTCTGCGGCGTCCAATTTGGCTTCACGCCGCAAACGTCGAAGACGAAGTTGCGCAGGATCTCCGTGCCCTGTGGCGTGTGATGGACCTCAGGATGGAACTGCACCGCGTAGAACTTCTGCGCGGGATTCTGAATCGCCGCGACCGCATTTGACGTCTTGCCGACCAGCTCGAAGCCCGGCGGCAGCTCCATCGCCTCGTCGCCATGCGACATCCACACCGTCAACGGCCCTTGCAGCCCTTTGAACAGCGGCGACGCGGCATTCAGCAACTCCACCTGCGCGTGCCCATACTCGCGCTTATCGGCGGCGCGCACCTTGCCGCCCAGCTTATACACCATGAATTGCAGCCCGTAGCAGATGCCGAGCACCGGCAATCCCAGGTGCAGCACGCGCTCGTCGGCGGGTGGCGCGTCGGCGTCATACACAGACGACGGCCCTCCCGACAGCACGATGCCGGCCGGCGAGTACCTCTTGATCTCTTCAAGCGAGACGGTGCAGGGAAGTACCACGGAGAAGACATTCTGTTCGCGGATGCGGCGCGCGATGAGCTGCGAGTATTGCGCGCCGAAGTCGAGGACGACGATCGATTGAGTTTCCACTATTTACTCTGCCAGAGGACGCCAGCAGTGTAAAGTGCAGCCCGAGGTTCTGGCTAGGGCGGCGTCGCGGACCGTCTCGGCGAACGCAAGAACGTCGCAGCTCGTCGCCACAGTTGAGCGCCGCGGCTGCTTATGACAAAATCTCGCTATGAATAGGAGTCATGTCATAGCGACGCTGCGGAAACACGAGGGGGAGCTGAAGGCCGCCGGTATCGTTCACTTGCGGGTGTTCGGTTCTGTGGCGCGCGGCGAAGCCTCAATACAGTCGGACGTGGACCTGCTGGCCGAGTTCGACGAATCGACTCAATTAACGCTGCTAACCATGAGCAGGCTGGAAAACCGCTTGGGTGACTTGCTAGGGACCAAGGTTGATCTTTCCTCAGCCAAATGGATGCGCGAGCCGATTCGCGGAAAAGCTCTAAGCGAGGCTGTGCTTGCCTTTTAGAGACGATCAGAGACACTTGCGAGACATCGTCGAATGCATCGCCCTGATTGATTCGTTCGTGGGCGACATGAGTTTCGGCGAATACCAGCAAGACCTGAAAACCAAGTCGGCGGTCGAGCGCCAGATACAGATTCTGACAGAGGCCGCGCAGCGTCTTGGAGAAGAATCGGGGCCAAAATACCTGGGATCGGATTGGCGAAGTTGGTGCAACATGGGAAACATTATTCGACACGCCTATCATCAGGTGGATGACGAAATCATATGGAACACGGTTAGGAGCGAATTGCCTGAGCTCAAGCGTTCCGTGAATCGCGCCCTGCGGGAGTCTGACCCTCCAGCGTCGGCGTCCGAATTGCCATAGCGGGCAAGGCCATGGCGGGTGGTCCAGCCTTCCGGCATTAACCCTTGAATGGGGCACCCCAAGTGTAAAATCGTGCCGAAAGGCTGGGCCGCGCGGCCCAATTCGTAGGCGCTACCCTCCGGGAAATCGCCTTGCCTTTCCTTCCAATCCATGTCACCATCCTCCCCACCTTGAACTCAGGTATCTCATGCTGGATGGAGCATTGTTAATGAAGAAAGAAGGAAATTTGCCCGAGCGACTTGAAGAAAATCCCTTGCTGAAACAGTTGATCGACGGCGGCGCGGCTACCTCCTTGATCTATTGGGGCTATGTTGGACCACCGACGACGGAAGCCCGGATTACGTTTTATCCCAGCCTCAACGACCTTTCCGTGAGCCTGGACATCGCGCGGGAGGACATCATTCACGTGAAGGACGTCCCGGAAACGCTTCTGCCCTTCGGTGCGAAAGTCATCTGGGTCAAAAGGAATTCGGATATCGGATTCCGCTACGACCGGGCCGCAGTTGCTCATCCGAAGCCGACTGACCGGCTTGTAGAGGTGAACAAGGGACGCCTGCGTATGCAAGTGCGGGCGTTTCGTGGAGCGACGGATGACGATTGCTATACGCCTTGCAACGAAGACTGCCATAGCCGTTGCAGCAGGTGCATGTCGATATGCCAATATAAGTGCAACGCCGAATAGCCAAACATCATGGCAGGTGACGCAATGACGCTTCCCATATCAGCCGAGGTGCCGCCCGAGGCGGCGCCAACGGCTCAGGACGCTTTGGGCTATCAAGCGCCGTTCCTGATCGAAAAGCTGTTGAAAGAGAAGATTGCCGATACCAGCGAAGAGGCCGAGGCGCTTTTCGCTGAGGTCAAGCGGTTCATGGTGCTGACCGAGACGGACCATACGGTCGTCTGGGACATGTATTCTCTCCACATCGATGAAGCCTGGCATCACTTCGTCCTGTTTACCTGGGAGTATATGGAGTTTTGCCGTCGCTTCTTTGGCAGATACATTCATCACAGTCCGAGTAATGCTCCGAAAACCGAAACCGTGACAGTCCGCCAGCCTATCTCTTTCGACGAGTTCGGGAAGCGCTACGAACAATGCTTCGGATCGCCGCCGCCGGATTTATGGCGGGATGAGACGTCGGTCACGCTGCATCGGCGTATCTTCAACGACCGTGCTGGACTGCTTACGCTTCGTCGCGAGGGCGAAGACGTCGAGCTGGTCAATGCGGCTGGTGACGTCCTGCTCAGGATCAACGAATTGGCACACGAAGCGCTGGCCTATATGTCCAGAACCCCGGTCTTCTATGTCCGGGAGTTGCCGGCAAGTCTGACCGACGAAGAGAAGGTGGAACTGGTAGCCACGCTGGTGGAGTACAAGATGCTTCGAATTGGTGGATGAGGACCCATGCCAGGGACGAGGAACCGCGTTGTGACGGTTGAGCCGGGCGCCTTCCAGCGAAAGTCTTACGCACTCCTTCGGAGAGATCGCCAACCCAACTCGCTGCTACCGCGTGCGCTGGAGTTTGTGGATAAGCCAGGCGGGCGCGCATTGGATCTGGGCGCCGGCCCGCTGAACGACACGCGCTTGCTCCTCCAGGCGGGATTCACGGTTGATGCCGTGGACAGGGATCCCGTCATGCTCTCCTTCGCAGCGAGACTGAATGATCGACGGCTCAATGCTATCCACGACGACATTCGGAATTTCGCGATCAAGCCCGAACAATACTCACTGATTGTGGCGATCAATACTCTCCCGTTCCTTCTGCGTTCTGAATTAACGCGGGTGTTGGCTGCAATCATTGGCGGTCTCGCCAGGAATGGCATTCTGTGCTGCACGTTGTTTAGCGTTGACGACTCGTGGGCGGGGTGCAAACCCTATATGACCTTCCTGACCCGCGACGAGGTCGAGTGCTTCTTCAGGGAGCTGCGACCCAAGGAATTTACGGAGCGTGTCTACGATGGAGTTGACGCCGATAATAGCCCGAAGCACTGGCACATTTTCCGCTGCATCTATCAAAAGTGATCGGGTGTGTGGCCGCCACCCGGCGCCCACAAACAGCCCCAAATTCCTCCGGACAACCCATTTTGGGACCACGAACCGCAGCTAAGCTGTTGAATCTAAGCAGGTATATTAAGACTGCAATAATTTTACAAAAGACTGCATATTTTTGCATTGTAGTTGGCGGCGAGTGGTGAGACAATCCCGAGCGTTCAGAGTTCCTGCTGTTCGGCTTATCCCAGATCGTCCCCCGCGATCGATAGACAAAAGCAGTACCGGAGAAAAACAATGAAGGATTTTCGCTGCTTGGGAGTGGCTGTGTTGTTTCTAAACCTCGCGCTGTCGGCGCTGCCCGCAGCCGCGCAGAGAATTCTCACGAAGCCAACGGTCGCGCATGGAGCGGGGAAATCCATGCTGAATCCTTCGATTCCTCCTTATCTGCCCCTGCAGTTTAATCAGGGCACCGCGTACGGGACTGGGGGCACGAAGCCTGTCGATGTTGCCGTCGGCGACTTTAACCGCGATGGCAAACTCGACCTGGTTGTTATCAATCAAGACCAGGACACGGTTGCTGTCCTGCCGGGCGTCGGCGGCGGAGGTTTCGGCACGCCGGTTATTCACAATCTCCCGCCAGGTGTGCCCATGCAAGTTGCAGTTGCGGACTTCAATAACGATGGCAATCTCGACATTGCGGTGATCACCGGCTCCGTTAGTGGGTACACCAGCGATGTGATCGTTTTGCTGGGAAGCGGCAATGGCAGCTTCGGGTCTCCGATCTCTACGGTCTCAGGTGTGAGCGGGCTCACCATTAAGGTTGCCGACATAAACGGTGACGGCAAGCAAGACGTCTTGATCGGCGGCGATGGCAGCGCCGCGATTCTATACGGTAAGGGCGACGGCACATTCCAGGCGCCAGTCCTGCTCAGCAGCGGAAGCTATTCGTTGGTCGATGTCGCCGCAGGCGACTTCAATGGTGACGGACGACTGGATGTCGTCTGTGCGATTTCGTCTCCGAAGGCCGGTATCGCGGTGTTCCTCCAGAACGCTGATGGCAGCTTCTCGCCGGGACAGGTCTTGATCACACAGTATCCTGCCGGCACCGCTGTGGCTGTGGCGGACTTCAATCTGGATGGCAAGTTGGATGTAATGCTAAGCGCCGTCGACGAAGTGCAGTATCTACCTGGCAATGGAGACGGTACCTTCCAGCAACCGGTTCCGATCTGTGGAGGGTGCAGTACTGGTCCAATAGCCCTGGCAGATTTCAACCGTGATGGTCTGATGGACATGTCGCTGACGAACTACACTCAGTCTGGTTTGGGTGTATTCATGGCCGGGCAAAGCGCACCTGGTTTCTTTGAGACGAATTTCGTGTTGGCTACGACCGCCGGAGGAACTACCGGACTAGCCGTCGGCGACTTCAACGGTGACGGATGGCCGGATGTCGTTACGGCCGACAGCATCGGCAACCAAGTCACCGTGTTTCTGAACCTGGTTGGAGCCAACATCGGACCGCTCCAATTCGTCTCCGTGCCCCCATGCCGCTTCTTTGATTCCCGTCCGAATCCTCTTCCAGGAGGCATTGCGTTCGGATTTACTGTTTCGGAGCTAGGCAGTTGCGGAGCGAGTGTTCCACCGACAGCGGCGGCCTTTTCGCTGAACATAACGGCGATTCCCGTTGGCACGCTGGATTACATGCAGGTCTTTCCGCCGGGAGGACCGGGGGGAACTTTCTCGACACTGAATTCGCCGGATGGAAGAACCAAGGCCGATGCCGTGATTGTTGCCTCCGGCAACGAGGGAGCATTCGGTATCTATGACACCGACACGACGAATGTCATAGTCGATCTCAACGGCTACTTCCTGCCGGTAACTCAATCATCGCTGGCTTTCTATCCCGTGACTGAGTGCCGCGTCTTCGACACCCGAAACGCCCAGGGTCCACTGGGTGGTCCTTATCTGCAAGGCGGAGTCGAGCGTGACTTCCCTGTGCTCTCCAGCAATTGCCAAATACCCAGCGACGCGCAAGCCTACTCCATGAACTTCACCGCGGTTCCGTACGACGAACAAGAGCTCGGATACCTGACGGTGTGGGGAAAGGGGGATCCACTCCCAGGCGTGTCGACGTTGAACAATCCGACGGCAACAATTGTCGCCAACGCCGCAATCGTGCAGGCGGGTACCGGCGGCGAGGTTGCCGTCTACCCGAGCAACAATACGCAGCTTATCGGCGATATCAATGGATACTTCGCTCCCGCGCAATCGGGCGGCTTGTCGCTGTACGCGCTACAACCCTGTCGCGCCCTGGACACGCGTCAGCAAAAAGGGGCGTTCAACGGGGAGTTGACCGTGGAGATTGAGAACAGCCCATGCGCAGTTTCCGGAACAGCTCAAGCGTACGTGCTGAACGCAACGGCTGTGCCCGTTTCTCCTCTGTACTACTTGACGCTTTGGCCGGATGGACAGGGTCGTCCTGGAGTATCCACGCTCAACGCCGTTGATGGCGAGATCACTTCAAATATGGCGATTGTAGCCACCGGGAATGGAGAGATCGATGCTTATGCTTCGGGGCTCACCAATTTGATCCTCGACATCTTCGGTTATTTCGCGCCATAGCGAGATTACGCGCGGTGTCCCACCCAAAGTGTCCCGAGGTGGCTGGCCCAGGTCTCGCGCTTTTCGAGACCTGGGTAGGCGACTAGCTCGATCAGTAGATGACGAAGTCGCCGGCGTCTGATCCGTAGGGATACGGGGAGCCGGGCAGCGGAGTTAGCTGGCCATTCTGAAAGTCGTAGCCTGCCAGTCCGCCACACTCACCCGCCACACAGTAGTCCAGGTATAAGTAGGACCCATCGCGCACTATACGAACAGCTGCCATTTCGCTCGGCGGAGCACTCTGGCTCAAAGCGCTTCCGGAGAAGCTGAGCACGGCTAGGCCGCCGCCGCCCATTGTGCCTTGCAGTTCAAGAGCTCCTATCAGGTACGACCCTGACGAATCCCAAACCATATCGTACAGATCGGCAGGCTGAGGCGCGTTCTGCATAATGGTAAATCGCTGGGAAGCGGGCGTCAGAGTACCATCGGCGGCGACGCTGAAGACCTGCACAACGGCCGGATTGAACTCCCACTCCACAAGGTATTTGCCATCCGGTGAGACCATCGTTGCCTCGGGGCAGGCATTCGCTGGCAGGTTGTAGGTGGCAGCTGAGGTCAAGAGGCCATCGGCAGCGCGCGTGTAAGAAAGAATGGTTCCGTTCCCGCCACTCACGCATGTGGGAATGAACGCCAGAGTTGCATCGGGCGTAAAAGTCATCTGGGTGAAAGTGGCGCCGCTTCCTTCGATACTTAAATTCGTTACGGCGACACTGCCCACTGACTGAAACGAACCATCGGCAGTGTAGATCAGGACCCCGGTGTCTCCTTTGCTGTCGATCGAGCCTGACAGATAAACGTCGGCGCCGCTCGGGTCCACGGCCGGTGCGTAGCCGGGTCCGCTGCCTAAAGCAGGCGGAGCGCTGCTGCTGTAGAGCGTGAGCGAGTAGTCGGGATTAACCAGCAGCGACTCCAGCGCGGTCGGCGGCCCTCCGGATGTGCCCAGGTTGGTGACCAGAAACAGTAGAGGCAAGGTTGGCGAAGAACCAATGGAGTAGGTGCCTCCATTAATTGCCATCTCCGGATTTGACGGCAAGGCGGATAGAGAGCCGTTGCCGGCGATCTGCAATCCTGTCCTGTCGATGGCGTAGAGCGCTGCACTTCGCGGCGGCGCGGGATTAATCGTGATGCTGAGTTTGGCAGTCGCCGATGCCGCCGGAGTGCCGTTGTCCATGACCTGCACGGTAAAACTTGACGTGCCCGTTCCCGTTGGCGTGCCGGAGATGAGACCGCTGGTTGCGTTCAATGTCAGGCCACCGGGCAAAGCGCCTTGCGTAATCGACCACGAGTAAGGAGTGAATCCGCCAGTCGCAGTCAAGGTCTGATCGTAGACCACTCCTGTGCTGCCATTCGGCAGAGAGGTGGTTGTGACTTGCAGCGCGGCGGCGATGGTTATCGCGAAACTGCCATTCGCGGAACCGCGTGCCGAATCCGAGACTGCGACGGTAACAGTACAGGGGGAGCATGGCGAAGTCGGCGTGCCCGCGAGCGCGCCTGCGGCGCTCATCACCAGGCCCGCAGGGACGCTCGACGCACTCCAGGTATACGGCGGCGCGCCACCACTTGCGGAAAAGGTTGTGGTGTAGGCCTGGTTGACTCTGCCCGATGGCAGCGGAGATTGCGTAGTGATTTTAAGCGCCGAGTTGCTACCGGAGGAACCGCATCCCGCTAGTAGAACCGCAATGTGAAAACTAACGCATACGGCCGCGAGTTTCGAACGCATAAACACCTCCGCCTCGTCGACAAGGCCACACTATGCCAGGCAATGCCCAAGGTCAACAAGCGAAGTGGCGGCTGGCCCAGGTCTCGCGCTTTTCGAGACCTGGGTAGGCGGCGACCTCCCTGCGGTGGGCGCTGGCCCTGTGCCCTGCCTTGGATCCGGTCAAGGAAAATATTTATGCGCTGCAATACTCGAACAGGTATATAGTGTCGCGCTATTAGGGGCCGAAGCGGAAATTCCGGCGGGACGATAGGAAGCGACGGCCTGCCGTGATCGCCAAACAGGAAGCGCGGGGCGGCGATTTTTCCAGATGTAATCCCGCTCCGTGACAAATCCTCTGCACCGTTCCAACATCCGCATGTACCCCACCTGGAGGTAAGTATGTCCATGGCTCTGAGGGTTGTCCTTCTCTGTGCAATGCTGGTAATAGCGTCGACCGGATTCGCGCAGCAGCTTACCATCGTCAACTTCGATTTCGGGGCTGTACCCGTCATGTGTGGTTCGGGCATCGGTATCGGCTACCAGGGTCCTGCATATCGCTGTGCATGGCCATACCCCCAGCAGAATTTCGACGCCAGCCCTGGATTCGGATGGACGATGGATTTGGGTACGCAGGGCAAAGGGGGCCCATTAACCGGCCTCACCTTACCCGACACTACATTCGAGCCGCCGCCTTTCACCGGTCTACCTTTCACGCAGGCGGCCTTCCTGCAAGATCATGGCGGCACTGTTTCACAATCGATTGCAGGCTTCACTTCTGGAAACTACACGCTTGGCTTTTACCTGGGATCGCGTTATTACAGCGGACCATGGGACGGCAACCAGACGGTCGAGGCGATGATCGACGGCAAAGTGATCGGTACCTGGGCGCTCGTCAGCTATACGCCCTTCACCTGGCAGACCGCTCCTTTCACGGTCACGACCAGCGGTAGCCATACGCTGGAGTTCAAGGGAATGAACCCAGGCGATCACACGGCGTTTTTCTGTTACGTCACCATCACTCCCACGGAGCGCTAAATCCTCGTCTTGGGAGATTTGGACTTTTGGTTGATTGGGTGGGGATGTTGACTTTCATCGGAGGGTGCCCCAGGTCTCGCGCTTTTCGAGACTTGGGTGGGCGGCCATCACAGATGGGTCCCTAAACATTTACAGCCACTGCGAGGAGCACAAGCCGATGCCAAGCCAAGCGCGAAGCCTCATCTCGCTGTTTCGCACAATCGTTCCGGCAGGGTTCACCGCGTTACTGATAGCGTCGGCTGCGCTCCCCATGTCCGCACAGAGCCCCGTTCCCCCAACCGCGGTTCAGGCAGCCAGAATGCCGCAGTTCGCGTCGCGACTCGCTCACCCGACCCCTCAACCGGCATCGCGGCCGAACCGAGTGCTCGCGCGCCAAAGCTCTCGTAGTGGCCCGCCGCAAGGCAACGATATCTACGACAACGGTCTCATCAACGGCAACACCGATGCCTGGGCCATCAACTACGGTTTTATCGTCAGCGATACCTTCACCATAACGTACGACCAGACACAGGTCAGCGGAATGAGTTTCGGGGCCTGGCTATTCGTCGGCGACACGCTAACGACGGCCGAGCTTTCCATCACCTCGAGCGAGAACGGCGGCACCAGCTACTTCGATCAGACGGTGAACTTCACCCAGAGTGGCTGCATCCTCAACCAGTTAGGCTACAACGTCTGCACGGTCAGCACCACCTTCAGTGGTCCGATGCTGAATACCGGCACGTACTGGGTGAACCTGCAAAATGCCAGCGTTCCCAGCGGCGACCCGGTGTACTGGGACGAGAACAGCGGAGTGGGATGCACGGGCTCAGGCTGCCCATCGCAGGGCTCCGAGAATGACGTTGGCACAATTCCTTCGGAAACGTTCACCATCGAAGGTAGTAGCTGCTACGAGAACTGTCAGCCTCCGCCGCAGTGCTTCCAGTCACAAGGAAACCTTCAGATCATCTATAACGGAGGCGGCAACGGCGTAACCATCGACAGAGCCGGGAACCTTTACGGAACAAGCCCTTACGGCGGCGGCCTCAACGCTGGCTTTGCCTACAAGCTGGCTCACTTTGCCGGGGGGTGGCTGGTTGATCCGCTGTTCGACTTCTTCGGAGGTAACAGCGGGGGTGAGCCGTTCGGCGTGATCGTGGGCCCGAATGGAAGTCTTTACGGCGGCGCGCAAGGAGGCATCCAGAACTGCGGTACCGGCGGCAGCCAATACTGCGGACTTGTCTACAACCTGAAACCTAAACCGACGGCCTGTGTGACCGCCCTGTGTAGTTGGAACGAAAACGTGCCCTATCGCTTCAGTAGTGAGATTGATGGCTCCGGAACGATCAATGTCTCAGCCTTCGACCGGGAAGGCAACCTGTACGGCACGACATCTTCTGGCGGGACTTTTAATGCAGGTACTGTGTTTGAGCTCACCCCATCCGGTGGAGGCTGGACGAAAACTACCCTCTACAACTTCATCGGAGGTAACAACGGCAATCCAACCGAGGTGCTGGTAGGCACTGACGGCAATCTCTACGGAGTTGCCAACGGTAACTTTGGTAGCAATGGAGTTGTTTTTCAGCTGACGCCTTCCGGTGGCCAATGGGTAGAGAGCGTCCTCGTTGCGTTTAACGGTTCGAACGGCTCCGAACCTAGTTATCTAGTCCAGGACAACGCAGGCAGTCTCTACGGTATCGTGGGCCTGGTACCCTACGGCGGAATTTTCACGCTGCAAAAGACAAGTTCCGGCCGGTACTTCAGTGAGTATGCCATCCCTTACGATGGTTGCTGCTACGACGGCCTCAACAATCTTGTGATCGATGCTGCCGGCAACCTATATGGTACGGGAGGAGGCGCTGGCATGGACGACGAGAACCCCTTTGGTCACATCTTCAAAGCTTCGTACGACAGCGATGGCTGGCATTACGAAGACCTCGTGTATCTTACCAATACGGAATTCCCAGCGAGTGGTAGTTTGGCGCTCGATACAAGCGGCAACTTATACGGGACCACCTCTTCTTGTGGAACCAATGGCTCTGGAACGGTGTGGCAGCTTTCGCCTTAGCCGGCGCGGCGCCCCACTCATTGGGCCAAGTCTTGCGCTTTTCGAGGCCTGGGTAGCTGGGTTCCCCACTCATTCGCGGTTTTCGAATGAGTGGGCTTCATCGCCGCCGTGTATCACCCGCCCCATATCCGACCAGCGGCACCGACGGGGACGGAGCACCACACAAATCGGCAGACTTGCCGCGCCAAACTGCCACCTCTTAGCCATTGGCTTTCTAGCGCTAGCGTGCAATTATGCTCCGACGGCCAAAAATCCAGATAGACCCAGGCTTTCCAGAGAAAAATCAGGGAGGGCATTGCATGCCAAGTCCACTTCGTCGTGGGAAATGGTATTTGTCCCAGTGTGCCATCGCGCTTCGGCAATGGTGCGCAGCGGTCTTACTCTGCTTGACTTCGTTGCTCGTGACGACGGCAAGCGTAACTTCTTTTGCAGCAGACAAGTCAGTTTCCAATGCTTCGGCCAAGGCAAATGGGACAAAGACAACCTCCAGCTCAAACGCAAGCCAGATATTGTTCTCGCCTTCCGTCATCACCCTCAACAATCCAACCAACGATCGTCCAGCGGCGTTCACCGGCTCCACGCCCGTGACGGTCACCATGACGGTCTACAATTCTGAGGGCAACATCGTGCAGCCCTCATCATCCGATCCGCTCTACGTCAACGTCTATGGCTCTCCTAATGGTGTCATCACACCCACTGAGGTTGTGCTGACATCAGGAACCACTGCCACGTTTACCTATAACGGCGGTGCGTTTCCCAACAACTTGGAACTTGCCGCATGGATGAACGATCCGATATCCGGCGGCGCATCGCTGGGTACAACTTTGTTCGTGCAGCAAAACCGGCCGCCCTGCTCTTTCGGCGCTGCCAGCTTTGATCTCGGGGTGGTCGCTACTGTGCCTGACGCAATACAAGTCAAAGCGGTCGTAGGGGCCCAGGCGTCCCCGAACGCCGACCTCCAAAGCTTTACCATCGACACCGGTTCGTTGGGCGTGCTGGTCACCAACTATGAGTTGGTGAACGGTCCTCAGGTACACGGCCCAGGAGCGCCAGGACAGAAGTTCTATGACAGCAGCGGTCTCATTTTCAGCGGTTCCTACTATCTTGCGCCGGTGAGTGTGCAACTGACCGATCATAGTTTCGTGACTAGTAATCCGGTGCTCGTTCTGTCCGTCGATAGCGTGGCCTGCCATCCTAACTATCCCAATTGCCAGAAGCCAAAGAGCTACGCCCTTCACTACCTGGGCGTGGGCTTTGACCGTAACATGACGAGCACGGGCGATCTCTTCGATTCGCCGTCGCAGAACGCCTTCCTGCAGCTTACTGATGCGCAAAACGGAACTGACATCAACCAGGGATACATCTTGTCCGCACGTGGAGTAACGTTGGGTGTCACTGCGGCTGACGCCAATCAATTCGACATGGTCTCGCTGAGTCCCAATTCCACGGTGCCCGGCGACTGGAATCCCGAAGCAGGCTGCTACCAGTTCACCACGCTACCGGGCCAGCCGCAGTTCTGTGGCAATCTCCTGCTTGATGTCGGCATCGATCAGATGTTCCTCGACCTGCCATCCGATCAGCGGCCTCCCGGTTCCTACGAAAGCGATGCTGACAATCCCAACGATGTCCCGACTGGTGTGGGCATGAAGATCAGCGTCCTCTCGAGTAACAGTATTCGTCTGCCAATGAGTTACGAATTCCGCGCGGTGCAACCACCCACCGATCCCATCGGCCCCGCTCCGACATTCGTGCAGTGGGTGCCGAGCGACAACATATTCGTTAACACCGGCCGTCGGCCATTGTTGGCCTACGACTACCTCTATTCCGGCCAGTGTGGACAGGTAGGCTTCCGGCCAGGCCCGGCTCCGAACTGACGGTGTGGCGACTGGCCGGCCTACGATCATGCGGCGCTCCGTCCAACCTGCCTTTGGGTGGGGCCTACCCTGAGCTTGTCGAAGGGGAGGGATTTTGGGTAGTGGGTCAGTTTGATTCGACCCACTACCGGATTTTTGACTTCCATCGCGAGGCAGAGAGTTTGATTGAATCTGGGATTCAGCTACCAAAATCACCGCCCCAGCAAAACCGGTTCCCACTCCCGCGGGCGCTGAGGCGCTCGTTGGAGACGTCCGCTTGGAACAGGCACCCCACAAATCGGTAGACTAGCTCCGCCCCCCACCACCTCTTAGCCATTGGCTTTCTAGCGCTAGCGTGCAATTATGCTCCGACAGCCAAAAATCCAGATAGACCCAGGCTTTCCAGAGAAAAATCAGGGAGGGCATTGCATGCCAAGTCCACTTCGTCGTGGGAAATGGTATTCGTCTCAGTGTGCCATCGCGCTTCGGCAATGGTGCGCAGCGGTCTTACTCTGCTTGACTTCGTTGCTCGTGACGACGGCAAGCGTAACTTCTTTTGCAGCAGACAAGTCGGTCTCCAATGCTTCGGCCAAGGCAAATGGGACAAAGACAACCTCCAGCTCAAACGCAAGCCAGATATTGTTCTCGCCTTCCGTCATCACCCTCAACAATCCAACCAACGATCATCGAGCGGCCTTCACCGGCTCCACGCCCGTGACGGTCACCATGACGGTCTACAATTCTGAGGGCAACATCGTGCAGCCCTCATCATCCGATCCGCTGTACGTCAACGTCTATGGCGCTCCCAATGGCGTCATCACACCCACGCAGGTTGTGCTGACATCAGGAACAAGCGTCACGTTTACCTATAACGGTGGTGCATTTCCCAATAACATCGAGCTGGCCGCGTGGATGAACGATCCGATATCCGGCGGCGCATCGCTGGGAACAACCTTGTTTATCCACGCCAACCAGCCGGCGTGCAGCTATGGCACCGCCAGCTTCAATCTCGATGTGACGTCGAACGTTCCCAACGAAATCAAGGTCCCAGCGGTTGTAGGCTCCGACAACCCACAGCAGTCCCAAGTGAAAACGTTCACGATGGACACCGGCTCGCTGGGAGTTCTGGTAACGAAATCTAATCTGGTGATGGGCAGCAACGTACATGGCCCGGGCGCCCCGGGACAAAAGTTCTATGACAGCAGCGGCTTTGTCTTCACGGGCAATTACTATCTTGCTCCGGTCGGTGTAGAACTACAGGACGGAACCTTCGTACAGAGCAGCCCCATCCTGATCCTGGCTATTGATGGCGTTCATTGCCAGGCCGGTTATACAAAGTGTAAGCAGCCGGGGCCACCAGACCTGCATTACCTCGGAGTGGGATTCGACCGCAATAGCACCGGAACTGGCGACTTATTTGATTCGCCATCGGAGAACGCCTTCCTGGAGTTGACGGATGCTCAGAACGGTACCGACATCAACACTGGGTACGTTCTGGGGACAAGCGGCGTGACGCTGGGAATCACCTCAGCCGATGCCAGCGGGTTCAACACGGTCGCCCTCGATCCCAACACTACGGTTCCCGGAGATTGGAATCCTGTGCCCGGTTGCTACCAGTTCACTACTCTCAGCGGCGATCCGCAGTTCTGCGGAAATTTGCTGCTGGACGTCGGCATCAGCGAGATGTTCATCGATTTGCCATTTGCCGACCGGCCTGCCGGGTCTTACGGTTCCAACAATGAGGTACCCGACGGAGTGGGCATGCAGATTCAGGCAGGTCCAACCAATCAACCCGCAATGAGTTACAACTTTACGGCGGTACAACCGCCGGAGCAACCCACCGGCCCGGCTCCGACCTATGTGGAATGGGTTAATGTGTCGAGCATTTTTGTTAACACCGGTCGGCGTCCGCTGTTGGCGTTTGACTATTACTACTCTGCACAATGTGGCCAGGCCGGTTTCAAGCCGAACTAAGGCGGCAACAGATAACCGGATTGAACACTGATTGCCGCGGCAGGAAAGCGGGGCCTGGCCAGGTGGCTCAGGTCTCGCACTTTTCGAGACCGGGGTAGCTGGGGTGCCCCACCCTTGTCGCCGTCTTTTGGCGAGAGGAACCTGCCCCGAGCGCAGCCGAGGGGTGGGCGTGAGCACGTCGAACCTCTTACTGTCCTTGGATTTCGAATACCACTCCGCCGCCGTACTCTCCGCCGAAAGCAGTTGTGCCGTACAGATTCCCGCTGCTGTCCATCACCAATCCGCCGTAGGGTGTGCTGCCGTCCGCGCCGCCCTGGAAGGCGTAGAGGATGGCCTCGGTCCACTTTCCATTGGAGCCCCGGGTCAGCTTGTACACGGTGCCGTTGCTCCCCGCGCCTCCTTGCGTGGTGCCGTACAGATTGCCTTGCTGATCGAGAATCACTCCGGCATAGGGATGTCCGCCGTCGCTGCCGCCGCGGAACGCGTACAGTACAGTTTCAGTCCAGCCCCCGCTGCCGTTGGGCGACAACTCGTAGACGGCTCCCAGATTGGCCGGGCCGCCATAGTCGCACGTGCCGTACAGATTTCCCTGCGCATCGGCCACCACGCCAGCGACAGGATTCACTCCATCCGGTCCGGCGGTGAACCCTGTGCCCTGGAAAGCGTAAAGAACGCTCTCCTGCCATCCTGCACCTCCGCCCGGCGACAGTTTGAAGACGAGGCCGGTCAGCCCAGGAGCGCCCTCGTAGGTTGTGCCATATATGTTGCCGGCCGCGTCGAAGATCAAATTGCCCACGGGCGAGCCGCCGTCGGTGCCGTCGAAGGCGTGCAGCACCAGCTCATCCCAGCTCAGGGCCGACTGCTGGGCCAGGTAGAAGACGAGGCCGTGGTCGTTGGCGCCGCCGGCGTAGGCTGTGCCGTAGAGCCGGCCAGCGCTGTCGAGGACGACCCCGTAAGAGCTGAATCCGTCGTCGCCACAGGTGAAGCGGTGGAGCGTGCTCGCCGACCACGTGCCGCCCGAGCCCGGCCTGAGCGAGAACACCGTCCCGCATCCCAGGTCATAGTACAGCGTGGTGCCATATAAGGCTCCGCTGCGATCGATCGCAATCGTGGAATACGGATTGCCGCCCTCGTTGGCCGTGAACGAATGTAGAACGCCGTAGTTCCAGTTGCCGCCGCCGGCCGGCATCAGGCGGTAAACTACACCGCATCCCATCCCGTCGCATTGGTCATGACTCCCGCCTGCCGAGGCGGTTCCGTACAGGTTGCCGTTGGCATCCATGGTCAGCCCGGCAAATGGAGCCTGCCCGTCGCCGGCCGACCCGAAGCTGTGCAGCACGTTTTCAGATGCGGCCCAGGTCAGGGTTCCGCATGCAATGACTGCGAATGCAAAACTCCCCAGCAGAGCACGTTTTCCTATCATTGCAGTGTTCCTTCTTTGCTGCCTGGAATTGCGGCGCGCAAGATGCTCTTTTCCGACAACGCCGGAAAGAAGTCAAATGAATTCAATCTAACGGTCTAACTGATTGCAGGCGATGGTGCTTCGCAAGACGGTCACAGCTCACCGGCGGATGGCGGCGGCCCACGCCTGGCGCTTTTCGTGACTTGGGTTGGCGGCGAACGCAGCTTTTTCGGTTTCTCCTGTATGCTTAAAGTCTGTCGATGCCAGCCCGCCGTTTAGTCCGTTTCACATTCAGACGCCGTCTGACGACCGTTCTGGCCGCGCTTCTCCTGACCGTGCTCTGCACGGGTTCGATGTGGAGCCAGACGGCTCCCGCGCAGCCGCAATCGCAGCCATCTCGGCAGCAACCGAACGACTCCGGCGCGGTGCAAGTTCCGGGCGCGGGCGTCGGCGTCCAAAACCAGCAGCCCGGAACTGCGACCAACCAGGCGTCGCAACCACCTGAACCTGAGACCCACGTCACCAAGAGCCAGGCCAAAGAACTCTTCCGTTCGGTGGACGAGATCCTCGGCTTCGTCAGCCAGGACACCGGCCTGCCCATCGAGCACAAGGTCAAGCGCAATCTCATCACGCGCGAGTCGGTGGAGAAGTACGTCAACAAGCGCATGAAAGATGACAAGGACGAGAAGCGCCTGGAGCAATCGCGACTGGTGTTGCAGAAGTTCGGGCTGCTGCCGCCGGGCTATGACCTTCATGCTGAGTTTGTGCGCTTGATGGGCGAGCAGGTTGCCGCGTACTACGATCCCAAGACTAAGAGCGTCAACTTGCTGGACTGGGTTCAGCTGGACGCGCAGAAGCCGATTCTGGCGCACGAATTGACCCATGCCTTGCAAGATCAGAAGGTCGGCGTTGACAAGTGGGAGTTGGCGGGCGCCAAGGACGACTCGACGCCGCTGCCCGATCAGCAGGAGTATTCGGTGGAGGAAGCGCAGGCTGCCCGGCAATGCGTCACCGAAGGGCAGGGCATGGCCGTGATGTTCGATTACATGCTGGCGCCGCTGGGCAAGAACCTGCTGACCGCTCCTGGCATCGTTTCCAAAATGCAGGCCGGCATGGCTGACAATAGCGATTCGCCCGTCTTTGCCCAGGCGCCGATGTTTCTGAAGGAATCGCTGCTCATGCCGTATACCTTTGGCCTCGATTTCGTGAAGACCGTGATGGCGAACAAAGGTAAAGAGGCAGCGTTCGCGGGCATCCTGGAGAATCCTCCGGTCGACACACGCCAGATCATGCAGCCGGAAACATATCTGTTGCACCACGTGGTGGCGCCGCCGGTGATCCCCGACATGGATAAGCTGGTAGCACCGAACTATGAGCGCTTTGACTTCGGCAGCATGGGCGAATTCGATGTGTATCTGCTGGCCAAGCAGTACGGCGCTAGCGATCCTCCTAATTATTATCGCCATTGGCGCGGAGGCTACTATTTTGCCGCGCGCGCCAAGACCGCGCCCAAAGATCAGATCGCGATGCTGTATTGGTCGCGCTGGGATTCACCTGAAGCTGCGCGCGATTTCGCCAAGCTGTACGCGGATTATCTTCCCAAGCGCTACAAGAAAGCCGTGTTGCAAGCGCCATCCGCGGCGGATGCCAAGGGCCCGCGCCATCTCTACGTGTTCGATACCGACGAGGGCAAAGCCTCCATCGAAATCGAAGGCAACGACGTGCTGATCATGGAAGGCTTTGACGACACCGTGACGGAAAGAGCGCGTGATGTTCTTCTCTTCGGGATGTCGCTGCCCGCGCAACCGGCGAAGGGGAAAACAAATTGACCGGGCGACGTTTCAACTTCGTTACGGTGGCGCTGCTGATCCTGTGCGCGTTGGCCTTGCCGCTCGCCGCGCAGCAATTCGACCCGGGCATGTGGGGCAAGAACAGCCCCGGAGTCGAACTCGCCGCCCACGAAGGCCCGCGCCAGCACACCGCTTCGGGAACGGTGCTGGTGTACAACCTCATCGGCAAAGGTTTCCCCGCGGACAAGACCTACGACCTTTGGTTCTGGATTCCAGGCGAGAAGCCGGGAAAAGCCATTGCCGACGTCAGCTTCGACAAGCGCGGCGTCCTGGTTTGTTCCGGCAAACCGGGCTCGTGCCAAGGAAGCGGACTGGATGATCCCATCAACATCAAGACAAAGGCGGTGCTGGGCGAGCCCAAACGCTTTGCGGTTGTCTCCACCGACGGCAGGGTTGCCGGCTTTGCCGAGGCCGTTCCGTTTCCCATCGAGGCCTCCGATAAGAACTGCAAGCTTTCGGTGGTCCGCCAGTCGGCACTGGCTGATGATGTAATCGTCCGTGCCAGCGGGTTTACTCCCTATGAGATGTTGACCGTCAAGATGAACTCGGGACCCGAGGGCACTACGCACAGTCCGACGGCGTCGCCCGACGGAGACTGGCTGGCGGTGATCGGAACCAAGGTTGCGGGACAAAGCTCGGGCGTCGCCAACATTCAAGTCTCCGGCCACGGCTGCTCAGTCTCCGTCAGCTTCGCCTGGGGCGAAGGCAGCGCCAAGCAACAGTAGAACGTAACCGTTCCTGCCGCACCTTCGCAAACGCTTCCACCGCACTTTCATAGATAAGAGTCCTACCGATTCGGCGTTAAAGTTGAAGTCGCAAGGGCCCAGTCCCGCGAAGCGGGACGGAAGATGATAGCCCCGCCCTTCAGGGCGGGGTGAGCGTAGAAAATAACCCGAGCCCCGTAGGGGCGGCGCGGTTCTCCCCAGATTTATGAGACCCGTGAGTCATTAGGCACCAGCGCCGTAGGCGCGAAATAGTCTAGCCCAGCACGGAGCGAGGCGGAGTGCTGGGTAAGCTGTTTAAATAATTCCTGAGCCGGCTTCAGCCGGCGACATATGAACATCCGCTTACCGAAGATCACCAGCCTTGTTACCCCGCCCACATTTCAACATGACAAAACTATTACAAACGAACCTCGCCTAACTTGTTAGTCTGAATTTACTTCTCACGCGCACTCGAGCGAGGGATGGCACGCACAACTTAGGGGACACATGGCTCAGAGCGAAACCAAAAAAGATACCGGCATCAATTGGCTTACTACATCCTTCATGGTGGCCTTCCACGTGGGCGCAATCGTCGCCCTCTTCATGTTCAGCTGGAAGGCCCTGTTTGTTGGGCTCTTCGTGTACTGGGTGGCAGGCAGCCTCGGCATTGGCATGGGCTACCATCGCCTGCTGACGCATCGCGGCTACAAGTGCCCCAAGTGGGTGGAGTACGTTCTTACCGTTTGCGCCACGCTGGCGCTTGAAGGCGGACCGATCTTCTGGGTCGCCACCCATCGTGTCCATCACCAGCTCACCGACAAGCCTGGCGACCCGCACTCGCCGCGCGACGGTGGCTTCTGGTCCCACATGGGCTGGATCCTCACCGGCAAGACCTTCCACAACAAGAGCACCGAGCTGCTGGCCTACGTTCCCGACCTCCGCAAAGACAAGTTCCATCTCTGGATCAGCGAGTATCACTGGGTGCCTATCACCACGCTCGGCATCATTCTGCTGATCGTCGGCGGATGGTCCGTAATGATGTGGGCAATTTTCCTGCGCACGGTCATACTCCTGCACTCCACCTGGTTTGTGAATTCGGCAACCCACATGTGGGGCTCCAAGCGCTTCGCCACCGATGACGACTCGCGGAACCTGTGGTGGGTCGCCTATTTGAGTTTTGGCGAAGGCTGGCACAATAACCATCACGCGCATCCGCAGTCGGCGCGGCATGGGCTGGCCTGGTACGAACTCGATGTCAACTGGTACGGCATTAAGACGCTGCAGTGGCTCGGGCTAATCTGGGATGTGAAACTTCCTAAGCTGGGCTCGGCACGCATCCAGCCGATCGTGCAGCCAGAGGCGCCGGCCGAAGCCGAAGCCGTGGCCGTCGCCTACAGCGGCGACTAGCACAGTTCATTCTTGGCATAGCGGGTGGAGCACCGCTTCAGCGGTGCAGTTGGCATGCCAAGAGAAATCGGCTTTAGCCGCTGAGGTAACTCTTCTTAGATTTACCGCAATGGCTGAAGCCTTTTTCCTTGACTAGCTGCTTATGCATTCCTGAAGCCGGTCTTCCACCCGTCTCCGTTATAGAATTCTGCCGTGCTCTCCTTCCTGGATCACGGCCCTTCTGCTCTGCGACCAATTCTTGCCGCCCTGCTCCTCGTTCTGGTCACCATCGCGCTTTACTCCCCTGTGCGCCATCATCCTTTCGTCAACTACGATGACGGCATCTACGTCGCCAACAACGATCATGTGAAACATGGTTTCCACTACCAGACCATCAAGTGGGCCATCACCAGCTACGATGCGGCCAACTGGCATCCCCTCACATGGCTCTCGCACATGCTCGATTATCAGCTCTTCCAGGACAATCCCTCCGGCCACCATGAGGTCAATCTGCTGCTGCATGCTTTCAACGCAGCTCTTCTATTCTGGGTGCTGATGCGCGCCACCGGCCGCGAGGGCCCCAGCTTGATGGTCGCCGCGCTCTTTGCCCTGCATCCCATCAATACCGAAACCGTGGCCTGGATAGCCGAGCGCAAGAACCTGCTCAGTATGTTGTTTTTCCTGCTGGCATTGGGCGCTTGGGGATGGTACGCGCGCAAACCGCAATCATTTCGTTACCTCGTGGTCATGTTTCTGTTTGCTCTGGGACTGATGTCCAAGCCGCAGGTCGTCACACTGCCCTTCGTCTTGCTACTTTGGGATTACTGGCCGCTGGAGAGAATGTCCTTTGCCGGGCCGCCGTCGTCCTCCGGTCGCGGGTATGGTCCGGCCAGAAATTTCTGGTCGCTGCTGGAGGAAAAACTTCCGCTGCTGGCGCTTAGCGCCGCCAGCGCCATTCTCACCGTGAAGGCGCAAAGCGAAGGCGGCGGCTTCAATCCCGATTACACTTTTTTCCAGCGAATAGAAAACGCCGCCGTCAGTTACGTGCGCTACATCGGCAAAGCGTTGTGGCCGTCGCATCTGGCGCTGGTGTATCCGCATCCTGGAAACGCGCTCCAGGCGTGGCAAGCCGCCGCCTTGGCGCTGCTCGTCCTGATAGCCATTTCTGTTTTCGTAGTCCGCTTCGGGCAGCACCGCTATTTGCTGGTGGGCTGGCTGTGGTTTCTCGGCACCTTGGTTCCGATGATTGGCTTGATGCAAGTCGGCCGGCAAGCCATGGCCGACCGCTATGCTTATCTCCCGTTCGTAGGTCTGTTCATCATGGTGTGCTGGGGGGTATCCGATTGGGCGCAGCACAGGCAACTATCGCCGGCGTGGCTGGCAGCTCCGGCGTGTGCGCTGCTGCTGCTGGCCGCGCTCACCCATCGCCAGATCAGCTACTGGAGCGACAACGTCACCTTATGGACGCACACCACCCAGGTCACCACGGGAAATTTTGCCGCCGAGGACGAGTTGGCCGACGCCCTGATCGGAGCGGGACGGCCCGACGAGGCCCAGCTTCACTTTCTGCGGGCGGCGGAGATTTCACCCAACTATCCGCCGACCCTCATGTTTCTGGCGGTTCGTAATCAGGAACTAGGCAACCAGCGCCAGGCGATCGCACAGTACCAGCAAGTGCTCGCCGTGAGCCAGAGCCCAACCATGCGGGCGAAGGCCTTCGCCAACATGGGACACGCTTATCGTGAATTGGGCGAGATGGCCCCCGCCCGCGACAGCCTGCAGGCAGCTCTGGCCTTGAATTCCAGAGACTTCGCAGCCTGGCTGGACTTAGGATTAGTGTCGCAACAGACGGGCGACCTTCCCTCGGCGATCCACGACTATTTCCAGGCGGTCGCGCTCCATCCCTTTGACGTCGGCTATCTCGTGTTGGCGCAGGCACTGAAACAAAGCGCGCACCCGGTGGAAGCAAAATGGGCCGAGCAGAAGGCCAAGGACTTGACCGCCGACTACCGGCAGGCACAGCAAGTTGCAGCCCTGTTGGTCGCCAACAGGAAGGCTCCAAATTGAGTACGGTGGAAAAGGTAAGCCCCACAGGGCGGAGCCCGCCTTCAGGCGTGCATAGTAGCCGGCTTGCATCAGGGCCGGCTTTAGCCGCTGCGGTAATCGACCAATGAAATCTAGCCCACCCTCCAACTCCACTAGCGCCCTCACTTGGGTGCGCGATTCACTTCGCCATCGCGGCATCGCCGGCAGCTTAGGCTACTACTCGCGCGAGCTCGTCGATCTCCTACGCGATCTGACTCCCGCGCGCCGCAAATCGCGCTACGGTGACATCGACTTCGACTTCGAACATAGCGTGGATACCACCTGGGCTACCGTTTCGCTGCGCACCCGTCTTCGCGAGTGGCTTTCCGGCGGCCAATATCAGCCTTCCGAGCCTGCACTGTTTCGCGAGATGCTCGACTCACTTTCGGTCGCCCTCGACGGCTTCACCTTCATCGATCTTGGATCGGGCAAGGGCAGAACTCTGCTGATGGCATCCGATTATCCTTTCCGGCGCATCGTTGGAGTGGAGTTGCTGGCCGAGTTAAATGCGATCGCGCTACAGAACATCGCCCGTTACCGAAGCGATTCGCAGCAGTGTTTTGCCATCGAGTCGCAGGACGCAGATGCGAGTCGCTTTGCGTTTCCTGCCGATCCCAGCGTGCTCTATCTCTTCAATCCCTTTCCCCGGCACGTCTGGCGCGAGGTGCTGGCGAATCTGTACCGTTCGCTGCTGGCTGCGCCGCGCCCGGTCTACCTCATCTATCACAACCCCGTGCACCAGGACATCGTCGCTGCCGAGGGCTGGCTGCAGGAGCTGGCGCGGACCCATCAGTTCGTCATTTATCAGGCAGTGATGAGTGATTAGTGGCCAGCCAACTCGCCGGGCCCAAGTCCGCAAGCCGTCGAGTTGCGTTAAGATATTCTGCAGGTGACCGATGCCAGAAAATTCCAATCCAACCACGGGAGCGAACCAGCAACACAACGCTGCCGAACACGTTGCCGACGCTCATCGCAAACTGAGCACCTTGCGCCAGCAGCTCGACAAGCATCCGGACCTGGAAGAAGCCATCTCCAGTCTGGAAATGGCGCTCAGCATATTGACGACCAAGACCGGCGGGATGCTGTGAAGGCAGCAATTAGCAACTAGCCCTTAGCCTTTCGGATAGCTGGCTACTGGCCACTGACAACTGACAACTGACAACTGGGCACTGACACATGTGCAGGAATATCAAAACGCTTTTTAACTTCAGCCCGCCGGTCACCGACGAAGAGGTTCGAGCGGCCGCTCTCCAGTTCGTAAGAAAGATCACCGGTTTCAACAAGCCCTCGAAGACGAACGAAGCGTCGTTTCAGGCCGCGATCGACGAAGTAACTGCGATCTCGACGCGTCTTCTGCATTCGCTTGAAACTAACGCCCCACCCAGGGATCGCGCGGAAGAAGCAGCGAAAGCCAAGGCCCGCGCCGCGGCCCGCTTCGGCGCCTAGAAGCGCTGAATGACAACGATGCGTGCCTCCCGGTAGTGGAATATGGGCGCGAAAAATCAGCGCCGTAGGCGCGGAATAGTCTAGCCCAGCATGCAGCGAAGCGGAATGCTGGGTAAAGATCGAATTATGATCTGAGTCTCGTAGGGACGGCTCAGGTTTTCACACGCCCTCTTTCGCCCGGAGGACCCTCGATTTCAGATTGACGAGTATGATTCTTTTCCCGCTGAAATCCTCGCGGGCGAACAGCGAAACGCCAATAGCTGCTTTGGAACCGCTGTTGTCTGCGACGCCGTAGTATCCTTGCTGTAAGAGCTAGGAGCGATGCGGGACCGGCGAAAAGCGCTGGGATGCAAACATGATGAGTTCGCTTGAGCAAGGGCCGCAGAAGGGCAACATGCCGGAGCCGAACGGCCCCGTCCTGGTGATGCCTCCGCCGCGACCCAGGCCGGGCAAGTGGGAGATCTGGAGACGCCGCATCTTCCTGGTCGTGTTCGTCCTCTTCTGCCTCGAAATCGGAATCATCCTGACCGTCGCGCCCTGGACCCCGTTTTGGACGACCAATTCACTTATCGCAGCTTTCCCGCGCGTGCGGGACTTCCTGATGAACGGCTTCGTTCGTGGCCTGATCAGCGGGTTGGGCGTGTGCGATATCGGATTGGCGGTGGCAGAGGCTGTCCTCTTCCGCGATGAGCCCTAAGGGTGACAGCATTTCGTGTCAGCAGCGCCGTACTTGCTTGGGTGACTCGAATCACATCGCAACCTCCGCCGCTCGGTCAAAATGGTCGTTCCGTCGCTTTTGCTAATTGCTAGTTGCCAATTGCTGCTTTATGGACTTCTTACTCGAGATCGGGACCGAAGAGATTCCCGCCCGCATGATCGACGGCGCGCGCGAGGAACTGGCGCGCCGCGTCGGCGAGCTCTTGCAGCGCGAGCGACTGGCTGATGGTGCGTCCTTGCAGTCGTACTCCACTCCGCGGCGGCTGGCGGTGCTCGCTTGCGGCGTTGCTCCCGCCCAGCCCGACGTTCGCGAGAAGCTGACCGGCCCGTCACTCAAGGTCGCGTACAAGGATGGAGCGCCGACGCCCGCTGCCGAGGCCTTCGCCCGTAAAGCGAACCTACCCGTCGACGCGCTGGAGAAGATCACGACGCCCAAGGGCGAATATCTCGCCGCGACAGTGCTGAAAAAAGGCCGCCCGGCGGCGGAGATCTTTGCCGAGTCGCTGCCCAAGGAAATTGCCGGAATCTACTGGGCCAAGAGCATGTACTGGCGCGGCAAGTCAGCCGAGCGTTTCGTGCGCCCGGTGCGCTGGCTGGTGACGCTGCTCGACGGGGAAGTGGTGCCGCTGGAGTTTGCCGGCATTCGCGCCGGCGATGTCACCCATGGCCATCGCATTCTGTCATCCGGGCCGCTGACCATCGGCAAGCCTTCGCAATACGTGTCGACGCTTGCCAGTGGCTGTGTCGTTGCCAGCTCCACCGAACGTGAGCAGCGCATCCGCAAAGCGCTCGACGCGGCGACGCGAACCATTCCCGGCGCTCGCTGGCGGGAAGATAAGACCCTGCTCGAGACGGTCGTGAATCTCACCGAGTTTCCGTCGGTCGTTCCGGGCAGCTTCGACCCCGAATTCCTCGCCCTCGCCGATGAAGTTCTCGTCACAGTGATGCGCGACCACCAGAAATATTTTGCCTTGGAAGGCGCGGACGGCAAGCTGCTGCCGCATTTCCTTGCTGTCCTCAATACCTCAGGCGATCCCGACGGATTGATTCGTCATGGCAACGAGCGCGTGCTCCGCGCCCGCTTCAACGACGCCCGCTTTTTCTGGGAGACCGACCAGAAGATTCCGCTGCGCAACCGCGTCGACATGCTCAAGTCGGTGACCTTCCAGAAAGACCTCGGCAGCTACTACGACAAAACCCTCCGGGTGCAGAAGCTTGGCAGCCTTATCGCGGAGACGATTCGCAGCGCAGGCGGCGCGGCTCGTCCGGGCATCATCTTCAAGGCTGCATTGCTCTGCAAGACCGACCTTACCACCGAACTGGTGAAGGAGTTTACCGAACTGCAGGGCATCATCGGCGGCCTGTACGCCAAGGCGCAGGAGCTCGACCCAATCCTTCCGCGGGCCACGGTCGAGGCTATCGGCGATGCCATTTACGACCACTACAAACCGGAATCGATGGACGACAGCGTTCCGCGCAGCGTCGAAGGCGGCGTGCTGGCCATCGCCGACAAAGCCGATAGTATCGCGGGAATGTTCGCGATTGGACTGCAGCCGACCGGCTCGAAGGATCCGTTTGCGTTGCGCCGTGCCGCCAATGGCATCGTCAAGATCATCGCTGAACACAAGCTGCCGGTGCCGATCAGCAAGCTGTTCGCGGACGCGCGTGCGGAATACGCAGGTTCCGAAGCCGAGCGCCGCTTTGACCGCAAAGTGAACTTCGACGATGCAGTCGCGAACTTCATGCGCGAGCGCCTGGAATTTTATCTGCGTGAGGCGCGTGGCTTCGCCTATGACGTGGTGAACGCCGTGCTCGCCGCCGGCAGCGACGACGTGGTGGACGCCATCGCGCGCGCAGAAGCTGTGAGTGAAGTCCGAGACTCGGAGGATTTCGCGTCCATTTCGGTAGCGTTCAAGCGGATGAAGAACATCCTGCGCCAGGCACGCGAAAGCAAGAAAGCTGTCGCAGAACATCTGGAGCCGGCAGCGCTGACCGACGAGGCCGAGAAACACTTGGCCGCGACAATTCCGGAGACCGCGTTGGCGGTCCGAAAGTTGCGGGAAGAGAAGGACTACGCGAGCGCGCTGGCGCAGGTCAGCCGGTTGCGTCAACCAGTGGATTTGTTCTTCGACAAGGTTATGGTCATGGTCGACGATGAGCGTGTGCGCGCCAATCGGCTCGCCCTGCTCCGCGATCTGTTGAACGAATTTTCCACCATCGCCGACTTCAGCGAAATTGTGACGGAAGGCAAGTAGGGCAAAGCGGCAATGCCGACTGAAGTTGCGGATTGCTCAGCCCGCAGGGCGGCACAATCGTAGCCCAGCACGTGAGTGCTGGGAACCGGTTGGTTGGAACCTGGAGTCCCTTCAGGGACGACACATTTTGTGCCGTCCGGGCGGACTCATTGCAATAAATGCACCTACCCGAGGACTTACGTCCTGGGCTACGATTGTGCCGCCCTGCGGGCTGGGGTCGCGCAACCTTCGCGAAAACGACAAGGACTTCCTATGAGGTTCTCGGAGATCACGGAAAATGAGCAAACGAAAACTCCGTGCGCTCCGTGTTTCCGTGGTGAACAAGATTTAACACGTAATTCATGAATCGCAACATGTAAAGGACTCCCCATGAGCACTCCTACTGCTGAACTGGAAAATGCGGCCGCCAACGCGAAAGCCGTGAAGTACGTTTACTTCTTTGGCGACGGCCACGCCGAAGGTCACGGCAAGATGAAGGACGAACTTGGCGGCAAAGGCGCCGGGCTCGCCGAGATGACCAACGCCGGATTGCCCGTGCCTCCAGGCTTCACCATCCAGACCGAAGCCTGTCGCGAGTACATGCCACACCATACTGTCTCCGGCGAGATCAATCGCCAGATGGATGAGGCGCTTAAGCGCCTGGAGCAGTTGCAAGGCCAGAAGCTCGGCGGCGCTGACAATCCGCTGCTGGTCAGCGTGCGTTCAGGCGCAAAGTTCTCCATGCCGGGCATGATGGACACCATCCTCAACCTCGGCCTCAACGACAAGTCAGCGGAGGGACTGGTGAAGCTCAGCAACAATCCGCGCTTCGCCTACGATTCCTATCGCCGCCTCATTCAGATGTTCGGCAGCGTCGTGCTCGACATTCCCAAGCACGCCTTCGAGGAAGTTTTCGACGGCAAGAAGAAGCAGAAGAAGGCCAAGCTCGACACCGACCTCGACGCCAAGGCGCTGCAGGAAGTCATAGCCGACTACAAGAAAGTCGTGCTGAAGCACACCAAGCGCGAGTTCCCGCAAGACCCGCACGAGCAACTGGTGATGTCGCGTGACGCCGTCTTCCGCTCGTGGTTGAATGATCGCGCCAAGACCTATCGCCGCATTAATAATATCGATGACATGCTCGGCACCGCGGTCAACGTGCAGGCCATGGTTTTCGGCAACCTTGGCGAGACCAGCGGCACGGGTGTCGGCTTCACGCGCAATCCCGCCACCGGCGTAAAGGAATTTTACGGCGAGTTCCTGATGAACGCGCAGGGCGAAGACGTGGTCTCGGGAGTTCGGACACCAGTGCACATCTCCGAGCTCGAGAAGATTATGCCCAAGGTCTACAACCAGCTCCGCGAGATCACCACGCGGCTGGAGAAGCACTACCGCGACATGCAGGATTTCGAGTTCACCATCCAGGATGGCCGCCTGTACATGCTGCAAACGCGCAACGGCAAGCGCACCGGACGCGCCGCGGTTCGCGTCGCCATTCAAATGGTGGAAGAAGGACTGATTTCGAAGGAAGAAGCGATCTTCCGAGTCGAGCCCAACCAGCTCTACGACTTCCTCGTGCCCAGTCTTGACGAAAAGGGCAAGGACATCGAGGTGCTGGCCACCGGTCTGCCGGCATCGCCGGGCGCGGCTGTCGGACAGATCGTGTTCACGGCCGAAGATGCTGTCGAGAAGTTCCACAAGGACAAAAGTGCGAAGCTGATTCTGGTGCGTGGCGAAACCACGCCGGAAGATATCGCCGGCATGGAAGTCGCGGCCGGTATTCTCACCTCGCGCGGAGGCATGACCAGCCACGCTGCTGTGGTCACTCGCGGCATGGGCAAGTGCTGCGTCGCGGGCGCGGGCGATATCGAGGTCGATGAGAAGGCGCGCCTCATCCGCGTTCACGGTAAAACTCTGAAGGAAGGTGACTGGATCTCGCTCGACGGCATCACGGGCCGGGTTATCTACGGCAAGCTGAACACGGTGCCCGCGCGGCCTGACGATCCTGAACTGCTGAAGCTGATGGGATGGGCCGAACCCTTCCGTCGTATGGGTGTCCGTGCCAACGCCGACATTCCGCGCGATGCTTTGCAAGCCCGCGCCTTCGGCGCAGAAGGCATCGGGCTGTGCCGCACCGAGCACATGTTCTTTGCCGAGGATCGTCTGCCCCACATGCGGGCCATGATTCTTGCGACCAATGAGAAAGACCGCCGCGTGGCGTTGCGCAAGCTGCTGCCTTATCAGCGCAACGACTTCATCGGCATCTTCCGCGCCATGGACGGCTTCCCGGTCACCATCCGCACGCTCGATCCGCCGCTGCACGAATTTCTGCCGCGCCGCGAAGAACTGCTGGTCGACATTGCCAAACTTGAAATCACCAAGCCGAAGTCGCCCAAGCTGAAGGAACTGCGCACGCTGCTGAACCGCGTGGAGCAGTTGCACGAAGTCAATCCCATGCTTGGGCTGCGCGGCTGCCGTCTCGGCATCACCTACCCTGAGATCACCGAGATGCAAGTGCGCGCTATCTTCGAGGCCGCAGTCAAAGTCGCCAAAGAAGGCGTCAAGGTTAAGCCGGAGATCATGATTCCGCTGACCAGCGGCCTGAAGGAAATGGCCAACCAGGCGGCCGTGGTTCGCCGCGTCGCCGACGAAGTATTCGCCGAAAAAGAGCAGAAAGTCGAATACCTGGTGGGCACGATGATCGAGTTGCCGCGGGCCGCGCTGGTTGCCGATGAGATCGCCAAGGAAGCTGAGTTCTTCAGCTTCGGCACCAACGATCTCACGCAGACAACCTTCGGCTTCTCGCGCGACGATGTCGGCAAGATCCTGACCGCGTACCTCGCCGAGGGCATTCTGAAGCAGGATCCCTTTGCGGTGCTGGACCGCGAAGGCGTCGGTCAGTTGCTGAAGATCGCCGTCGAGAAAGGCCGGGCAACACGTCCGACCATCAAGATCGGTATCTGCGGCGAACACGGCGGCGAACCATCGTCGGTGGAATTCTGCGCGTCGCTGGGATTCAACTACGTCTCGTGCTCGCCATTCCGCGTCCTGACCGCACGGCTGGCCGCGGCACAAGCCGGTGCCAGCGCGGAGTTGAAGATCGAAGGCGGAAGAACCAAATAGTGGCTAGTGGTCAGTGGCCAGTTCTCAGGGAAGGCTCGGCAATTGCCGGGCCTTTGTTTTTCAGGAAGAACTGTTTGCTGGTCTGCGAAAGACGATTCTTAACTGCAACTGATCACTGGCCACTGATTATTGCGTTTGTTGCAGCTTGGCGATCAGCTTCTGTGCCAGATTCGCTTCCGACTCCGACCACAGGACGCGCCCACTGACGGAACAATTTTTCTCGACAGCGGCGGAGAACGCTACCAGCTTGGCAATGTTGCTGCGCAAATGATTCTCGACCGTCGGCGAAATCTGTACACCCTCGTACACGAACGACGAGTCCAGTCCGAAGTCGACCTCGATGTGGCCGTCGTCCGTATAGATTCCTTCGTCGAACTCCACGCCGTGGACTATGAAGCGAACCGCGGTTGGGCGTTGCACCCAGCTTTCTCCCAGCTCATCGTCATTCGGAACCCACAGGTCCCAGAAGGCTTCGAAGACGAAAGCAAAGTCGTTGTGAGCAAACTCGCGGGCAAGCTCAACTGCTTCTTCAGGCGAGATGCCAGGATCGAAGCGGCGCTCCAGCACCGTCGGTTCAGCCCATGAGACTGGATGCACCGAGAGATAGGTGATGCCTTCGCGTAACGCCGAGAAAGGGAACTGCCGCAGCACCGACAAGGTGCGCAGCATCATCTCGCCTTCGCGGAAGCTGGGAAACCAAATACTGAGATAGAGCGAGTCGGCCATCGCGGTATTTTAGCGCGAAGAAGCCAGAAGCCGCGACGCAGCACGGGCATAAACGTGGATTCACCGCAGACAGGGGTACCGAGATTCAGAAAGTTCATTGCAACACAGAGACCACGGAGCGCACGGAGTTTCTTATTTCTTTTATTCTCCGCGCACTGCGTGATCTCCGAGTTTAGGAAATTCTCTGTGCCTCTGTGGCTCTGTGATAAGAAATTATCGCGCGAAGTACAACAGTCCGAAGATGTAGATCCAGAGCGCGCCCATGAAGTGCCAGTACCACGCGGTGACATCGATGATGATGCGGCGTGTCTCCGGCGGCTTGTGCAGCCAGTTGGTGACCCCCGCATACAGCAGCGCGAGGATGCCCCCGAACAAATGCACGGCATGGACTCCCGTGAGAATAAAGAAGAACGAACTGCTGGCGTTGGAAGCGAAGCTTATGTTATTCCGTTCGAGAATGCGCCACGCATAGACTTGTCCGGCAAGAAATCCCAGGCCGAGCAGCACGGTGGTCCGAAGCCAGGGAATGGCGTGATTGTCGTCGATGCGAATGCCGGGAATACCGGCGATCGGCGCCATCGCCACATCTTCCGCGGCCCGACGCCGGGCGATCTCCAGGGTGAGGCTGCTCAGCAGCAGGATGAAGGTGTTACAAAGCAGAATGCGGACCGGCAACACGAGCGGAATCCAGTTGCTGGTGTAATCGTTGTGGGCCGGGTCCCAGGCCGCTCCCGCTTTGCGTACCACGTAAGCCGTGGTGAACGAAACAAACAGCATCACTACCGATGACAGCGCTAGCAGCACGCCCAGACGATAGCGCTTGAGGCGCTCGCCATAACTGGGTTGGTCATCGTCGCCGCGCCCACCGCCGCCGCCCCATCCGCCGGGCCAGTTGGCCGCAGGTCCGCGACCCCCGCCACCGGGCGCGCTCCGCGGTTCTCGAATACTGGTTCCGCGACTCATGTCCTGAAAGCCTTAGATTAAGCTACGTCACCGCGCTGTGTGACATTTTGATGCGCGAGGCCGCCGGGGAACGCAATTTTTCTGAAGCTCGCGAAGTTGCGGTTTTCGACAACCGCATTTGCGGTGTGAACATGACTTATCGTAACCGTCGGTGCCTTACAATTGGCGGGAGCTTGTTCCATGAAGCGATTCCTGATCATCGCGGTGATTGTCGTCGCGGTTCTATACGGCGGCGACTTTCTCTCGTTGCGGCTGGGCCTGCCCAAGCGAGACATGCTGGGCTCGGTCACCGTCCACACATACTATTCAGTAAAACTGAAGAGCGGCAAGACCGAGTATGACTATGCCGGCGACCACGACGTGAACTGTGCCAACTCCTTGCTTCCGCAGCTCGGACTGAAGCCCTGCTGGTACGCCATCCGGCATACCGACGAGCAGATCACCATCGATTCCGGCAATCCCAACAATCCGCACCTGTTTTGAGCTGTCAGCCGTTAGCCGGGCCGCAAACACTCAGATTGTGGTTCGCAACTCTGTATCTTTAGTACCGCAGATCCCGGCAGTACAAGCTACAATCATCGCGCATGCCATCCGAAGCAATCAGCACGCGAAACGCTCTACCTGCTACACCTTCTCGACGTCCAGTATTTCGCTATGTCCTCCTGGCGTGCCTGTTCGCAGTCGCAGCCTGCTATCAGGTTGGATCGGCGGTACTCATTCTGCAACATGGCTTCCACATACCAGACTTCATGCCTGCCTCGGCCAGCGCCGCCATTGATGTGTTGGGCGCGACCGCAAGCGCAGCCGGGCTGCACAAGGGCGACATACTGGTGGCCATCGACGGCCGTCCCTTCACCGGCAAAGACGTGTTTTGGGAAGAAATAGTTAAAGCTATGCCGGGAAGCACGCTGGCTGTGACCGTGCGGTCACCGGGAGCGGATCCACAGGAGCACACGGTGCTGATCCCGGTCACGCGAAATCATCGCTGGGTCTCCAACAAAGCAGTTATGGTTGCCATCGGCGTGGTGATGCCCGCCTTCTGTATCGCGCTTGGGTTCTGGGTAGTACTGGTTCGGCCCAATGATCTATCGGCATGGCTTCTCCTCGGACTGTTGCTGAGCTTTACTCAAGTCGTCAATACCAGCTCGCTTTTTGTAAGCTGGGGGCCCGGCATGCTCCATTTCGCCGTTGGCTACAATTTCACAATGAAAATGGCTTGGCCCATTTTCATGTTTCTTTTTGGTTTTTTCTTTCCCGAGCCACTCCCCTTTTTCCGGCGGCCGGGTGCATGGCGAAGGTGGGCGCCTTGGATTGCGATCGCCCCATTTGCCCTTTCCGGACTTGGGTTTGTCGCCGTCGCAGTCGCAGAACTCACAAATTACTCCGCTGCGCAGCCAATCTATCGCATTCTTGGTCGGTTCGACCTGGCCACCACTTTGTACGCCGTGTGCCTGGTAAGCGGTTTCTTTGCCCTCATTTTTTCTAAGTCATCCATCGCCATTTCTCCGGACGCAAAGCGGCGGCTTCGTCTTCTTTACTGGGGCGCAACCCTTGCCTTGACTCCTCTGTTGCTGCTGGCGTTGGCAGAATGGATAAGAGGCGCTGAGGTTCCCGACTCGGCGGTTGCACTCGTTCTCCTGATGTTCCTGATCTTTCCGTTGACTCTGGCCTATGTGATCGTGGTGCAGCGGGCGATGGACGTCAGGGTCGTCCTCCGGCAGGGACTGCAATACGCGTTGGCAAGGAACGGCGTGCGCGTCCTGCAAGTGTCCGCAATCCTCTCCGTAGCTGCGACCGCACTAGCGCTGGTCGAACAAAACGGTGAGCGTCCGCAGAAGATAATGGTGATTGCGGTTGGACTTGTTGCCATCTTTACCATCCGCAGCATGACCGAAAAAATCGGCGCCTGGATTGACCGGCGATTCTTCCGCGAAGCCTACGACGCGGAACAAGTGTTGGCGGAACTCAGCGATGGGGTGCGCGGCATGGTTGACGCGCGCTCCTTGATAGAAACGGTTGCCGAGCGCATCTCGGAGACGCTGCACATTCCTCGCGTGGCGATTTTGCTGAACGGCGTCGGCGCCTACCGTCCTGCCTACGCGCTTGGTTATGGCGCGGTTCCCGACATTGCCTTTCCGCCGAGTGCTGGTACCGTCAAGCTACTTCAGAAGGAGAGTGAGCCCGCGCGCGTATACTTCGACGATCCCAATTCATGGTTGTATCGCGAACCGGAAATGACGGACGAAGACCGCTCCAGACTGACCGAACTCAGCGCGGAATTGCTGCTTCCGCTGAGCACGCGGGACAAATTGCTGGGATTTATTAGCCTCGGGCCAAAGCTCTCCGATGAACCCTATTCGCGTACCGATCTACGTCTGCTCAAGTCAGTGGCGGCGCAGACTGGGCTGGCGCTGGAGAACGCCGACCTCATCGCCGCGATCGCCGACGAGGTAGCGCAGCGCGAACGCCTGAACCGGGAAGTCGAAATTGCCCGCGAGGTGCAGGAGCGGCTCTTTCCCCAGACGCTGCCGCCTATCGCCGGCATCGCCTATGCGGGGGCCTGCCGTTCCGCGCTGGGAGTCGGCGGCGACTACTACGATTTTCTCGCCTTGCCGGCGGGAAAACTCGGCGTGGCTATTGGCGATGTTTCCGGCAAGGGCATAGCCGCGGCGCTGATGATGGCCAGCTTGCAAGCTTCTTTGCGAAGCGAAGCCACCCGCGCCTCCGACAATCTTGCCGCCATGATGGGCAACGTCAACCGGTTAGTCTATGAAGCTTCGTCATCCAATCGCTATGCGACTTTCTTCTACGGCCAATACGATCCGGTCTCGCTCCATCTGACCTATGTGAATGCCGGCCACAATCCTCCAATGTTGTTCCATCCTTGCAACGGGGAATGTCATGTTTCGCGGCTGGAAGCCTGCGGCACGGTGGTTGGCCTGCTGGAAGGCGCCTCGTATCAGCAGGAGAGTCTGGCGATCACACCGGGAGACGTCCTCATCGCCTTCACCGACGGTATCAGCGAAGCCATGAATGCAGCCGAGGACGAATGGGGTGAGGATCGATTGATCCAGACTGTCAAGAGCTGCATGGGGCTGCCTCCGGCTGAGATCATTACATGCATCATGCGAGCCGCCGACACCTTCGTCGCCGGAGCCAAGCAGAATGATGACATGACGCTGATCGTGCTCTGTGCCCAGCCGGCGGCGTGATGAGGTGAAGGCGGTTTGTCATACAATCGCAGTATGGTGTTGATCGTTTACTCAGCCTGGTGGTGTCCCGACAGCCGCGTCGCCAAGAAGTTTCTCGATAAGCACAACATCCCTTATACCAACATCGACATCGACAAAACGCCCGGTGCCGCTGATGAAGTCATCCGCCAAACCGGCAAGCGCGCTGTTCCACAGTTCGTCATCGATGGCCGATGGGTGCAGCCTTATCGCCCCGGCGAAGGCTTTCTCTACGAGGAAATGTCCGAACTGCTGGGAATCGTTGACGAAGGCTAGAGCGGAACAGCCTTCTAGTCTAGGGAACCTCTGAACAACCGCTGCCATTAGGCCAGGCAATAGCTCCGCAGGGAAGATTCAGAGCGGTTCCTTCATTCCCGCAAGCTATTTTGGTCCCTCCGACTCGCCCGTTCGGGTGG
>JBEKXQ010000036.1:0-70042 GCA_049511915.1 Candidatus Korobacteraceae bacterium
TTCGCTGGATGCAGAGTACAGTCTCACGCCTGCCTCCCGAAGCGGCGCGCGATCACGACCAGCCCCACAACCATGGCAACGCCGGTAAAGACGAAATAGGTCAGGATAGAAGTAAAGTCACGAATATTGCGGATGAGCATCGAGCTGACACCCACGTATCCGTAGACGGCGGAATACGCAACGAAGGCAAACTGCCGGCGCCTCAGGCCCCAGGCGAGAGACACACCACAGGCGATAAGCAGAGCGAGAAACCAAAGGCCGTATCCTTCGCGATTGAACACACCCGAGAGCAATGCCCAGAAGCAAACGTTGGCCGCAATATGGAGATACGTGCCGAAGAAATGCGGTTTCACACCGCGATGCTGCAAGAGTGCTCCGCCGCCGCCGATAACCAGGCAGTAGATCAGCGCATATTGCCGGTAAGCCGCGTCCTGATCCGATCGCCAGTGCGAGATGGTGAGCCCGAACCATCCGGCGAGCGAAGACAAAGCCAGCGACAGCACGAAGCGGTTGTCGAAACGATAAGCGAGGAAGAAAAAGAAGACGGCGGTCGCCAGGAGATAGAGGTCCCATTGTCCAGAGAGTACGTGCAGTCGGTTCTCCAGGTAAGCGAGTTCTATGCACCAGACGAGGCTTCCCAGGTAAAGCACGTAGTCGAAAGCCGCATTGGGTGCAGTTGTTTGCGCGAGTGCCCAAGCGGGCGCGCGGGAAAAGCAGTACCAAAAACAGGCGGCGAAAATGGTGGAGAGGATGGCGAGGACGAGAACGTCACCGAGTTGTTGCGAATAGGTGGTGACAGTCCAGCCAAGTCCGGCAACGAATGCCAGTACACCAGCATAGAAGAGAATGTTCAGCTCAAGGAAAAGCGAAAAAGGTTCTCTGCGGGAGAGGCTCGCCAAGTGCACGTGCTGCTGCGGCGATATCGCGCCTTGCTCCTTCCAGTGCTCTAAGCGGACGAAGATAGTCATGAAGTCTTCGTTCTGCTGGGACAATCGGTACCGCTGGTTGGGCCCATCAGTCTACTCATCGTACATTCCGATAGGCTAGCCGTGCTGAAAAATGCGCCAGGGGGGATGTGCCAAGAATTGAGTTGGTCCACATGTCCGGTTTTGCGAGGTCTAACCGGATTAGGAACGAGAAACGATAGATCCCTATCGACACTGCCCCGACAGCCCAGATGCGGCCAGCATGAACGTGGCGGCTATGGCCGCGATTGTGTTTCGTGTGCTTTTGGTTTGATGAGTCATGTCTATCTCTCATTCATGGTAGTTTTTGTTCATGTGTCATGCCCCAGGAACCCGCGATTCGGTAGACCTGATTTGTGGGTAGCAGTTCTCCGGATGGACGGCGATTCGGAAGCAACCCAGATTCGGGTCTGCGTTCACTGATTCCGGCTTCGACCCTGGCAACACCATGCTCGGCAGTGGCTCATCCGCCGAGCGCAATGGCAACACCGACGAGCGCCAAGCCCATCAGCATCGCGCAGCCTCCCGCCAGATAGCGGTTGGAGTTGGTGTACTTTCCCCACATGAATCCGGCGGCGAACAGCGATGCGATCAGCAGAGCATTCGAAACTCGAAGCGCGAAGCGCGGCTCGGAAGGAAAGATCAGGAACGGGATCACAGCCGGGAATACCGACGCCAGATCGATCCAGAAGATCGCAGCCATCCCGTAGACATCGTCCTTGACGAGGCCAGCCTCAGGCAGTCGGATTCCTGACAGCGCGGGCAGAAACGCCCGGCAAATGCGGGTGCGGTCTTCCGCGCTCGTCGTGGGCTCCAGCAGCAAGTCGAGCTGGACACTAATCGCCGAGAACGCCGCGCTCTCATTTTCAGCGTTCCTGATTTTGCTAAGCATCTTGAAACGCTGGCGACGAGCCGTTAAGTTGCCCGCCACGTACAGAGCGCCATCGATGATGCCCCAGGCGACATTACAGCCGAGAGCGGCAATCAACAGGTGCCGTACTCCCTGTTTTCCAGCGCCCGCCGTCAGACCTCCGATCAGGGTGAAGTCGAGGACCATGATCAGTCCACACAGGACTTCTTCCAACCGATCTGCCGGATCCAGATACTTTCTGACCAACCTCGTGCTTGAATGAGAAAAGGCCAACTCAATCCTCCAGAAGTATTTCCCTCTAGCGCCTTATCCTGCATCCTGGTGCTCTGGGGCATCGGCTGCGAGCGACGTGATCTTGCGCGCGTAGAGTCCGATGCCAGGCATGGCACTCAGTCCGTGGGCAAAGATGCTGAGCAGAACAGTTGCCATCACCGCGAAACGGACCGTGGACTCGCCCGGCAAATGGGTTTCCTGCTCCAGATAGACCAGACCGAGAACAATAGACGCTAGACCGCGCGGCCCGAACCAGCCCATGAAGACCACACTGGCCGCGCTGAGACGCGTACCAATGAGAGCGATGGCCACCGGCAACATTCGCACCAGCGTCAGGCTCAGAAGCGCGTATATCCACGATGTCACGCCGAACTGCGGCCAATCCCGCACGGCTGCCATGCCAAACAGGAAAAACACGCCGAGGTTCAGCAGTTGTCCCCATTCCTCCGCGAACTCGCCACTGTGCGTACCGGCTTCCTTGAACCCGAACTGCACCGCCAGGCCGGCGACGAACGCCGCGATGAACATGCTTGCGTCAACCGTTTCAGACGCCAACAGGCAGAGCAGCGGCAGCGCGACCACGCCGATTTGCTGGAACGATTCCGCGATCCATTGCTTGCGGCTCGCGAGGCCCAGTAACCATCCGCCAGCGAGGCCAATGGCCAGACCGACGAGTACGCCAAAGCCAAGCTGTTCCACAATGAACTCAAGCAGGCTGCCTTTTCCACCTTCGATTTTGGCGGCAGCAATGGCGATGAAGAACAGGAGGAACGGGACCGAAAGTCCGTCGTTGAGGCCAGCCTCCACATTGAGTGCCTGACGAATGCGCATGGGCACGCGCGGGCTGTTGACGATAATCTGGCCGAGGCCGGCGTCAGTTGGCGCGAGGATAGCGCTGAGGATTCCTGCTTCCCAGATGGAGAGCTGCGGGAACCCCAGCCGCGCGACGACCGCGCCCAGAAGAATCGTCAGCAACATGCCTGTGCTTAGCAATCGTGCCGGCAGGTTCCTGATATTCCGCAAAACGTTCAGGTCGGTACGGCTGGCATCCGTAAAGAGAAGCATCACCAACCCGACTTCGGCAATATGGAGCGCGGCCTTCGCCGTGAACCCGGCTCTCAGGATTCCTTGCAAGGCGGGAAACATCAGCATTCCGGCGACCGTGAACACGATAGGCGCGGTGACGATCGTCCGCTCCAGGCGCCCCGACAACAAGCTATAGAGGAAAAGAAGCGAGACGAAAACGGCTAGAGGAATCATTGCGGTCCGCCTATGGGAACTGCAGTTGCGTGATTCGCGTTTCCCTCGGGACCGCAGTCTTCAGGTTCTGGTTCGGCCTTTGGCATGTGGGTCGCGCCACTGTGCACATTGCGGGATTGTATGAGTGCAGCGCACACTATGGCTCAAGATTTTCTCAGGTGGAGTCAGGCTTATCTGTGATGCCTGTCACATCCGGCAATCAGGCGCGTGCACACGTTGCGGAAGTCTCGTTCGATGTGAGTACAGCGACTAACGTGCTTGGAGGGTAAAGGCGTAAGTGTTTGAAAGGCTTGGAGCGGGAGACGGGATTTGAACCCGCGACTTCGACCTTGGCAAGGTCGCACTCTACCACTGAGTTACTCCCGCTCGTGGAACATAGATTATAGCGAATGGCGGAACAGGCGGGCAAATGCAATGAGCCCCTAACCACAAAGTATCAGCCAGCTATAGAGGTCCTTCGAGTGCGTTCGATCGCTTTGCGATCTCACTTCGCTCAGGATGACACTCAAGAAAGATTTCCCGCGTGCCCGGCCGCCGTGCGGCTATTGCGAAGAGCGAACAGCCAAAAGCGAAGAGCGGCACCTAGTACGCGCCACCGTGCCCGGTAGCGTTCTCTGCGTTGACGTGCGACGTGATCTCGTTCCGCACGTCCCACAGCGCCCTGTACAACGGAAATTCCATGCGCTGCTTCAACACTTCCACCGGCGTGCCCATTGTTCCCACCACGCCGCCGCCGATGATGCGCTGCGCCAGCTTCAAATGCGCATAACGGAAGAGTTGGATGTGCTCGTCGTAATCGAGCAGCTCTTCGGCAATTTCATGCAGCTCGAAAAATTCCTGGTGCCGGCGATAGAGATCCTCCAAGGCGAGGCCGGCTTTGCTCACCTGCTCGAAGAACGCCTCGCCCAGCCGCGGTGAAATATGCAATAGCGCGAGAAACCCCGGCGAATCCAGGCCGCTGCCGTGCCCCAGACCTGCACGAATGATGTGGTACTCGTAGGGCGTGATGGTTTCCAGCAGCGCCAGCATGCGCAGTGGATGGACCAGCATCTTGTTGGCCCGCCGCAACAGCCGCGCAGCATTCTTGTAATCGCCTTCGAGGATGCAGTGCCGCGCCCGATCCAGCTCCCAAGACGCGCCCTTCATCAGCAACTCCGAAGCCTGATGTGTTACCTGGAAGGTCAGCTCGTCGGGATGGAGCATCTCTTCCGCGGGCTTCTGCAGCGCCAGCAGTTCGTCGGTGCGGAGATATCGCTCGTAATCCGAGGCGCCCTTGCCCGGCAGGATCGGCGTGCGCATGTCTTCAGTCATGAGCGTGACTCCATTGCGGATCTTTCTCCGGCGGCACGATCGACCCGTCCCGCATGTGAATGATGCGGTCGCCGTAGGTGGCGGCTTCGGGATTGTGCGTGATCATCAGCACCGTTTGTCCCAATTCCTGATTCGACCGGCGCAGCATCTTCAATACGATCTCCGAATTCTCGGAGTCCAGGTTGCCGGTGGGCTCATCGGCCAGCACGATGGCCGGTTGGTTCACCAAAGCGCGAGCCAGCGCCACACGCTGCTGCTCGCCGCCGCTCATCTCCGATGGCCGATGATCCAGCCGTTTGTCGATCCCTAACAGGCCGGTAATGCGCTCGATGTGCCCGCGGTCGGCGCTGTCGTGATGGCCCGAGATGTCGCGCGCGATTTCAATGTTGCCTTCCGCCGTCAGCGTGGGCAACAGATTGAACTTCTGGAAGACGAAACCGATCTTCGAGCGACGAAGGCGCGTGCGGCCGGCGTCCGACATCGCTGTGAAGTCGACGCCGTCGATCATCACCCGGCCGGAGTCGGCATGGGTCAGCCCGCCGAGAATGTAAAACAGGGTCGACTTGCCGCTGCCCGACGGGCCGACAATGGTAACGAACTCACCCTTTTCGATCTGCAACGATATGCCGCGCAAAGCCTGCACGTCCACTTTGCCGATGCGGTAGGTCTTGCGAACGTTCTCAGCTTCAATCATCCAACAATCTCAGGAAGCCGGCTTTAGCCGCTGAGGTTAGATCGTGCAAAGTTACCTCAGCGGCTAAAGCCGAACCATTCCGCCGGGCAGGCATGCACGCCTGAAGGCGTGCTCCACCCGGGTAGACCTCTACTGCAATTCTAAGAAGCTCCCACGCCACTGGCTGAGCACTCCTCAACCTGTGCATTTCGATTTACAACTTAGACGTGCCCAAGACATCTTGCCAGACGAAACACGCGCAACTGGTCGCTCGCGCAGCCGACTGGCTGCGCCACAGGTATGGATGCGGCATCGTCCTCTCCGAGCAGTATTGCGCCACCGGCGAAGTTCCCGACGTGATCGGATGGAAGGCGTCCTGCCAATCCGTGCTCGTCGAGTGCAAAAACTCGCGCGGCGATTTCCTCGCCGACTCCAACAAGCCGTTTCGCCTGCATCCGGAGGATGGCCTAGGGAGCAGACGTTTGTACTGTGCGCCTGCGGGCATGATCGCACGCGAAGAGTTGCCGAAGCATTGGGGGCTGTTGGAATGTAAAGGTCGCGAGGCGGAACTTGTTGTGAAGCCCGGCAAGGTCGATCTCCGAAGTCCGATCGGAATGACGAAGGAGATGAATCTGCTGCTGGCTAGCCTGCGCCGCGTGGAAGTGCGCATCGAGCCGCAAACCATCACCGAGTTCCTGAAGTGGAAGAACCGCATGGCCGAGTACAACGGCGGAAGTCTGCCGGAAGGAATCGAGCCAGCCGAGGAAGAGCCGAATACGTACCTCGCGTTGTGATCCTCAAGGGAAACGCACCATTCGCGAGCGCCGTCGCGACTCCCTTTTGTACTGTCATCCCGACTGAGGGTTTTAGCCCGAGTGGAGGGATCTGCGGTTCCGGTGTTCCGAAGCCGAGGCGTCCTAACTTTTCACCAACTCTTCCATCTCATCCTCTCCGATCACCTCAACCCCCAACTCGCGCGCCTTGTCCAGCTTCGAGCCGGCCTCGGCGCCGGCGACCACGTAATCCGTCTTCTTGCTGACCGACCCAACTACTTTTCCGCCCGCATCCTCGATCAGCTTCCTGGCTTCATCGCGCGTGTAGCGCGGCAGCGTTCCCGTCAGCACGAATGTCTTGCCAGCAAGGGCCGTCCCGCGCTGTTTCTTCTGGCCAGTGAATCTCAGCCCAGCTTCTTCCAGGCGCTTGACCAACGCCACGTTCTTCGGCTCGTCAAAAAATTCACGAATCGCCGCCGAGACGCGCGGCCCGATCTCATTCACTTCTTGTAGCTCTTCTTCGCTGGCCTTCATCAGCGCATCCATCGAGCCGAAGGCTTCGGCCAGAAATTGCGCCGTGCGCTCACCGACAAAGCGAATCCCCAAGCCGTAGATCACGCGCTCCAGCGGTGCTTCTTTTGACTTCTTAATTTCGCTCAGGATGTTCTCGGCCGACTTCTTGCCCATCCGTTCGAGCTCGAGCAGCTTCTCTTCAGTCAGGTTGTAGATGTCAGCAACATCTTTGACCATCCCGGTCTCGACCAGCTGATTGACCAGCGCGTCGCCCATGCCCTCGATGTTCATCACACCACGCGAGGCGAAGTGCCGGATCGTCTCGCGCAGCTTGGCGGGACAGTTCGCGTTGACGCAGCGATGATCGGCTTCGCCTTCGGCGCGGACGACGTGTCCGCCGCAAACCGGACAGCGCTCCGGCATGTGGAATTTCTTGTGGCCGCGAGGCTTGTCCTCGAGCACTTTAATGACTTTGGGGATCACGTCGCCGCCGCGCTCCACTTGCACCCAATCGCCGATGCGAACGCCCAGTCGGTCGATTTCGTCCATGTTGTGCAGCGTGGCGCGGGTGACGGTGGTACCGCCGATCGGCACTGGCTTCAGCCAGGCCACGGGCGTCAACTTGCCCGTGCGGCCCACTTGCACCTGAATGTCCTCGATCTGCGTCTCAGCGGAGTGCGCAGCGTATTTGAAGGCGATGGCCCAGCGCGGCGCTTTGCCGGTGAAGCCGAGCTCCTGCTGCAGCGCGATGCGATCGACTTTTACGACGATGCCGTCGGTCTCGTAGGGAAGGCTTTCGCGCTCGGCTCCCCACTCCGAGATGAACTTCCACACCTCATCAATGCTGTGCACCAGCCGGTGATTCGGATTCACCTTGAAGCCGGCGGTTTGCAGCGCCTTGAGCGCTGCGGAATGGCGGTCGAACATGGTGTGGCCGTCGACAAGCAGACCGTAGGCGAAGAAATCCAGGCGACGCGAGGCCGTGATCCGCGGGTCGAGTTGGCGGACAGTACCGCCGGTGGCATTGCGCGGATTGGCAAATTTGGGAAGGCCCTTCTGTTCCTGCTCTTCGTTCATGCGGGTGAAAGAGGCGGTGGGAATCAGCAGTTCGCCGCGCACTTCGAACGCGGGCGGCAGGCCTGCTTCCTTCAGGTGCCTGGGCGAGATGTTCAGGGGAATGCTGCGGATGGTGCGGACGTTGGCGGTGACATCCTCGCCTTCGGTGCCGTTGCCGCGGGTGATGCCCAGCGATAGTTGTCCGGAGTCGAAGCGCAAGGCCATCGACATGCCATCGAGCTTTAACTCACAGATGTAATCGACTTTGGTCACTCCGGTGAGGTCGTGGATGCGGCGCTCCCAGTCGCGGAGTTCGGCCTCGCTGGTGGTTTTGGCGAGCGAGAGCATTGGAGTTGAATGCCGCACGCTCGCGAACTGACCGCTCACCTGTCCGCCGACGCGTTGGGTGGCAGAGTCGGGCGTAATCAGCTCGGGGTGCTTGGATTCCAGCTCGATTAGCTCGTCCATCAGGCGATCGAATTCAGCGTCGCTGATCTCGGGCGAGTCGAGCACGTAATAGCGGTGCTCGTGATAGCGAATCTTGTCGCGCAGGGCGTCGATCTTGCGCTGCAAATCCTTGGCGGCGGGCATGCAGCAATTATGCAGTAGTCAGTTGCCAGTAGTCAGTAGCCAGTACCCAGTTGTCGGTGGCCAGTTAGTGAGTGGCCGGTGCTCGCCCTGGACTGTCAAGTGATCGTCAAATCCTACCCGGCGGCGATTGCGTGACACGACCCGGACTAGGTTCGATCACGGCAAAACTAGACAACTGACAACTGGCAACTGGATACTGACTACTGGCTACTGACTCTTGAAACATCTCCTCAACAAATGGACCCTGCTGATTCTGGCGCTGCTGAAGCCGCTCGGCATCTGGGGCGTCGCCGGATTTGCCGCCGTGGATGCAGCGTTCCTTGGCATGCCGCTGGATGCCATTGTTGCGGGCTACGCCTACGCCGATCCCAAACGCTTCCTGCTGTACGCGGCTATGGCGGCGGCTGGCTCGGCGCTGGGCAGCATTGTGATCTACCTGATCGGCTACAAAGGCGGCGAGGTGCTGCTGGTCAAGCGCATCGGCGAAAAGCGCTTCAACAAGATCAAGGCCTCATTCGAGCGCCACGAGTTCTGGGCGGTCATGTTCCCTGCCATGCTGCCGCCGCCCACCCCGTTCAAGCTGTTTGTCCTGTCCGCGGGCGTAGCCGAGATGAGATTTACCCATTTCCTGGCGGCGATTTTCTTCGGCAGGCTGCTGCGCTTCTCGCTGGTCTCGCTGATCGTGATCCGCTATGGCCCGCAGATCCTCGGCTTTGTAGGCGGCATGGTGCACAACCATCTGCGATATGTAATTGCCGCGGTCGCGGCGGGAGCGTTGATTGGATGGTGGGTGTGGCGGCTGCGCAAGCAGCGCAGAGCACGACCTGTGTGATTGCCGCTCCGAAGATCTGCCCCGCGCGTTTCGCTACTCGCTCTTCGCCAGGGCTTCAGCTTAACGTTTCTGGCGAAGAGCGAAAGGCGAATCGCGAGGAGCCCTCACTTGGTGGGTGCGGCGGTTGATGGCGATGTGCTGGAATTCATTCCCTCTTGAAGTACACGGAGACTGGGGCTGAGCAAGACGAAGCCGCCGAGCGGCGCTCGGCGCGCGATTGTCATTGAAGGATAGGTGTAGCGTAGGTCCTGGAATTCCACCAGATATCCGCCTTCATTGTCTTCAAGTTTTTCCTGCCGCACAAAAGGGAATACTGCCCAAGCGAGATAGACGCGTCCTAAGTACGACTCCTTGGCCGCAAGAGAGACATCCGTCTCCGGCGGCTTGTAAAACACAATTCCCGACTCCGAATCCACCTCCGGCGCCAGCGAGTTTACCGGAGTGGTTTCGAAGAAGTCCTCGGTTTCCACCACGCCATGCCAGTGAAAAGGATTGATCATGTACGGATAGGCGGCCAGCCGCTTGGGCTCGGCGCCATGGTACAGGAAGGAGTCCATCGCGGTAAGCGCGCGGCGATGCTGGTAATCGCGAACGCCCCAGATCAGCACCACGCAGACCAGCGCGGCAATCGCTCCGACGCGGCCGCGCGGGCCTTTGCTTCGGGCCCCAATCTCCTGATTGATCAAGCCCAGCAGAGCGGGCACAGCCAGGCCTGCGATCAAGGCGAGCAGCATCAGCGGCTCGATGATGTAAACGATGTCCCAGGAATACCAGCGATAGTTGAACGGTTCGAAGAGCCGGATGCCGTATGCGGTGGTGTAGTCGAGCAGCAGATGACTGAGCGCGGCCAGCACGGCGCAGAAGTAGAGATAACCCCAGCGCAGGGGCGGCTTTGATGGAGGACCGGTCGAGTTGCCGTTTGCCGGTTGCTTGCGACTCCTGATGCGATGCACCAGATACACGAATCCGACGACCGCAGCCGCCATGAAAGGCACGCCTACGAAGCTGTGGGTGATGCCGCGATGGTGCTGCAACCCGGCAATGGAGCCTTTGATCTCCCAGAGCACATCAAGGTCAGCGGCCTCGGCCGCAAGGACCATGGTCACGGTCGCCAGCGCCGTCTTGCGATTGAAGCCCGAGCGCCCCATACATGCGCCGGTCAGAAGATGGGTAACGGGATCCAAGAAGTCCTCGAATAAAGTTCGAACGCCGAAGGGGTATTGTACGCAGGCGGCAGCTGGAAAAGCAGATCCCTCGTCGGCCTGAAGGCCTTCTCGGGATGACAAATAAATCGGCTGCTACGGCGCAGCTTAAGCTGCGCCCCTTCAAAACGGCTTGAAAGCTATTCGTGCGCTGTGTTGCCCGCGAGCAACTCTATAGAATGCGGCAAAATGTCGATGACCGCCTGCAGCGACTGTACTGCGCCGTTCGGACTGCCGGGAAGGTTCAGGATCAGCGAGCGGCCGCGCACTCCGCAGACGCCGCGGCTGAGCACCGCGAATGGGGTCTGAGCCAGCCCCGCGGCGCGAATCTTCTCCGGGATGCCGTCGACCAGTTTGGAACATACCGCGCGCGTCGCCTCGGGCGTGACGTCGCGTTCGGCGATACCGGTTCCTCCGACGGTGACAACCAGTTGCACCTGCTCGCTCCAGTGCGCCAGCGCTGCTTCAATTTTGCCTTGATCGTCGGAAACAATCTCCTGGTGAGCGACCTGGAAGCCGTGTTGACGCAGCAGCTCAGCCGTCGCCGGACCGGAGAGATCAACGCGCTCGCCTCGAGAACAGGAATCGCTGACGGTAACAACAGCGGCGGTTGGCATAAGCTGGAGGCGGTCTTGTCGACAGCAGACTTACTGCGGATCACGGTTATCTTACGCCAAACACGCTAGAATAGTTACATGGATGCAGCCGGCGATTGCGGCCATCAGGGCTGCTCACTGGGGGTCTCCATCGAACGCCGGATGGTTGTTCGACGAAAAAACTCATGTTTGAAGTTACCGTAGAAGACACCTTTTCCGCCGGTCACTACCTGCGCAATTATCGCGGCAAGTGCGAGAAGCCGCACGGGCACAACTACCGCGTCCGCGTGACCTTAAGCGGCACGGAACTGGATCAGGCCGGCCTGCTGCTGGACTTTAAGGACCTGAAGGACGTGCTGCGCCCGGTGATGAACTATCTTGACCACGAGATGATCAACGAGTTGGAGCCGTTTACCACGGTGAATCCATCGGCCGAGAATCTGGCCAAGTACTTCTACGACGAGACCAGCGCCCGGCTGAAGCAGAACACCAACGGCCGAGTGCGAGTGAAGGACGTCACCATCTGGGAAACGGACACTACGACGGCGCGATACAGCGAGTGACACGCTCTTCGCTTTTCGCCATTCGCTCTTTGCCAGAGTGATCGGAAGTGTTCCCTGGCGAAAGGCGAAAAGCGAAGAGCGAATCGCGGCACCCCATGCAGATCATCGAGATTTACAAGTCGTTGCAGGGGGAGTCGTCCTACGCTGGTCTGCCGTGCATTTTCGTACGGCTGGCCGGATGCAACCTGCGTTGCGTGTGGTGCGATAGCGAGTACACCTTCACGGGCGGAAAGCGCAAGACGCTGGACGACATCGAACAGGAAGTGCATCGCCTGTCGCCTGGCGGAGGCCTGGTCGAGATTACGGGCGGTGAGCCGTTGCTGCAGGAGCGCGAAGCGGTTCCGCTGATGGATCGCCTGCTCGGCGCCGGCTATACGGTTCTTTTGGAGACCAGCGGAGAGCGGTCCTTGGAGCGGGTTCCGCCGCGGGTCGTTAAGATTGTAGATGTGAAATGTCCGGACTCTGGCGAGGGCGGCACGTTTCGCATGGAGAACTTGCAGTGGCTTGGCCCGCGCGACGAAGTGAAGTTCGTGATCGCCAGCCGGCAGGATTACGAATTTGCCCGCGCGTTCGCCGCCGAACATGAGTTGGACTCGCAAGTGAGTTCAGTGATATTTTCGCCCGCCTTCCGCAAGGACGCCACCGGAAGCCGTGACGTGTCGCATTGTCTGGTCGATCCGCGAGAGCTTGCGGAATGGATGCTGGCCGACGGGCTGAAGACGCGTCTGGGATTGCAGATCCACAAGTTCATTTGGGAGCCGTCGCTGAAGGGGGTTTAGCCGTGCCGTTCGGCACGGCGCATTTAGCATTTAGCACTTGGCATTTGGCCCTGAGGTCAAAATATGTGCTTTGGCTAAATGCTAACTGCTAAGTGCTAAATGCCAAACGCTAGTGCCAAAATCGTTGTCTCTCTCAGCGGAGGAATGGACTCCGCCGTCTGCGCCGCGCTGGCTGTTCACAACTACGGCGCCGAACAGGTGGCCGCCTTACACATCAGTTACGGCCAGCGTACCGAAGCCCGCGAACAAACGGCGTTTCTCGCCATCTGCGAGCGTCTGGGAATTTACCGGCGTCTCATTATGCGCACACCTTTCTTTCGTCTGATTGGCGGCTCGGCACTTACCGACGAGCAGATCGCCGTGCCCGAGGCCGGTCCAGAAATTGGAGCGCACATCCCGGTAACCTACGTGCCGTTTCGCAACGCGCATTTTCTTTCCGCGGCCGTCAGCTGGGCCGAAGTGCTGGGCGCTGAACTCATCTACATAGGGGCGGTACAGCAGGACAGTTCGGGCTATCCCGATTGCCGTCCGGAGTTCTACCAGGCCTTCAACGAAGCGGTCCGCACCGGCACCAAGGAAGGCCGCATCCGGATTGAGACGCCGCTCATCGCTTTGCGAAAACATGAGATTGTGACACGTGGCCTTGAATTGGGCGCTCCCTTCGATTTAACGTGGTCTTGCTACAGCCGGGACGACCAGGCTTGTGGCAGTTGCGACAGTTGCATCTTACGGCTGCGGGCCTTTGCAGCTGCAGACGCTATCGATCCCATTTCTTATCTGTCGCAGGCTGCAGTTCAGGACTTTTCATGAAGATAAATCTCAACATCAACGCAGGAGACGGTTGCAGCAGCAGCAGCAGCAGCAGCAGCAATCATCATTCCGTCTCCGCGCTGGAGGAACCATGAAGAAATACATCAATCTTGCCGGAGTACTACTGGCAATCGGGATGAGTGCAGTCTCTCTGTGGGCACAAATCACTGGAACTATCACTGGCACTGCCACAGATCAAAACGGCAAGCCAATCGTTGGAGCTACGGTAGAGCTCTACAATCGTCAGAGCGGAACAAAGTACGTGCTGAAGACGAATTCGAAGGGCCAATACTACTCGGTTGGCATCTCCCTGGGCACCTACACCGTCACCTTGCTGCAAAATGGCAATCCCATTGACGAGCATGGCAACGCCGTGATCGAAGCGAGTGGCGAGCGCACCGTCGATTTTGACCTGGCTAAGGATACTGCGGGGAGCAGTGAGCAGCGTCAGAAGGCCGAGTCGTCCCAGAAGAGTAGTGAAAAAATAAGAACGCTGAACACCTCGCTCAAGCAGGCGAAGGAGTTGGAAGGAGCGGGCAACTACGACCAGGCTGTCACCTTGCTGCAGCAGGCCACGCAAGTCGATCCCAACCAAGACTTGGTGTGGGGTTATCTTGGGGACGCTCAGCGAGGGGCCGGCGAGCACGCGACTGACCCGGCAGCCAAGACGAAGGATTATCAAGACGCCGTAGAGTCTTATCAGAAGGCGCTCGCCATCAAGCCCACCTCCGGAGCGTACATGGCCCAGCTTGCCGACGCCTATGCCAAGTCGGGACAAACTGACAAGGCAGTGCAGCAGTACGCGGCCGCAGCTGCGGCCGATCCGCCAAATGCCGGCGCCTATTACTACAATGAGGGAGCGGTCCTCACCAACACCGGTAAGACCGACGAAGCCATCGCCGCGTTCGACAAGGCAATCGAGATCGACCCCAAGCGGGCTGCCGCATATTACTGGAAGGGCGTCGACCTGATTGGCAAGGCGACGATGAAAGACAATAAGATGGTGGCTCCTCCGGGAACGGCGGAAGCTTTCAACAAGTATCTGGAGCTGGATCCAACCGGCAAGTATGCGGATGCCGCCAAACAGATGCTGGCCTCCATCGGTGCTTCGGTTGAAACCAGCTACGGCAAATCGAAGCCCAGCAAGAAGTAGGGCAGAGCGGCGCTTAAGACCGGGGCCCCCAACACAAGCCGCTTTCGCTTGTGTTTGGTGTGGTAGGAGCCGCGTCCGTGGCGATCAAATAATTTTGGGGCTGCCAGTCGTCATTGAAAATGACGCCGCAGCCCCAGCTTAATGGCAAGTCCTTGACGCCGACCTGAAGGCTCACTCTACAAGAACAACATCAAGTCCGCTGTGGCCGGCCGCCACAGTTTCGCTCTCCCGCAGACTCCAGTAGAATTCGCTCGGGTAATCCTGGCATGGGAAGTACTGTTGTCACAAAACTGCCGTCCTTCACCGACGCCCGGCGCCTGGTGGAGGAGTATGCCTCGACTCTTTCCCCAACTGAGCCGGAGATGATGCCGCTGCTGGAGGCCGCCGGTCTGGCGCTGGCTGAGGACTTGTGTGCGGACCGCGACTTCCCGCCGTTTCCCCGCTCCACGCGCGACGGATTCGCAGTGCGCGCTGCCGATGTAGCTGTCGTTCCAGCCCGATTGCGATGCATTGGCGAGATCAAGGCCGGTGCTTCCGCAGAAGAGAGTGCGATTGACGTCAAAGCAGGAGATGCTGTCGAGATCATGACTGGCGCGCCTGTTCCCACGGGGACCGACGCCGTCGTCATGGTGGAACACACGGAGCGAAGTGGCGATGCTGTCGTGGTTCAACGCAGTGTGGCCGCAGGGGAAAATGTGGTGGCTATGGGAGCGGAAGCACGCCGTGGGGCGACCATGGTGGCTCGCGGCACGCGCGTGAGCCACGCGATTGTTGCGATATCCGCTGCTATCGGCCGGCCTGAGGTGGCCATATATCGCCGGCCGCGGGTTGCGATTCTGGCAACCGGCGACGAACTCGTCGACATCAATCTGCGGCCCTCGCCTAACGAGATCCGGAACTCTAACAGCTACTCGCTGGCGGCACAGGTGCAAGCGGCGGGCGGCGATCCCATGATTCTGCCGGTCGCGCGCGATGAGCCTGACGACCTGGAGCTGCTGTTGCGCAAAGGTCTGGAAGCGGACCTGCTGCTCATTACCGGCGGCGTTTCGATGGGGAAGTACGATTTGGTGGAGCAGGTGCTGGCATCCTTTCAGGCCCGCATTTTTTTCACTGGCGCGCAAATCCAGCCGGGAAGACCTGTAGTGTTCGGCGAGGTCAAATCCGGTGAACGAAGCACCCCGTTCTTCGGACTGCCCGGCAACCCGGTTTCAACCATGGTAACGTTCCAGCTGTTCGCCCGGCCGGTGCTCGACTCGCTTTCGGGAGCGAAGCCGCAGCCGCTGCCATTCGCGCAAGCCACTCTGAAGTCCGATTTCACCAGCCGCACCGGACTTACGCGATTTCTCCCGGCCAAACTGGAGGGCGGCAGCGAAAAGCCAGAGGTAGAGTTGGTCCATTGGCAGGGGTCAGGCGATCTGATGGCGGTTTCGCGCTCGAACTGCTACATCGTGGTGCCGCCGGATCGGGAGCGGTTTGAGGCAGGCGAGGCGATTACGATCCTTCTGTTGTGATTGTGCCGAATCAGGAATGGCATATCACTTAAGTGTCGGAATTGGCCTTATTTATCACCATACTTTATGGCTATATACAAATACCACTTTAGAGTCTTTTGCGGAGTGCTCATTGCGGAGGCGGAAACGGCCCTAGGGTCGGCGACAGAGTGACAGGACGGCCTGAACCTCGTCCGGCGGATTTCATAGGCCTAGAATCGCCTCTAATCGCCGATTCCCATTTTGGAACCAATGACTTACGAAGAGTGGCGATTCCCAATTCGGCTTTGGTAAATAAAGTGGAGCGTCCTGGTTGTTGGGCATGAAAGACTCGAAGGACAAGTCGAAGAAGAAGCTTTCCCACTACGACGCTGCTGGACGCGCCTCAATGGTCGATGTCTCGGGCAAGCAGCCAACGATTCGCGAGGCAAAGGCGAGCGCTTTCGTCGCGATGAGCCGCGAGGTAATTCGGGCGCTGCCGCAAAATCCCAAGGGCGATCCGTTGGAAGTCGCTCGGGTCGCCGGAATTATGGCTGCCAAGCGCACCTCCGAACTTATCCCCATGTGCCATCCGATTCCGTTGAGCAAGATTGAGGTCGAAGCCGAAGTGCGAAGCGATGGAGTGGCTATTCGCACGCTGGTCCGCACGACGGCTGCAACCGGAGTCGAGATGGAAGCCTTAGTCGCAGCCTCCGTCGCCGCTCTCACCGTGTACGACATGTGCAAAGCGCTCGACAAGAGCATCGAGATCCGCGAAGTCGTTCTGCAAAGCAAGTCCGGCGGCAAGAGTGGCGACTACCGACGTAGTCAGTAGACAGTACACAGTTGTCAGTTGTCAGTTATCGGTAGCACTTAGCATTTAGCACTTGGCAATTAGCCAAGGCGCAATATGCGTGGCTGAAGCAGGTTTAAGTTTGAAGGCAGGGAGTAAGTGGTAGGGGCTTGGCCAAATGCTAAGTGCCAAGTGCTAAATGCCGCTATGAACTGGCTACTGACTACTGAGCTTCTGTTTCTCCTCAAACTTGCTCTTGCTCACAATCGCTCGCCCGATAGTTCCGTAACTAACCACTTCGCTTCCGTTGTGGGCGCTAACGCGGAATGTCAGGAACCGGCCCTCAATCGAATTCAGAACCGCCTCGCACTTCACCGTCGCACCAATGCCGGTGGGCGCGCGATGCACGATGTTGATGGCCGTGCCCACGCTCACCTCGTCGCCTTCGCAGAAAGGCAACAGCGCTTCAAAGCCAGCCGCCTCCATCCAGCCGATCATGTTCGGCGTTGACAGCACCGAGGGCAGCTCGGGCTTCCATGCGCTCAAGGTGTGTTGAAATTCCACGCGCCTCTCCACTTCGACGCGCGTGCCGATGGGAACTGGTTTTGCCATGTTTTGAGAGTAATGCGCGGGCGGCAATATTGTCATCCCGTCGCGCCGGGTGTAAAACAGGGCGCCCATTGGGAGCGATGCAATACGACGGGGACGTCATATCACCACAAAAACTTGCCCCGTTTGAAGCAAGTCGGGTGTACCATACCGCTGTTCCAATTACAGGCGCAAATCTGGACATGCCTTGGGCGCAATTGCGGGTCCAGGTCAATACAGGGAGACAATCGTATGCATCGAGTCCTGTCTTTCATTCTCGTCGTAGCATCGTTAGTCATGGCGTTGCCCGTAGGCGCGCAAACCTCGCCCGCGCCGACAGGCCGCAAAAAGCGCATCGCAATTTTCGATTTTGACTATGCCACCGTGCAGACCGCGTCCGCGGCCTACTTTGGCAGCAATGTCGATATCGGCAAGGGCATCTCCGATCTGCTGGTACGCGACCTGGTGAAGGACGGCACGTATTCGGTAATCGAACGCAAGGCCATGGCAAAGATATTGGCAGAGCAGAATTTTTCCAACAGCGACCGCGCCGATCCCAACTCGGCCGCCAAGATTGGCAAACTTCTGGGGGTTGACGCCATCGTGGTGGGCAGTGTCACGCAGTTCGGCAACGATAACAAGCACACTGGCGTCGGCGGCGCCGGCGGCGGCTGGGCTGGACTGGGAGGCATGCACGTTGGCAAGAACAAGAGCAAGGCCGTAGTAGTGCTCGATGCCCGGCTGGTGAACATTGACACCGCTGAGATCCTAGGAGTTGCGACTGGCAAGGGCGAGTCCGAGCGCGACAGCACTTCGGTAGGTGGTGCGGGCGGTAGCTGGCACGGATTTGGCGCCGGCGAGGCAGATTTTGGCAGCAGCGACTTCCAGCAGACGATCGTCGGCGAGGCCATCAACGCGGCCGTGACCCAGATGTCCGCGGAACTGGTGGCGGACAACAGCAAGCTGGTCGCCCGTACCATCAGCGTCGAAGGGCTAGTCGCCTCGGTGGACGGCGGCCAAATCGTGCTGAACATCGGCTCCAAGGCTGGACTGAAGGTTGGCGACCAACTGACGGTGAAGCGCGTCACCAAGGAGATCAAAGATCCTTCCACCGGGCAGGTGATCCGCAAGCTAACGTCTGATGTTGGCGTCATCCGCCTTACGGACGTGGATGACATCTCCGCCGTGGGAGCGCCCGTCTCCGGCTCCGGCTTCAAGGTTGGAGATGCCGTCAAGACGATTACCCAGTAAGCGGAGCTCTACTGCAGCAATGCTACGGCGAGGGAATAGAAGCGCTGGTATCCTTCGCCGTCTAAAATGACGGCAGAGATCTCGATTTGGGATTGAACACCACAAATACCGCGGGACTGGACTTCAGCATCCGCGACTACCGGGCAGCCGACTTCGCGCGTTTGTGGGAAATCGACCAGCGCTGCTTTCCTCCCGGCATCTCCTACACGCAGATGGAGCTGAGCGGCTTCATCACCAGACGCAATGCGATCACCCTGGTGGGAGAATTTCAGCAGGGCGAGGCTGGCGACGAGGGAGCTACTTCGGCGGAAGAAGACCGTGCCGATCGCATAGCCGGCTTCGTCGTGGCCCACCCCATCCGGCGGAAGTATGGACGGATTCTTACCTTGGATATTATTCCGGAAGCACGTCGCTATGGATTGGGAATCAAGTTAATGACTGCTTGCGAAGAGCGATTGCGCTGCCTCGGATGTGCCGACGTCTACCTGGAGACGGCAGTCAACAACGAGCCCGCAGTGCGGTTGTACGGCAAGCTCGGCTATCAGATTCTGCGTACTCTGCCCGAGTATTACGCCACCCATTCGTTGGACGCTTATCAGATGAGAAAGCAGTTGTAGGTAACTTAGATTTTGCTGCCATAAACAAAAAGCGCCCAGGTTCGGGCGCCTTCTGGATTTCGGTTTGCGTCAAGGACTAAGCGACATCTTTTCGCCGCTGATCGTCCCTGATCTCCTGTTCGGTTTTGTTTTCCTGGTGTTTGCGCTGGGCCTCGTCAGTTGCGTCGCGGACGGCATCTTTGGTCTTGCCCCACGCGTTTTCAACCCTGCCCTTCACTTGCTGGGCTGCGCCCTCGGTCTGGAGCTCGCTGTCACCAGTCCATTCGCCAACCTGGCGCTTGGCACGTCCCGCGACATCGTCCATCTTGCCTTTTACTCGGTCCTTATCCATATTGCCTGGCCTCCCCTGGGTCTGCACCCGTGGTTCGATCTTTGAGTCACTCGTCAGTTGCTGTCACCGCTACTTACTTGTGCTTACTTACTTGTACTTACTTGTTGCTGTCACCGCACCAAGTCTTACTGAAACGTCATTGCCCTGCCGTTACACTACTGGCCTGCGGCCGGAGATAAGCTGGAAGATCAACGCCACCACTGCCAGCACCAGCAGAATGTGAATAAATCCTCCTAAGGTGTAGCTGCTGACTACACCCAGCAACCACAAAACCAGCAGAATTACGAAAATGGTCCAAAGCATCCTGTCCCCTCCCTGAGTAACTCTTCGCTTGCTGCCACTGACAACTACTTGGAGTCTGATTGTGGGTCTGATGGTTGTTTGCAGAGTCGATCGTTAACTAAGGTATGTGCAGCTTATATTTCATTGCTGCAGGGCAACCCGGCGCGAGGTCTTGCTCGGTTCTGTTATCCTCTGCCCATCGTTTATGAAAGTTGCGGTTCAGGGAGAACTCGGTTCCTTCAGCCACGAAGCTGCGGAAAGGATGCTGAAGCGCGTCGCCGTGGTACCCTGCGCGCGTTCATCAGAAGTCTTCGACCGCGCGGAGAACAGCTCCGTGCAAGCGGCGGTCATTCCCATCGAGAATTCGCTGGCAGGTTCGGTGGCCGAGCACTTCGACCTGCTGCTAACGCGCGACGTGTTTGTTCACGGCGAGTTTTATCTTCGGATTCGGCACAACTTGATCGCGTTACCCCGAGTAACCGTGCAGCACGTTCGGCGAGTGTTCTCGCATCCGGTCGCACTCGATCAGTGCCGCGATTTCTTTCGCTCTCATCCCAGCATCCAGGCCGTTCCCTTCTACGACACAGCGGGAAGCGTTCGTCATGTTGTCGCAGAAGGATGGAAAGATGCCGCCGCTATCGCTCCGAAGCAGGCGGCACGGCAATACGGGGGACGCGTGTTGCTGGCGGGTATCGAAGACGACCAGCAGAACTACACGCGCTTTCTGCTGATCAATAAGTCGAAAAAGATCGGCCGAGGCGCCAACAAAACCTCGATCGCTTTCGCGCTGAAGAACGTGCCTGGTGCGCTCTTCAAAGCGCTGAGCGTGTTTGCGCTGCGGGACATCAGCCTGAGCAAAATCGAATCGCGCCCTATGCTAGGACATCCCTGGGAATACGTCTTCTTCGTCGACATTCTCCGCGGCAACGACGAGCCCGCACGTAACGCCCTGCGCCACCTGGGCGAGATCGCGGAATTCGTAAAGGTACTGGGGATTTATCCGGCAGCGAAAGCCTGAGCGCTTCTTACAGCGGGCAACAAGGGAGAACCCCGTCACTTGCGCCTGCGGTGCACATCACTGACAACTCGGCGCTGAAAGCGTGGAATTCTGGTGGGTCTCTCGGGAGACGACTCCCCGGCCTTTTTCCCGCCCGGATTCGACGATGCCCAGACGGCGAGGAACAAGGCCTTCGACTCGTTTTCTCCGCAACACCCAGGCGCCCCTGTTTCTCTCACTCGACCCACATCCCGGTTGAGCGGTATGGCAAGGAGGAATGCCAATGCACAGCCAAGCGCGATCTCTCAGTTCCTTCGTCGGCACAATCTCACTGGCGATAATCGCTGCACTGCTGATGGCGGTGACCATCGTTCCGGCTTGGGCACAGAATTCCGTTCCACCGACGGCGGTGCAGGCAGCGAAGATGCCGCGGTTCGCGTCGCGGCTCGCCCATCCGGTGAAGCGGCCGGGCCCACCCGCATCTCCCGCGCTTGCCCGTGCCAGGATGCATCGCGGGCCGCTGCAACCCAATGATATTTACGACAACGGCCCCATCAACGGCAACACCGATGCCTGGACGATTAACTTCGGTTTCGTCGTTAGCGACACCTTCACCGTGCCGAGCGGAGGCGCCACCATCACCGGCGGCAGCTTTGGCATGTGGCTTTTCTCGGGCGACACCTTGAACACGGCCGAACTGTCGATCACCTCGGGCGAAAATGGTGGCACCAGCTACTTTGATCAGACCGTGAACTTCACCCAGGGAACTTGCACCAGCAATCAGTACGGCTACAACGTCTGCACCGAGACGACGAGCTTCACCGGTCCGACCCTGAATGCCGGTACCTACTGGGTGAACCTGCAGAACGCCAGCGTTCCCAGCGGCGATCCGGTTTACTGGGACGAGAACAGCGGTCCATCTTCGGCTTCGCAGAACGAGGTGGGCACGATTCCTTCGGAATCGTTCACCATTCTCGGCAGCGGGACGACGACCACCACGAGTACCAGCTACTACAGTAGTAATTGGGCTTGTCCAAGTCCCCAACCCGGCTTTCATGACCTCCATGAGTTCAGTTCCAGTGCTGGACCATCGGGGCTGGCAATCGACACAGCCGGGAAGCTCTACGGCACATTTGCCAACGGCGGCGGCTATGGCGCGGGTCTGCTGTATGACTTCGCACAAAGAGCCGGCCATTGGTTCCTCACCTCTTTGTACAGCTTTCTGGGAGGCAGCAACGGAAGCAGCCCGAGCGGCGTCATCGTCGGCCCGGGAGGAGCTATCTTCGGTTCAGCGGCGGGAGGTTTCCAGACATGCGGCAACGGCAACTCCTCTTGCGGGTTGATCTATGAGGCAGTGCCGCCGGCGAATGTCTGCCCTAATGCCTTGTGCAGTTGGACCGAGACCACGATCTACCAATTTACCGGGAACACCGACGCGTGGGCGGGCAATGTGACAGCCTTCGACTCAGCCGGCAACCTATACGGATTTGGCTATGGCGGAGCCTATGGTGAAGGCGCGGTGTTTGAGCTTTCGCCCGCGGAAGGAGGCTGGACGGAGCAGATCCTCTACAGCTTCACAGGACGAGGTGGGGGACCTAACAGCTTGCTGCTAGGACACGACGGGAACTTGTACGGTACAGAAGCAGGAGGCGGTACGTACGGGCAAGGCGTGGTGTTCCAGCTAGTACCCTCGGCCGGCGGGTGGACGGAAAACATTATCTACAACTTCACGGGACTTTCAGACGGCTATGCACCTGGCGGCCTGATTCAAGACAGCCAAGGCAATCTGTACGGCTTCAGCATTTGTTACACCCCTGAGCAAAATTATTGCGGCATCCCCCTCGATTTCGTCCTGCGGGGTCTAGTTTTCGCGATGTCACCGTCGGGGAGCGGCTGGAACTTCGGTATCATCTACGACGCCTACGACGATGAACCTGATTGCGAGGCCTACACGAACCTCCCCTCGAATCTTATCCACGGCTTGACGCTGGACGCGGCGGACAATCTCTACGCTGCCGAAGGGGGCCAGTTGTACTTCTGTAACGGTAATGACTGCTCATCGCAGTATTGCGGCCAAATCGTTAACGTTTTTTCCAGCGAAGTTCTGGTTACGGGCTTCGCGGACATTTTCGGGAACATAACCTCGGATGCCCACGGCAACCTCTACGGCACTACTTTAACGTGTGGCTTCGGAAACCAGCAGAGAACGACTGGCATGATCTGGCAGTACTCGCCATAGACAGTTGGCGGGAATCTCTATTTCGCCGCAGCAGCGGCCGTGTCGCGTCTTGCCTGCACCCGGCTGCTGTGTTCGGCGGCGGAGAGATACGCTCCGCCCAGCAGCAACATGCCGCTCCAGAACGACCAGAAGATCAGCGTCACCGACACCGAGAACGGCCCGTACACTTGCTGAAAATTCAGCCACGGCAGCAGGAGGATGTAGATGTACTTGGCCGCCTCCGACACCAGACCGGTAATGATGGCTGCCGGTAAAACGGCGCGCGCCGGAACCTTCCCGTGCGGCAGCACCCAGTAGATCAGGAAATAAATGCAGATGGTGGCAATGATCGCCGATGCCTTCATCACCACAAATGCCAGGCCCTGAAAGACAATGTTCTGGTCATCGATCGCCAGCCCGAGCATACGGAGATTTTGGGCCGTCAGTGCTATGGACAGCATGGCCAGACATCCGCAGCCCAGCGCCAGCCCCAGCGAGACCACAAGATTCATCAGGTACGAACGGTTCTTCTTGAAGCCCCAAATGCTGTTGAGCGCAACCTCAAGCGGCAGAAAGATCCCGGTGGAAGTGATCAGCAACATGACGAACGACAGGACCTGGCCTCGGCCTTTTACGCTCGCCAGGAACTGCAGGTTGCGAATCACGAAGTCCTTGTTGCTGGGCAGGTAATCGCGCAGCAGTTGCAGGACAACGTTGTACATCGCTTGCGAGTGGAAAACGCGGTGGACCACCGTCAGCAGCAACACAATGAATGGGAAGAAAGACAGGATGGAATTGGCTGCAACCGAGAAGGCGTAGGTATGGACCTCGGTCTGCATCAGGTAGCGCAGCGTCGACCACCCATGCCGCCGTAGCCGATGCGAAAGGCTGTAAGTCTCTGGCAGATAACGAAATAGCTCCTGCGCATTGTCCTCGGCCAGCAACCGCTTGGCGGCCGTGCCGGCCCGTAAAGGAGTATCGTCTGCCTCCCCTGGGTCAAGAGGTTGAGCCAGCGGCCCCGCGGCTCCGGTGGGTGTGGCTTCCACGCTCAGCCCGCGCTGCGTAGCAGCGCCGCTCTTCGGGCCGTCAGAGATACTGCTTATCATCTCGCTCAATCGTAGCAGAGTAGGAGCTGGCGTTCGTCTGGCGCCAAACGGCATTAGGCCCTGAGTTTCATTTCGGGAATCGTCGGAAGTCACTGTGCAATAAATACTTGCCAAAAGCCAGCGTTCCTGTAATTATCTTTTGCTCCCCCTTCGCAGGGTCGGAGGTGGAGTTTTCGGTTTTGCCGAAGCGCGGATTTGGGTTGATGTTTCTGTCAGCAGTTCAATTGACGCATTGCACGGGTTCCGGGGATCTGCTCTGACGCAGCAGTAGTGCTCCGCCAGCGCAAATTTGCCGGCCTTTTTCATTGCAGAAAAGCTGCGAACTGAGCCGCAACCCTAGTTTTCCCGGCGACGTTGCGACGTCTCCAGGCATGCTCCAACGCATACCAGCGCGCGTGCAAACGCGGCGTTGCCCTTGCTAAGGATCTTGCTCAGAGCGTCCGCGAAGCAGGGGTCATTGCATGTCCAGGTTTGAAAGGAGCGGGTTGTGAGAGAGAAAGGTACAGTTAAGTGGTTTAACGGAGCCAAGGGGTATGGCTTTATTCAACGGTCCACGGGCGAAGACGTCTTCGTTCATTTCTCGGCTATCCAGGAAAACGGATACCGGAGCCTGAATGAGGGTGAAACGGTGGAGTTCGACCTTACTAAGGGACCGAAAGGCTTCCAGGCCGCCAACGTCCAGCGCGTCTGAGACGTCTCCGCCACGCGGAAGCCGGATCTCTCGGCGCGACTTGGGATTCTCGCTTCCGAGTTACAGGCCAAGACCACTGAACCCTCCCTTCGGGGAGGGTTCTCTCATTTCGCACATCACGCCGTCGCTGCAAGGTGCGCCGGGCAGCCTTCCGCCACCGCCGACAGCTTCTCGATCGCATTCTCCATCGACTGTTGCGCCGCATCGCCGCCCATCGCCTGCCGGTCGACGTCGACCACAGTTACATCCTTCAGGCCGATGAATCCCAGCATGTGGCGGAGATAGGGAACCTGGAAGTCGGCAGGCGATCCCTCGCCATAGCTTCCACCGCGCGAAACAACCGCCAGCACCTTCTTGTCGGAAGGAATTAACCCCACTGGTCCGGAGCTGCCGTAGCTGAATGTCCTGCCCGCTCGGGTAATGAGATCGATCCACGCCTTCAGCGAGGCGGGAATCGAGAAGTTGTGCATCGGAACTCCCAGCACGATCAGGTCGGCGGCCAGCAACTCGTCAATGAGAGCGTCCGACAGCGCCAGAGTTCGTTGCTGCTCGGCGGTCCGTTGCTCCGCCGGCGTATAGGCCGCCTGGATCCAGGCTTCGCTCACGAAGGAAAGCGGATCGGCCGCGAGATCGCGCTCGATGATGCGGCCGCCGGGATTTTTCCGTTTCCAGTCCTCGGCCACGTGACGCGTCAGCCGCCGCGAAACCGAGTTGCTGCGCGGGCTGGAGTTGACGATCAGCAGAGTATCCATATTGTCCTCCGAGGTTTCTATATATATGTTGTAACACAGTTATATACGTTATGACACATATAAGAGATGTGGGGCCGGCGGAGAAGGATTCAGAGAGTGACAACTGCCTGGGAAAACGCTATGGAGTCCGCAAAGAAGATGGTTCGTGTCGGCAGTAAAGTAGGAGGTACGAAAATCGAGCGCCGGAGGCGCGAAATAGTCTAGCCCAGCACGCAGCGGGGTCCCCGGTTCGCCGCCTTTGGGCGAACTGGGGAAGCGGAGTGCTGGGTAGGCCGAGAAAAAGAAACAGAGTCTCGTAGGGACGGCACGGTTCTCACGCACGCTCTATATAGCAGAGGACTACTCCGCGGCCGGAACCGTCACGGGTTATGCCTCAACGTCGTCCGTTCCAAAGATGAGTGCGCAAAGCCGGCTCAGCTCGCGGCAATCCTCATCGCTGAGGCGGCCCAGGATGCTGCTGGTTTCGGCGTCAATCCGGGGCTGCATGACATCCAGCAACTTGAGCCCTTTAGCGGTAATGCAGGTCACGGTTTGGCGCTGGTCCTCGCTGCCGCGAAAGCGCTTCACCAGCCGCCGGGCTTGCAGCCGATCCACCAGCCGAGTGATGTCCGAAGCGCGATCCAGCATGCGGCGGGCAATCTCGCAGCGCGCGTGGCCATACGGATGGACGCCGCGCAGGATTCGCAGCACGTTGTACTGCGCCCGCGTGATCCTATGCTTCTCGCATAAGCGGTCCATGAGGTCGTTCAGGGCGTTGGCCGCCACGATAACGCTGAGCAGGGCCTCCTGCGCGGGACTGTCGAATCGCTCTTGCTTGAGACGGCGGCTGAGGGCCTCGGTCATGACTTCTTTATAACCAGAATCTTTTAGTATGTCATCCGCCTAAGGAAACCCGCCCACCGTGCTGGGGAGGCTACGGTCGAGAAGCACACTCCGCCGACGCCCGCATCCCCAGAAACTGGCTCGGGGCGGTTGGGGACCTAACGTGTCTTCCGCCTGCGGCCTCAGCATGATACGATGCGCCGCTGAAAAACATTACTAAACCAAGAGGTCGTGATCGGAAGTGGCCGACGATAGTAAAGGTGAGGGGAAGAAAAGCGGCGTTCTAGGCCAGATCATAACGTCGGTGATTGTTGCCATGCTGGTTGGGGGAACCTCGCCATGGTGGTTCAATGCATTCTTTGGCAAGTCGACCCCGAATCCCGCTCCGGCTACTACGACCGTCACTCAAGAGGGCACCACAAAACCTCAGGAAGCTGCCACCAGCCATCCAGAGGCGCCTGTCAAGAGCCCTGACGCCCAGTAGCTTCACGCAATTTCTTCCTCGGCCGATGGCGCGTCGAACAGTCCTTTGATTGGGCCAGTGGAACCAACGAGGTGGACTACTTCGACAACGGGCGGTTCGAAGGCGTGGAGTTGGACGTCATGCAGGGGAACCAGGGCCGTAAAATTAACAAATCGGGCAAATGGGAGTTCGAAAAGCTTTCGGATCAAACGTTCCGCCTGACGCTAAGAAATGACGACGGGACGGTTTGGACGGGAAAGTTCAAAGTCCTCGATCAAAACCATATTCATAACATCGACATGAATTATGTGGCTGAGCGGGTTAACTAGCTGAGGTCGCGTTCTTCGAGCGTGATTTTTTTATAATCCTGGGTTAAATTTTGATTCCTGCCTGCCAAGAAGATCAGGACTTCCTGTAAGCCAGTCGAGACGGTCCTCCTGGCCGATTCTCATTTCCCTGCCACGTCTGAACGCGGCCTGCTTAGCCGCTCCAATCCCCAGCGCGCATGTTCCACCACCACGGCGTCCTCGTCGTTACTGAGTTGCTCCAGCGTAGCGAGAAATCGTTCGTCACCGCTGTTTGCCATAGCAATCGCCACGTTCCGGCGAAGGCCGTTGAACCGGGCGCGCTTCACCGGCGAGCCGCGGAAGATCTCGCGGAACTCTTCCACGCTGAGCTTCGCCAGCCACTCGAGATCGGGATTGACCAGCTCGGGCCGCGCTTCCAGTTCTGGAGTGTTGGTGATTGGTGCTTCACGATTCCACGGACAAACATCCTGGCAGATATCGCAGCCGAAAACCTGCCGGCCGATGCCGGGCCGGAGTTCTTCGGGAATGGAGCCGCGCAGTTCGATGGTGAGATACGAAATGCATCGCGTGGCGTCGAGCTGGTACGGAAGAGGGAAGGCATTCGTCGGACAGGCATCGAGACAGCGGGTGCAGGAGCCGCAACGGTCCGGAGGCGGGAGATCGGGCGTGAGTTGCAGAGAGGTGAGCATCACGCCGAGAAAGAGCCACGAGCCAATCCGCTCATTCAGCACGCAGGTGTTCTTGCCGATCCAACCGATGCCGGCGTATTTAGCGAAGATGCGCTCAATGACCGGGCCCGTATCGACGTAGCACCAGGTGCGAGGCGGCGGGATTTTGCAGTGCTCGCACAGCACGATCAGGCCAGTTTCCAGCACGCGCAGTTTCTGAAGTACCACGTCGTGGTAGTCACGCCGCGACCACGCGTAACGCGAGATCCATCCCTGTGTAGGAGCGCCAGCGTGGGTCGAGTACGGCTGGTCCGAGTTGTAGTTCAGCGCGCAAACCACCACCGATCGCGTCCACGGAGCAGCGTTGGCCAGGGAGGCGCGCTTCAGTTCGCCGGCTTCGTTGCGGGCTTCCAGGTACTTCATTCCGCCGCCGCGACCGTCAGCAATCCAGGCGGGAAAGAAGCGGTGCTCGGGCGTGTCGGCGACACCGGCGACGCCGGCAAGATCGAAGCCGGCCTCCAGCGCGAGGCGCTTAAGCTCACTCTTCAGATTGGAAATGGCAGTCACAGGTGGGACTTGCGCTGATTATACGAGCGAAGGACGAAGCTGCTTCAGTCTCACCGACCGCTTCCAGGGATGTCTCAAATAGCCGGAGCAATGTCACTTCAGACCCTTCAGCAGGTGGTATAGCATTGCTTACGTCAGGAGCTTGAATGTCGGCGACACTCGCACAGCAAGAGCCTTATAGCACCAAGTCGCTTTCGGATCGGTTACCGCAACTCGCCATCGGCGCCATGATCGCGCTTTGCGCCTGCAAGCTCCTTCTGCACCTGTTCACCAGCGTCCGCAACTACGGATATTTTCGCGACGAACTGTATTATCTTGACCTCGCTCGTCATCTTGATTGGGGCTACGTGGATTGCGCGCCGCTCATCGCCGTCTACGCGAAAGTCGCCCTGCTGATGGGCGGTTCGCTGGCGGCACTGCGCATTCTCCCGGCGCTGGCAGGCACTGCTTTGATCGCGCTGACGATGCTGGTGGCCCGTGAACTGGGCGGCAATCGCTATTCACAGTTCCTCGCCGGACTCTGCATCCTGCTATGCCCGTCCATACTCGTCACCGACAGTCTCCTGACCATGAACGCTTTCGAGCCGCTGTACTGGATGGGCTGCATTCTGGTGATCGCGCGAATCCTGCGCACGGGGAATTCGCGCCTGTGGCTCTGGTTTGGTGTGTTGGCAGGCCTGGGCCTCGAAAACAAACATTCCACGCTGTTCTTCGGCTTCGCGGTGACGGTTGCGTTGCTGCTCACTCCCAACCGCCGCGAGTTCGCCAAGTGGATATGGATCGCCGGCGCGATCGCGATCGCACTTTTCCTGCCTAACCTTATCTGGGAAGCGCACCGTCATTTCCCGACGATCGAAGACCTGGAAAACGTGCGGCGCGAGGGAAAGAACGTGGTGCTGGGCCCGCTGGCGTTCGTCAAGCAGCAGATCATTGTCCTGGACCCAATCCTGCTCCTGGTTTGGTTCCCAGGACTGATTTGGCTGCTGCGCGACCGCAAATGGCGCGTTCTTGGCCTAACCTTTGTCGTGTTCTTTGTGACCATGGAGATCTCTCACGGCAAGGACTACTACGTCTTCCCGATCTATCCGATGTTGTTTGCTGCTGGCGGTGTAGCCATCGCGCACTGGCTGGAAAATCGCGCCGCCTGGACGCGAGCCGTTGTGGTAGGGGTCATCGTTCTTGCGACGGTTCCCCTCATCCCGATGGCCACCTGGATGCTGTCGCCGGAGCGCCTGCTCGCATATCAGAACGCTATTGGGTTCAAGCCCGCGAAGCAGGAGGTCCACATGGAATCGCTGCTGATGCAGCCCATCGCAGACCAGTTCAGCTGGCCGGAGTTGGTGCAGCAAGTGGCGTCCATCTACAACTCGTTACCGCCGGACGAGCGCTCTGAAACCGGCATCTGGGCTGGGAACTATGGAGAAGCGGGCGCTATCAATCAGCTTGGTCCGCAGTACGGATTGCCGACGGCCTATTCGCGCCATCAGAACCACTGGTACTGGGGACCGCCGCCCCAGGTCTACAAGAACCTCATCGTGATTGAGTGGGGCCTCGACGATGTACAGGACAACTGCACGTCGTACCAGGAGTTCGATCGTTACAACCGTTTCGCCATGGGCGAGGAGAATAGTCCGATTTACTTATGCCGCGGCGTGAAGTTCGATATTCAGAAGATCTGGTGGCACTCGCACCATTGGAACTGAGGGAGTGATTGGTAGCTAGTAATTAGCTACTTCGTCGCACCACTGGGACCGAGGAAGCGACCGGCTGCTAGAGCTAATTTCACAAATCGTTTTGCTTTGTGTCAGGGCACGACTTCAGTCGTGCCGCCCTGTTGCAAATGAAACTCGGGCTTTAGCCCCTGCAAACACGCGCGGGCGCTAAAGCCCAGGATCCTGCGGTGCCCTGTTCGGCACGACTGAAGTCGTGCCCTGACACAAACCGAAAACAGTTACGGGATGAGCGTTGGCAGGCTAATTGCTGCTTCAAATCCCCAGCTTCTTGACTTCCTCGTTGTAGTACTTGCGGTAGAGGATGTCCCACTCCTGCGAGCCTTCCAGGATGGTACGGCGCTGGCTTTCGATCTTCTGCCGGGCGGCAGCGTCGATCTTCGCCTCCTGCGCCATCAGGTTCTCCAGCAGGCGGCGCGCTTCCTGGCGGATGCTGTTGCGGTCTTCCAGGAAGTCGACGCGTGCGCCAGCTTGTTGACCTTTTCGCGGCTGATTCTCATGACGTGACTCGTTGCATCTGGTTACTCAAAGCGGTTAGCAATTAGCAATTAGACTCCGTTGGGCTTTGGCTAAATGCCAAATGCTAACTGCCAAGTGCGTCTTCATAACACAGCTTTGTACTTCCGCACCAGTTCGTTCTTGATCTTCTTGAACATCTCCTGGTAATTGGCGCCGCTGCGCTGCATCTCGTCGGCGTAGGTGTCGAGGATGATGCGTACTTCGTCGTTAATGCGGTCTTCCAGGGTGAGCTCTTCCAGCAGCGCCGCGTTGATGCGCTGGGTCACGGCCGCCTTATCGGCGGTCTCGATGAACTCGCCCTCAACCAGCTTATTGGTGACTTCGCGGGCCAGATAGCCCACATATTCTTTGGAGAAGTGCATTGCTTGTCTGCGAATCGGCTAGGGAAACACCTAGTCTAACACAGGGATTTGATGTTCCTGCCGCCCGGGCTGACGCACCGGCATTGCCTGGGACACGAGACTAAAGCTTTCGGTGTCCCGGCCGTGTCAGCGTGGCCGCATGGGAGTATGATGATTTTCGCTGCGCTCGAACGCTCCCTGGCGCACGAGAGATTTCTATGCCCGACGATCTATCCGGCCTGAAAGACGACATGAACGCCTTCATTCTGGGCCATGGTTTGAGCCGCTTCCAGGGCTACGTGACCGAAGAAGTCCACAGCGTCATGTGGGACCCGCGGGACAACCCTGAGAGCTGGAAGGATTTCGTCGAACTAGCCAAGAAGGCAGGCGCGCAGTTCCTCTCCATGGACGAGGAAGTGCTCCAGCGTGATGAGCTGGACTACCTGATCCAGCGCCTGCAGCACACGGCGTTTCCCAGCGACGACGACATGGAAGAAGCGCGCTGGCTGCGCAATTACCTGGGCAAGACCGGCTTCATCCAACTGGGCTGGCCTCACCAGGGCATTATGTTCCTGTTCGAGGCGACCACCGAGTGGTACGAGCGCTATCAGCACCTGCTCGATATGGTCGAGGACTTCGGGACCATGGCCATAGACGACACCGACCAGGACGACGAAAGATGAGACATTGCGGCTTGCAGTCTAGCAAGCCGGGTGGAGCACGCCTTCAGGCGTGCAACAAAAACTTCTGCTTAGGCAAGCGGCTTTAGCCGCTGAGGTAAGTGTTCGCAATTGATTACCTCAGCGGCTGAAGCCGGTTCCGATATACCGACGGTCCACGCACGCCTGAAGGCGTGCTCCACCCTTTTCGCTTTCCAGGAAGATGAACAAAGCTCTCTCGAAAGGTAAAAGCTGACGTGCGCTGGCTCCTTCGTAACGCCGATCCGCAACCCGTGAGTCGCCTGGCGCTGGAGATGAGCTTGCCTGTCTGGCTGGCTCGTCTGCTGGTGGCACGTGGCATCCAGACCGCGGAGCAGGCGCATAAGTTCCTTTCGCCGTCGCTGCAGGACCTGCATTCTCCCTACCTGATGACCGGGCTTCGTGCCGCCGTCGAACGCTTGCGCGCCGCGATTGAACGTGGCGAGACTGTGCTCATCTACGGCGACTACGACGTCGACGGCACAACCGCCATCGTCATCCTAAAGACCGCGCTGGAGCTGTGCGGCGGCAAGGTGGAATATAAGGTGCCGCACCGCATCCGCGAAGGCTATGGCATGCGCGATGAGGTAATCGAGCAGGCGGCGGAGCGCGGCATCCGGCTCATTATCAGCGTGGACACCGGCATCCGCGCGTTTGCCGCGGCCGAGACGGCGGCGCGATGCGGGGTCGACCTCATCGTCACCGATCATCATCTGCCGCAGTCGGAAGGCGTGCCCAAGGCGCTGGCGGTGGTGAATCCCAACCAGCAGGGCTGCGAATACCCGAGCAAGTCGCTGTGCGGCGCGGGTGTCGCATTCAAGATTGCGCAAGCGCTATTGGTGGAAAGCGGCCGGGAACGGCTGCTGCCGTCGTTCCTGAAGATGGTGGCCATCGCGACCATTGCCGACGCCGTGCCGCTGATCGGGGAGAGCCGTGTCTTTGCCAAGCTTGGACTTGAAGGATTGCGCAAGCCGGTGAACGCGGGGCTGCGCGCGCTGCTGGCTAACTGCCAACTGGATGGCTCGCGTCCGCTCAGCGCCGGGGACATTGCCTTTCGGGTTGCGCCCCGGCTGAATGCTGCCGGCCGCATGGACATCGCCGAGCGCGTCATCGAGCTATTCACCGAGAAAGACGCAGCCAAAGCGGCTGAAATGGCGATACAGCTGAACGAACTGAACGGGAATCGCCAGCAGGAAGAGCAGCGCACGCTGGACGAAATCCAGCAGAAGATTGAATCGACGCCCGGAATGAAGGAAGCCTACTGCCTGGTGGTCGACGGCGAGGGCTGGCATCGAGGAGTGATCGGTATCTGTGCCACCAGAATTGTCGAGCGCTATCATCGGCCGGCGCTGGTCTTCTCGTGTGCGGACGGCGAGGCACACGGCTCGGGACGCTCGATCGGTCCATTTCATCTGCTGGAGGCGCTGGAGTCCTGTCCGGAACTGTTTACACGCTTCGGCGGGCACTCCCACGCAGTGGGATGCGCGCTTCCGGCGGAGCGCCTTCCCGAAGTGCGATCGCGGCTGGACAGCTATGCGCGGCAGCGGCTTACGCCGGAAGACTTCATTCCGGTGCTGGAATACGACGCCGAGATCTCGCTGGAGGACGTCAGACACGATTTCTGGCTGGCGCTGCAACGGCTGGAGCCGTTTGGCTCCGGCAATCCCGTGCCGGTGTTCGTCGCGCGCAATGCGAAGCTGGTGCAGCCTGCTCGGGTGCTGAAGGAAAAGCACTTGAAGCTGCGGGCCATTCCTGGCAAACCGGTGGGCAGAGAACGCCGTTTTCAGCCTGCGCAGGATGTTCTAGGCTGGCGTATGGCTGAGCGCGCGGCGCAGGACCCTTTGCTGGCGGGCGATGTCCTCGACTTGGCATTTACCATGGACTACAACGAGCACCCGGAGTTTGGCGGGGTGCAGCTCAACCTTGTGGATTTTGTGCGGGCTGCGCCGGTGGCTGCGGCGGCCGCAAGCACGGCGGAGAGTTCTTAGCGCGATTTGGGAACGTTGAGGCTTGTAGCAGCGGCAACACAAAAGCCGGAGTCAGGCGACTCCGGCTTTTTCCCCGAAAGGAGGGCCCTGCCGTTACATCTTGCGACGAAGAATTGCTGAACTAAAGAAATGATGATTCAAACCGGAAACGTTTCCGGTGACAGTTTGTCGGGCGCACGTTGATGACCAAACATGGAAGCTGTAAGTAATTGAAATATTACAGGATTGTAATTAACGGCCGTGATAGTAGTGCAAAATTTTGCACTTTCAGCCGCAAAGCCTTCTCCACAGCAGCCATCGAGACACCGAAAACAGGCGACGAGCGGGCCCAGCCCACTTTACAGGGCTGCGGCGCGGGCGTACTATTCGCAACCAATGGAGATGGTGCTGGAACAGGTATGCGCAAGCTGCGGCAATCGCCGCTTGCCCGATGGAAGGTTCTGTCTTTTCTGTGGGGACTTGCTCGCCGAGCCTGCCTCGCCAGCCGTGGTCGCCAAGGCGAATTCCAACACCGTGACCAACCCGCCTGACACTACCGAATACGCCGGGTTTTGGCTCCGAGTGTGGGCCGGGGCCGTGGATATCTGCATTGAAGCGTTGGGAGCGCTGGTGCTGACCCTGGCCATCGACTTTGTGCTGCGTCGCTTCGGACGGGGGTTCGGCATCGACCCTTGGAATTCAAAGGTCTTCACCGGGGTCTGCTTCATCGTGATTCTCGCGGTGGGCTCGTGGCTGTATTCCGCGTTCTTCGAAAGCTCCGCGTGGCGCGCAACCCTGGGCAAGCGTCTGCTGGGGCTGCAAGTCATTACCTCGGACGGCGACCGCGTTTCCTTCGGCAAGGCCACGGAGCGGCACCTCATGAAGTTTCTGTCGCTGTTCTGTCTGACCATTGGGTTCATGATGTCCGGCTGGACCAAGCGCCGCCAGGCGCTGCACGATATGCCCTGCGATTGCCTCGTCATTCGGGTGCCGGTGAAGAGCTTCACGCTTCTCAGGCGATGACAGAAATCTTTGCCGCCGAGCGTGCCCGCACCGTTTGGGCCGCGTCCCAGCGATGGCGTAATATCGAAGCAGATGTTCCAATCGTTAGCTCAGGTACGCAAGTGGCTGGTGGTAAGTGTCTGTCTGCTTGTAGCCGCCGTCACGCTGTCGTACTGGATAGCCCGTTCTCGCGTTCAGCCCCTCCTGCACAACGTGCCCAAAGCGCTGGGCCTCGACATCCAGCAGACCAGTGATGGCTTCTCGCTCTCCAAGTCGGAAGGCGGACGCACCCTGTACACCATTCGAGCTTCCCGGGCGGTGCAGTTCAAGGCCGGAGGTAACGCCGACCTGCGCAATGTACACATCGTTGTCTACGGGAAAAACCACGATCGCTACGACCAGATTTACGGTGACCAGTTCACCTACGATCCCAAGAGCGGCGACATCACAGCCATCGGAGAGGTGCATATCGATCTGCAAGAAAATGCCGAAGGCCCCAGCAAGCCGGACCAGGCTCCCCCACAAGAGCTGAAGAACCCGCTGCACCTGGTCACGCATTCCCTCACTTTCAACCAGAAGACCGGCACGGCGCACACCGATGAACTGGTGGAGTTCCGGACGGAGCAGGCTTCCGGCTCAGCCAAGGGGGCGTATTACGACTCCAAGCAAAACGAGCTGGAACTGAAGTCGGATGTGCATGCCGTGACTACCGGCGCCCATCCCGCAACCATCACCGGCAGCAGCGGGATCATCCAGAAAGTGCCGCGGCAGGCAGTGCTGCTGAATGCCAAGATCGATCAACCGGAGCGGACGCTGACCGCCGACAAGGCCACGTTACTGTTCGAGTTGGACAACACCGTGAAGCACGCCGTTGCGGAAGGCAACGTCCACATCCAGGCCCGCGGGACGGCGGTGGTCGATGTGATGGGGCCACGCGGCGATCTCAACATGGGACTGAAGAATTCCCTGCAACAGGCGATCATCTCCGGCGGAGCGAAATTCGACAGCCACGGCAGCGGCGTTGCCCATGGCTCAGCCGACAGGTTCATTCTCGATTTCGAAGACCAGAACCAGCCATCCCGGTTTCACATGGTGAAGAACGCCCGCATGAAGCAAGAGCCGCAGCCGGACAAATCCGGAACCAGCGGACAGCCGATCGAGATCGCGGCTGATCAGCTCGATTTCCAACTGGTGAACGGAAACCAACTCCAGAGCGGCGACACCGTGGGTAAAGCCTGGATCACTATTTTGCCGAAACCGGCGGCTTCGAAACCAGCGCCGAGCGAGGCCAAGAAGAGTCAGGACATGGGTGGAAGCAATTCCACCACGGTTGCCACCGCGGGCAAGTTCCACGCTACCTTCGACGACAGCAATCACATCCAGACGCTGCGTGGATGGCCTGATTCGAAGATTGTTTCCAGCACGCCCGGTGATCCCGACAAAGTGAGCACCGCCGATAAGCTCGACGTCACCTTCGGACCTGATGGCGGTGTACAGAAGCTGATCCAGACTGGCAACTTCGTGTATCACGAGCCTTCCGGCAATCCCAACGCCGGGGGCCGGGCCGCATTTGCCGACATGGCCACCTACACGCCGGACGACTACATACTCCTGCTGGTGGGGTCGCCCCGCGTAATTGACGGCGGCATGACCACGACCGCTGTGCATATGCGCATGAATCGCCAGACCGGCGAAGGGTTTGCCGACGACGACGTTAAAACCACCTACAGCGAATTGAAGCCGCAGCCCAACGGCGCACTGCTGGCGACTTCCGATCCCATCCACGTTACCGCTCAGCACATGGTTGGGGTGAAACAGCCGGGCATCGCCCATTACACGGGGAATGTGCGGCTGTGGCAGAGCGGTAACGTGGTGCGAGCGCCCAAGATGGACTTCGACAACGAAAAGCGCGCGATCTTTGCCGATTCGGACAAGTCGCAGATGGTTTCCAGTCTGTTCATACAGCAGTCCGCGGATGGCAAGGTGACGCCGGTGGACGTGAGCGCCGACAAGCTGACCTATGTGGATGAAGAGCGGCGCGCACGCTATACCGGTAACGTGTTCGTCAAGAGCCCCAGAGGAACGGTGAGTACGCAGCAACTGGATGTGTATTTGAAGGCAGCCGATCCGGATAGCGCGAATAGTAAGGACCAGGCGCAAGCCCAGAAGCCTGCGCAGCAGTCCGGACCGATGCTTCCCGGCTCCGACGCGCCCAGCAAGATCGACCATATGATCGCGGTTGGGAGAGTTGTGGTGACCCAGCCAACCCGTCGGGCCGTGGGCGACCGGCTGGTGTACACGGCTGACGATACCAAATACGTCTTGACCGGCAAAACCCCTAGCATTTTTGATGCCGAACACGGCACAGTATGGGGCGATTCGTTGACTTTCTACAGTCACGATGATAGGGTTTTAGTCGAGAGTAAGCGGTCTTCCCCCACCATCACACGCGCTCGTACCACGAAGTAAATGCAGACTTTATCGGCTGAGGAGATCGGCAAGAGTTACCGCGGTCGTAGGGTCGTCTGCGATGTCAATTTCCATGTAAAGCAAGGCGAGGTCGTTGGCTTACTCGGGCCGAACGGCGCCGGGAAAACCACCAGCTTTTACATCGTCGTGGGGCTCATTCCGGCCGATAGCGGACGAGTGTTGATCGATGGTCAAGACATCACCACCGTGCCCATGTACTTGCGGGCGCGCAATCATGGCATCAGTTATCTGCCGCAGGAGCCGTCGATCTTCCGCAAGCTCTCGGTGGAAGACAATATTCTGGCAGTGCTGGAAGCCCAGTCGATGTCATGGCACGAACGCCGCGAGCGCATGGAGCGCTTGATCGACCAGTTGGGGCTACAGGTGATCCGCAAGAACCGCGGCTACGCGCTTTCGGGTGGAGAGCGGCGCAGGGTCGAGATCGCACGCTGCTTGTGCATCTCGCCATCCTTCATTTTGCTCGACGAGCCTTTTTCCGGGATTGATCCCATCGCAGTTCTGGACCTGCAGAGAATTATTTTCGATCTCAAGGCAAGTGGCATCGGCGTGCTGGTAACAGATCACAACGTTCGAGAGACGTTATCTGTGACCGATCGGGCTTACATTATTAACGAAGGAAGAATTTTCCGGACTGGCACACCGGACCAGCTTGGAAATGATGTCGAAGTAAAACGAGTTTACTTAGGCGAGAGCTTCTCGTTGGTTTAGAATTTAGGCGAGGAGCGATGCTCCTCTGGGTTCCCTGTCATGGTCTTATTGCAGCACAAGTTAAGCCTCAAAGTTTCCCAGAAGCAGATTCTGACGCCCGGGCTCGTGCAGATGGTCAGCGTTCTGGCGCTCAATAAGCTTGAGCTGGCCGATATGATCAATGCGGAGCTGACCGAAAATCCGGTCCTCGAGGAACTGGATAATTCGGTTCCGTTGCTGGACGAAGTTTCGGCCCGCGAAGAGCAGAAGGAACGCGACAGCTCGATAGCAGCGCAAGAGCAGACCGCTACGACCACGCAGGAAAAGGACCCGTTCGAAGAAATTGATTTTGGTTCGTTCTTCTCTGAGTATCTTGACCCCGGCCTTCGCACTCCGATTGAGATGGAGGACAGCGAGAAACCTTCCTTCGAGAACTTCCTCTCCAAGCCAAGCACGCTGACCGACCACCTGATGTGGCAATTGGGCTCATTGCACGTCAATGAAGACGTGTATCGGGCGGCGGAGCTGGTGATCGGAAACCTGAATGAGGAAGGCTACCTCATCGCCACGGATGACGAATTGCTTGGCCTGGCGGAAGAAGAGTTTACAGGCCCTTCGCAGTCTGTGACGGAGGCCCCTGCGGCCGAGACGACTGCGCCTGAGACAACAGAATCGCGGATCGCACTGCCAGTTTCTGCGCTGTCGCCGGAGGACGCGCAGTTGGAAATCGCGAATGCCAGTGTTGCGGTTGCTGAAGAGGAGCTCGCGCCGGCGGTGACCGTGTCGCAACAGAGTGCTGAGATGCAGCCGGGGCAGAGCGCCGAAATGCCGCTGCAGAACTCTGCCCCCGAGATTCGGCGTCCCACTCTTGTCCCGCCGCGCACCGCGCCCGCGCGCGTTCCTTTCAGTCGAGACGCATTGCGCGAGGCCATTGACCTGGTGAAGCAGATGGACCCCATCGGCGTGGGTGCGCGCGACCTGCGCGAATGCCTGCTGGCGCAGCTTCACGACTTGAAGCGCGTTCCCCGCAAGAACGGCAATGGCACTCACCAGGCCGAGCTGGAAGCGGTGGACGATGCGATCGTACTGGTCGATCAGCATCTGCACGCGCTGCAGAACAAGCACTACAAGGAAGTGGCCAAGGTCATGGGCCGGCCAGTGGAAGCGGTGATGCAAGCGATGGACTTCATCCGCACCCTCGATCCCCGCCCCGGCCTGCGCTACAACAAGGTGGAGACGCGGCTGATCGAGCCGGATGTGGCTTTCATCAAGCAGGGCGAGGAATATCTGGTCCTGATGAACGACGAGGAAGTGCCGCAGCTGCGGCTGAACTCTTCCTATCGCCGGCTGCTGAGCCGCGACGTAGCCGAGAAGGACGTGCGCAACTACGTCAAGGAGCGCTACAAGTCGGCCATCCAGCTCATCAAGAACATCGAGCAGCGCAAGCAAACCATCTTGCGCGTCTGCTACTCCATCCTCGACCGGCAACGCGACTTCCTCGACCATGGCATCGACCGGTTGAAGCCAATGATGATCAAGGAAGTGGCGGAGGAGATCGGCGTTCATCCCTCCACCGTCAGCCGCGCCGTAGCCAACAAGTATGCTCATACCCCGCAGGGCGTCTTCGAACTCCGATACTTCTTCAGCGAGAGCGTCAATGGGCCCGAGGGTAGCAGCACGTCGCTGCTGATCCTGAAGCGCCGGGTCAAGAAGCTCATCGAGGAGGAAGATCCCGCCAGGCCGTTGACCGACGAGCAGATCACCCGCATCCTCCAGTCGCAGGGTATCCAGGTCACTCGCCGCACGGTCGCCAAGTACAGGGAAGACATGCGCATCCCGAGCACCCACCAGCGCAGGATCAAGAATTAGCTGCAGTACCGGCGCCCCGATCGGTACCTGTCCGTCTAATGTGGCAGGCGCCCATGCTGACCGGACGCCGTTGTGGTGAAAAACCGCCGCGGCCATGAAACAAAGACCAAATTACAAAGCCGGGGCGAAAAGGGAGCTCAATGACCGTAGAATATTTTGGCAAACAGTATGAAATTACTCCCGCCATTCGTGACGAGGTGGAATCCGGCCTCGGCAAACTCGTCAAAATCCTGGGCGACAACATCAAGAGCAAGGTCATTCTGACCGTTGAGAAGCACCGCAACATCGCAGAAATCACGGTCAAACGGCGCCGCGGACACCTGGTCGGTCTGGCCGAAGCGGCAGACATGATGATCGCGGTCAACCAGGCGCTGGAGCACATCGAGACCCAGGTGCTCAAATATAATGGCCGCCGCCGCGCGACCCATCGCAAGGCAAAGGACAAAGGCTGGACGGCCCCGGTGGAGTCGCAAGCCGAGATGCAGATGGCTGTCGGAGGGACCGTAGCGACCGCAGTGCCCGTGGTGGTGCACAAGTTTCCTGCTGTTGCACGCACCACCGAGGCGCACCTGGTGCGCACCAACGACGCGGTGGCGATGCGTCCCATGACGGTGGAGGAAGCGGTAAAGGAATGTGAGTTCCGCGACCGCGAAGTCTTCATCTTCCGCGACGGTAAGGGCAGGATCAACGTGCTGCACCGGCGCAAGGACGGCAAAATCGAGCTGATCGAAGTGCCGTAAGCGAGATTCAGCGTGGGATAAAGGGGTGCCCGAGGTCGCGGCGCCCTTTTTCATTTCTATTCAATCCAGCGCGGCGTGGCGCGAGGCGAAGCCGACGTACACAGCGATTAACGTACACTGTCTCCGTAGCTCCAGAAGGGAAACATCATGCGCTGGTATCACGATTTGGCGTACTTTTTTGGGGGCGCCTTCTTGGCGAACTCGCTTCCACATCTTGAAAATGGTGTTTCAGGTCATGCCTTCCAGAGTCCATTCGCCACTCCGCCCGGGGTAGGATTGTCATCCTCGACGGTGAATGTGCTGTGGGGCCTCCTTAATCTCGCCATAGGTTATCTGCTGGTGTGCCGGGTTGGGAGCTTCGAACTGCGCAAGACCCGGCACGTACTCCCGCTTGCGGCGGGCATCCTGGTTATGTCGCTCATGCTTGCTCGCACCTTCGGCCGTTTTTACGGAGGTCTGTGAGTCTTTTCAAGGAGAGCAGGGCTCGGCTACCGATGTTTTCGCAAAAGTTAACTACTCAGTAAGCCGCCGCACCGGTGCTTCCACTCATCCAACATCGAGAGTAAGCAAGCGCTCCCATCTGTAGGCAGAACATTTGACAGCAACGGTGTCGAAACAACTCAGCGAGCGCCGCTTCCATCTCACTAGACGGCTTGGCCGCGGCAAGCATACGGCCGGACGGGTAAGTTGGCAGCCATTATGAAGACTGGATTGAACTCTGTTTTAGACCCCACACTCCATAGCAACGAAGCACTGGAATTTGAGACCGCACTGCGACGGAAAATTGTTGGGCAGGATCCCGCAGTTGAAAAAGTTGCCGAGATTTACCAGGGGGTAGTGCCATAAAGACCGCCGGTCGGGGCACTGGCCGGTGGGGCAATAGTCGGTGCGGCTGTCGGATTAGCTCCGTCGCTGGGGACGCCCGTAAAACTGTGGAGCAAGGTGAACAGCCAGCCTGAACCTTGTTCTGATAGGTTGAATATTGTGCCGCATCCCGGATAACCAATTTGATTGCAAGAGCCTCCGGTATAGCCACCGATGAAGGTCGTTCCGTATAGATTTCCCGCATTGTCGATAGTCAAGCCGTTGGGACCGACCCCGTTCTGGGCGCTGGCGGGGAAGGTGTAAATGACTTGGAACGTCTGGGCCTGCGCTGATTGGGTCACGACAATCATCAGTGCAAATTCAACCGCTATTACCAATGCGGCGGTCGCTGCTCGCGACGTGATGTTCAAAAGTAAATTGCGGAATCGATTCTTGCCGTGCATGGGCTTTACCTCCTCGCCATGTGGTTCAACGGAATCTGACCTAGGACGGGCGCACGCGGGTGTTTAGGAGAACGAGGTCGGCGGTCTTTTTTCCCACTGCCCTGGGAGCGCTGAAAGCGGGACGGGAACAAGGCCGCCGAATCTTCTTCCACGGCATCCACCCAAATTTCACACTTGCGGGCTGCGGGTTGTCAGTGACCGCTGCTGCTCCGGAATGTGATAGCCGGGAAATGCCAGAGGCTGCAGATTGGAAGTAATCCGTTGTTGGCGGGAACAGCTAGCGGGAACAGCCATTACACAAGTTACCCCGAAACGGTACACCCGATTCGGTAACTTGCGCTATGGCGATGTTACAACACCTACCCAAACAGCCTCTGCCGACTTTCCCGTAGGACCCTGGCAACGCGCGGTGAGAGATGCTCAGATTTGAGCCCTTCGGCCATGCAGAGGGTATTACTTCGAAAATACTGCGCCATGGGGCAAGCCTGAGCCCGTCCATCGGTGTGGCCATTGACGATCGGCTAAGTTGTAGCCTGGCTTGCCATCCGCATCGTGAAACGCATCGTCCATCGCAAGAGCGCCGGTTGAGGTGTCTAACTTCACCAGAAATAAGCGCGGCTCCGAGCCGGTGACGACCAGCCGCCCAGTTTTCGCGTCCCATCCCGTCCAGTGCGGGCGGAACGTGTCGCCGAGGACCAGCCGCGAGATTTCTTTTGGCTGGGACGGATTGCTGATGTCGGCGACAATGAGACCGTGAATGGCCGGGACACTCTGCACCAGATAATGGCTCACAATCGTGGGAACGCCGCACCAGTCGCCGGGAAACGTGTAGACCAGCTTCGAATGCGGCGTTTCGGAATCGATGTCGGTGATGCGCTCGATGCCGCAGCCCAGCGTCTGGATAAAGACCGAGCCATCGGGCCCGCGGCGCGGCTCTTCGGGGCTGATGTGCGCGTAGCGGTTCTCGCCCACGTCAAGGTACTCGGTTTTGAGCAGCTTCAAATCGGAAAGCCGCCACACCTGATACGTGACTCCACGGAAGACACCGTCCAACAGGTGCATGGACGAGTTCGTGCTCACGATGCGATCGATCTCCGGCAATACGACTAGGCCATAGGGCGTCAACTGAGCGTCGGGAAATGCCGCATCAGCATTGCTCGCGGAGCGGATCGCTTTTCCGGAATCATCGATCTCCACCAGGCCGCCGGTCACGGCATAGGAGCCAAGGCCGTGATCGTGATGGGCGTGCTGGAAAGTCGCAAGCACGTGCCCGTTGGGCAACCGCACATAGGAATGCGGATGCATGTACCCAGCCATGTCGGTAAACGAAGCGACAATTTTTGGATGTAGCGGGTCCCGCACATCGAAGATGAAGGTGCGGCCAGCGTCATGGTCGTTGGCGAACAGCATGCCACTGTCCGGCATTACGTATTCCGTATGGTGTATACGCACCGTTTGCTGGTCGGTCACCACTGTCGTTATTAGCTGACCGTAAGATGGCGAAGCCGGGTCGGCATCAAGGACCGCAAGGAAGTCTTTACCCTTCAGATTGGCGTCGCCGGTCCAAGCAAACAGGTAATGGCCTGATGTTTGAGCCGTCTGGCTGTGACTCTGCGCCGCAGCAACGGAGGCGGAAGAAAGCAACGCGATGGCGAGCAGAAAGGTACGCATAACGTTTCTCGTGGGCGAGCAGTATCAATTAATAGTCTCTTGAGACCTTTGCTGTAAACAATGCCATTGCTTAGATTCGACCATTTGCACCGCCCCTGGGAGCAGTCCGGCAGAGTAGCTTGTGCTAAGGCGATTTCACGCCAATTATCGTGGACGTTTCGACGTTGACGGTTCTTTGCTACGGGGTGATCTCGAAAATCACACCGCAGCCAAACCCGTTGCAGCCGGAACTACCGCCACCGTATGTTTCTCCGTAGAAACTACCGTCCGATCCCAGAATCAAAGTGTTCGGTGCTCCTCCGTCTGCTCCGCCGGTGAAATCGTGAGATCTAACAAACAGTCTGACGATTAACCGCCTCAGGGGCAGTTCACACTAAGGCGCGAAGTACCCTGAGATGTCCAGGATCAACTGCGTCAGTCCGGCAGCGTAGGCATCGATCGACCCATCGAGATTCGGCACAATTGCCATGTTCGATGTGATGAAGCCGTCATAGGCATTCAGCGTCGAGACAGTTGGCTGCTGTTCCGTGTCCGGCCACAAGGTCAGATACGGCATCACGCCGCTCGGCACCACCGTCGCATTGAAGACGTATGCTGTTGCATTGTTCGGCGGCGCGCACTGGCTACTTGCAATCGGTACCGTACGGTCGCCCATGAAGGGCTGGCCGTTATTGTTGCGGCTGTCGTAAACACGGCACGGAGGAACCGAGTAGAGCGAGGATCCTCCTGATCCAGGCGGCGCAAAATATCCGTTCACGTCTACCAACAGGTTGGTGTTGTTGCTATGCGGATAGAAGGCAACTGTCTGATTGCTTCCCGCCGGTACGATGGCTGCATTCGCTACCACCGTTCCGGTGCTGTCATTGAGTGTTGATACTCCTGGCCTCTGCTCTCCCGCTGGCCACACGGTCAGATAATCCAGTCCGCCGGGAGCCGGGAGCACGGTGACGTTCAACGAATACGCCGCTGCGTTGCTCGGAATCCCGCAGTTCCCCGTCATCGAGTAATCGCGCTCTACTCCGGCCTGCAGCGTCCCTTTGTCCTGTCCATTGCGCGTGTCCACAATGCGGCACGGCGCGAGCGGAAAGAACTGTAACGTCTGCGCGCCCGCTGTCGTGAAGTAGCCATCGATGTCGAGAATGACGTCGGTCGTGTCGGTGACGTATACGCTGACCGCCCCGCTAGCTCCTGCGGGCACAATCGCCGCGTTTGCCTTGATGCGGCCATCGGGCGAATTCATCGTGGAGACGTAAGGTTCCGTCCGCTCCGTGGGCCAGATGGTCAGATATCCAAGCGGTCCGTGCGGAACAACCGTAACGTTCAGCGAGTACGCGGCAGCATTCGAAGGAATGTTGCAGCCGCCCAGCTGCGGAATGATAAAGTCCTGCGAGGTGCCGCCGGGCAGCGGTTGTCCCTTTCGCGTATCCACCAAACGACATGGCGTCAGCGGAACGAATTGCATCGCAGCCGGAGCTGGGCCTGCTAGGCGAAAAACCGTCCCGCCGCAACAATAGGAGCTGTGGACGCCCCCTGCCGCGGTTATTCCGTAGAAATTTCCGTTGGTGGCTTGCGTCAGCCCTACAGGATTCTCGCCATCGGGACAATTGGATGGCGGCCCAACCGAGCAAAAGCGATAAAGCGTTGTCAACGTCCCGCTGGGAGTGATTTTGAACGCCGTGCCTTTACCAGTACTAGTTCCGCCGCTCGCAGTCGTCCCATAGAAATTTCCGTCGCTCGTCTGCAATAGCGCTGAAGTAGGGTTTTCGCCGTCGGCGCAGCCGGGCAGAGAGCAAAAGCCATAAAGCGTCGTCAGCGTGCCACTCGGGGTAATTTGGAAAACCGTGCCACAACACTCCACGCCATTGGGCCCGCCGGCGCCGGTGGTGCCGTAGAGGTTGCCACCAAGAGCTTGAACCAGTGGCGCGGCGGGGTTAAGGCCGTCAGGGCAGAAGCGCTGAGAGCAAAAGCTGTAAAGCGAAGTCAGCGTACCACTGGGAGTGATTCGAAAGACCGTGCCATAGTTGATGCCGCTGCTCCCGCCTTCGTAGGTTGTGCCGTAAAAGTTCCCATCTGTGGCTTGTATCAGCGCCGCCTGAGGGCCGATGCCGTCAACGCAGTTCGGTTGCGAGCAGAAGCTATAAAGGGTGCTAAACGTGCCAGTCAAAGTAATTTTGAAGATCGTGCCGCAACCGGCGTTGCCACAAATCGAGCCGCCGTTTCCGCCACCCGAGTTCGTCGTCCCATAGAGCTCTCCGTCCTCGGCTTGCACCAGAGCAGCCCTGGGTAGTGCGCCGTCCGTGCAATTGGGGCGAGAACAGAAGCTGTAGATCGTAGATAGCACTCCGCTTGGGGTGATCTTAAAGACCGTACCCTGCGAATTGGCTCCTCCAGATTCGGTGGTCCCGTAGAAGCTGCCGTCCGTGGCTTGAATCAGCGCGGCGGAAGGCTCGGCTCCGTCGGCGCAGTTTGGTTGCGAGCAAAAATCGTACAACGTGGTCAAATTCCCGCTGGGAGTGATTTTGAAAACCGTACCGCAGCCGTTGTTACAGGCCGATGGAGGGCTGCCACCGTTCTGCGTTGTACCGTAGAAATTTCCATCGCTGCCTTGCACCGGCGGAGCCACTGGGGTCACGCCGTCAGCACAGTTGGGCTGGGAACAAAAGCTATAAAGCGTGGTGAGGGTTTGGGCAGACGACGTGGTCGCCGCCACCACACAAAACACCAATGTCATTAGGAGTGTTCTGGACAACACGCGCGTTCCGAACGACGTCCAGCTCGAAGGTTTCATCAGGCCTCTCCGTTGGGCAGCGTTCAAATTCTAAGTGCAAGAGTGGCTGCTTGCCTGTTAAGTCCCGTGAAGTTGCGTAAAGTTTATCAAAGTGGGAATAAGGAATGGGAAGCTGCGGCCCCAAGGCCCGATTGTTGGCGAGAACAGGGCATTGCGCAAGTTACGCCGCGACACCAGACACCCGATTCGGTAACTTGCGCAATGGGGATGTTACGCCAATGATCGAAGCGCTAACTGCTGGAAGTATCCGCTACGGCGTGATCTCCCACACCACGCCCGCTCCGTCGGTACCCCCCGCGCTGGTCGTGCCATAGAGATTGCCGCTGGAGTCCAGGGTCACTCCACCCCACGGCTGAGTGCCATCGTCCTGTTGCGACGGAAAATCGTGGAGATCGGTATACGTCTAACTGTTGCCGCTGCGCGTCAGTTTAAAGACGTTGCCTTGCGAGTTGGCACCATCCTTTACAGTTGTGCCGTAGAAGTTCCCGGCCGGATCCATGGTCAGGGCGCTTCCCGGTCCGCCGATTCCCTCGACAAAGCTGTAAAGCAGAGAAAAGGTCCAGCCACTGCCGGAGGGCGACAGCTCGAAAACTGTGCCGGCACCTCCTCCCGACCCGCCGGAGTGGGTCGTACCGTACAGATTTCCAGCTTGATCCAGCACAGGTGTGCCCTCAGGGGCAGCGCCGTCATCGCCACAGGTGAACGAATATATAGTGTTGAACACCCAGCCGGAGCCGGAGGGGGTCAGTTCGAATACGGTGCCGCATGTGCCAGCTTCGCTCCAGGTGGTCCCGTAGACATTGCCGGCAGAATCCACGGCCAAACCGCTATCAACGTATGTTTCACCAAAAAAACTATACAGAGCGTCTATCGTCCACGTACCCCCGGAATTCATAAGCTCAAATACTGTGCCATCAGGATTGCCGTAGCGAAACGCTGTGGAGCCGTACAGGTTGCCCGCCGAATCGAAGGCGACGTTAGCTCCCAAGGCGTAACCATAGCTGTCGTTCGTCAACTGAAACCGGAGGTTCCCATTCTCATCATGTCGGCTGCGCTCGAGAAGCCCCCCGGCCTGGAGTTTGCGGATGAGTTCCTGGAAAAAGCTCAGCCGCCGGAAGTTCTCCTCGCTACCATCGCTCGTCTTTTGGCAAAGTAGCCCGTGACTGCAAGTGCGCTCAACGCGATTTAGCCTTCGAGAGGGAGGGTAGCCATGCGCGCACCGTACGCACTCGCGCCGGGACTCTGCCCCTCGCCCCGCGCTCCGGCTCCTGCCCGGCCAAAGCACGCGCCTTCGACCCGGGGTGTCCCATGCGCCCAACGCCCCACCACAGCTCGTCAATGCCTCCGGCCCGAACCGCGCAGCCCCGGCTCCTGCGCCCCCGGTTCGACGGCCTCTAGCCCCGGCTCCGTAGCGCGCCGAAAATAGCATGGACGACAAACTGACCATCATCAATCCCTGTCAGGGTTCTCAGCCCGAATAGTCGAAGACCGCTTCAATGCGTTGCCGCCACTCCATCCCCTTTGTGGACACGGGCAATGCCCAAGAACGAGCGGGCGTCAATCCTGTGGATTATCTTGTCGATCGAGGAAGCTGGCCCATCAAGCTAAACGCAAGCTGAGCAGGGAAGCAGGGGCGGGTCCTCCGCTCGTGTCAGGCACAATAGTGAGCTCCAGGACCTTAACGTCGGAAAGTTGGAGTGCATAGTCCTCAACTTCCCGAGTCGCATCCGGTGCGCTAAAATTCCATTGCTGGCGGACAATGTCTCGAAAAGAATCACCCGCGTCTGAAGAAAACCGCAGAACAAACTCTTGGGTGCGTGTAGTCTGTCGTTCTTCGAAGGACAAGCAGATGCGTGTCAATCTTTGGGGCTGATCAAAAAGCAGGCGGACTGTCTGAGACCCAGGAACAGCCGCACGCCAGCCACGTTGCTCTCCGGGCAGCAGGGCAGATTCAATTGGAAATTCCTTCTCTTCGGACGTGACCTCGACCATAGCCATACTCTCGAGGTCTAGCCAGCGTTGAGTTGGGTCCGCAAGTTGGGAACGTTGCGGAACTGAAGCAATTACGCGCTTACGCATGTTAGCTGCCCTCTCACCCAGCCAATCGGTCACGAAGGAGTTCCATCATCTTGCTTGCCGCTGCTCTATCGGCGTCTGTCGGCGCTTGGACCTAGAAGCGCAATTTCACGGCAGATCATCGCTCTACGGTCGAACTTCACACGTTGTTGCGAAGCCCTCAATATCGTAATTTCAGTCGAGGTCGGACGGAATATTTGCGCACCACAGGGCTTTATGGCCTCTAGTGAACAGCCAAATCAACCGAAACCAACCGGTTAGGAACGCGGACATGTCGGCAGTGTCCTTCTGGCGATCTAGTTTTGGCAAATGACAGGACGCGTCGACGTCTCTTCAGAAGAATAGAGAAAATTTTCGATCTCATCGATTCGTTCGTTCGCGTCATGGTATCCAATCTCAATGAGGTCGCTCGTGTACTTTGAGGTGAACAACAAGTAACTCATCAGGTCCGCACAGGAAGCCACATCTCGTCCCAAACTGCTGACAAAGTACTGGATAAGATAAGGCATGTCTCTCTGGTGATGCTCCGCCAATTGTGATAAGTCGACCGAAGGCGTAATGAGAAACGTCGTCAACGGCCTTATTCTTTCACATCCTTCAATGCCAGGCTGGCTGATCTGGCCGCTGCTTAGCAGTTGATTCAATCGTTCCAGATGCTCGATGTCAGTGGCCAGGTGGTCCAAGAACATAACATTACAAAGAACTCCCATGACCTGCGCTAGCGAAGGATCTCGATCATCCGTCGCTCCCTCTTGATGTTCCAGATTTTGGCCGCGGACACCGATCGCGAGAACCTTTCTTGCCCCTAGGCGTATGACCGGGCTGAGAGGCTGTTGAAGGCGGATACAACCATCGCCGAAGAAAGCCGTTCCTCGCGCTGTTCTTAGGCGTACAGACTGAAAGACCAAAGGAATAGCAGCCGAAGCGCAAATGTGCTCGACAGTAATCCTGGTCGCAAGGGTCACACGGCGACTCCGGTTCCACATAGGGTGGCCCTTCACCCCTTGAATGAAAAGGTAACTCTTACCCGAGTTATAGTTCGTCGCGGAAATGGCCAGCGCGTAGAGATGCCGATGCTTTATATTCTCTTGAATTCGGTCGCAATTGAGGTGTGTGCTGAGAAAGTGCCTCAGAGGAGTTGCATCCAATAAGGAGTGGGCGTTACCTCCTCCAAGAACTGCTCCAAACGAGAGATCCAGTATCCAGGTAAGGGAATTACGCGTCTGTGAGAAAACATCACAGCGAAAGATGTCGGAAGGCCTGAGTTCCGACCAAAGCCGGGCGGTAACTTTGGTCACCAAAGCAAAATTGTCGCTACCCGCGGCCAGGGCAGCACCATTAATTGCTCCGGCGGAAGCGCCTTCTATTATGGGAAAGGGATTGCCCTGCGTTTGAACCCGTTTTATCTCGCCAATGCGTTTTAGAACACCAGCTTGATAAGCGCCACGAGCACCTCCGCCTGTCATCACTAAACCGATCGCGGTTCCCATCTTTCTCCCCCTTTGTGGCTCGCCCTGGAAGGATCGGTATTGTGCTGGCGGGTCTTGAATGAACGGCCGTCTTTTTTCCGCTCCTTGTTTCGACAAATGCGGCGTGGTAGATCCACTTCTAGGCTGCCATACCTTGCGATGTTTGTCTGTGATGCTAGACACGAACTGTCGTTCAGGTATCGCCACTCTCATGTGATGCCCTTCACCGGCCATGCAGCCCTGCAAGGCACTTCGCGGCGCGATTGAGCTCAAATGTTTCTGGCCCTAGCGGGCACAGGCGTATATTGAACTTCCCTGGCCAGACTCAGAATCGTTGTTGCCGGCACCCGGATCGGGCAACCGCCTTAGCATTTCGAAACGGAAGGAAATATGTGGCTTGGTTTCGACCTCGGTACGCAAAGTGTCCGTGCCATGGCCGTGTCGGAGATGGGCCACGTACTTGGACAGAGCTCTCAGCCGCTGACCAGCCGACGCGAAGGTCCCCGGCACGAACAGGATCCGGAGGAGTGGTGGCGCGCCATCGTCTACGTCAGCCGCATGGCTCTTGCCGACTTGCCTGCCTCTGCGGTTCGGGGGCTGGCCGTTGACGGCACCTCGGGCACCATCCTTCTCATCAACAGATCGGGCAAGGCACTCACACCGGGGCTGATGTATGACGACACGCGTGCAAAGGACGAAGCTCACCGTACGAATGAGGCCGGCGCCGCTGTCTGGTCCTCGCTCGGATATCGCATGCAGCCGTCGTGGGGTCTACCTAAGCTACTTTGGTTGCTACGCGAACATGCCAGCGTAATCCCCGGTGCACGTCTGGCTCACCAGAACGATTTCATCAACTGCCGGTTCTCCGGTCACGAGGTGCCATCGGACTCAAGTAACGCGCTCAAGACGGGTTACGATCTGGTCCGAGAAGCATGGCCGCACGAGGTTCTTGACTCACTCGGTGTGCCTGACCCGGTTTTGCCTGCCGTCGTCCGCTCCGGTACACAACTCGGCACTGTCTGCGCTGAGGCCGCGGAGATGACCGGCATCCCCGCGGGGACGCCGATCATTGCTGGTATGACCGATGGATGCGCCGCCCAGATCGGTGCGGGGGCCTTGGAAGTAGGCAGTTGGAATTCAGTACTCGGGACCACGCTGGTGCTCAAAGGCGTGACCAGCGAACTGATTCGCGATCCCGCTGGAGTCATGTACTCGCATCGCTCTCCCGACGGCAATTGGCTGCCTGGTGGCGCCTCCAGCACTGGGGCAGCCGTCCTCGCACAGCAGTTCCCAGGACGTGACCTCGACGCATTAAGCGCACAAGCTGCGAATCGAGAACCGGCGAGCGTCATTGCCTACCCGCTTGTCTCGCGGGGTGAGCGTTTCCCTTTCGTCGCGCCCAATGCTGAAGGATTTGTGCTCGGCAATCCGACGGATCAGGTTGATCTCTATGCGGCGCTGCTTCAGGGAGTGGCTTTCATTGAACGGCTTTGTTTCGATTACCTCGATATGCTGGGCGTGCCCATCGACGGTACTCTCACCTTCACAGGCGGAGCAGCCCGTAATCGCTATTGGTGTCAGCTTCGCGCCGACATTCTTGGACGGCCAATCCGCCTTCTTGAAAATGCTGAGCCCGCGTTGGGGATGGCTATCTTGGCAGCTTCCGTCGGGTGCCGTATCTCCGATGTTGCCAAGGACATGGTGCACATTCGTTCGGTAATCGATTGCCGGGCAAACCGATTCGCTCGTTTCCAGAAATCATACCTTCGGCTTGTGGAAGAACTGGCGCGCCGCGGATGGCTGCAATCGGCGGTGGCGGAGCACGCTAGAAGCCGAGCCGGGATTGAACGATGACAAAGCTGATCGCTCGGCACTCGACTGACAACGACAGCTTTTGCGGGTAAAGCCTCTACGGTTTCTCGGAATTTGTTTAGTCGGGGTAGGGCCGACCTTTCAGACCGGCGTCCGGCGGCAAAAGGCTGGGCGACGATTTGGTGTCGTGCCTGCCGAGGTCGGCCGCAGGGAATAGAACGTCTTTAATTCCTGGCTCTCACTTTTCCGTGACGCTCTCGACCGGCGCCATCTGCGGGTCCGACTTCAGCCGTTTTGACTTTAGTCGGCTAAGCGCCGCCACCGGCGATGCAAAGGTCATGGGTGTGTCACCGCTGTGGACGCGCAACAGATGATAGGTCAGCAGTAGTTGGGTTAGTGCCAGCGGATCGCTGTGCCGTATCTCGTTGCGATCAACATAGTCGCCGAACTGGTCAGCGCGCAGCGGGCGCAGGTCGGGCAAGTGTTGCCAGATCGCCTCTTCCAGCTTGGTCGATTGTTCCTGCGTAACGCGGCCGTCAACGTCGAGAAAGTCTACTGGGCGGCCACAATCGCGGCCCAGTTGCATGCGGACGCCGCCCGCCGTACCGTGAGTGTTGTCGAGAAGGTAGCTCAGATCCGGATGAGGAATCGTGGGACGCAAGACGAGCCTAACGTTCAGGCGCCCATCGGCTTTCTCGGGGGGCACACCGGGGTCAGGAGCAAACTGGACGACGATATCCGCGAATTCGCGCTGCGGACGAATAAACTCGCGCGAGTCCGCTTCCCGCCTCTGCATCTCCGCTCGCACTTGTTCGGCCGTGTAGCCCCGCTTGGTGGTATCTCTCTTGATCTTCCACACATACCTCAGGTCTTCGGGTGGATCCAGGTACACCTTCACGTCGTAGAATTGCCGCAGGGTGGCGCTGTGGAAGCCATGCAGTCCCTCCACAATGACGAATTCGCGCGGCTCTACATATTCGGGCCGAACCAGCGAGCCCGTGCTGTGGTCGTACACCGGCTTGAGCATGGACTGCCCGTAGTGGGCACGCTCCAGATGCAGTTCCAGGATGTCGAGATAATTGCAGTCGGGATGTAATGGAGTGATGTTCAGCCGCGCCCGCTCCTGCCGGTCATACTTGTGATAATCATCCGTACAGACGTGCGAGACGCGCTCTGGGCCAAGCAATTGCGTCAGTCCCTTTGTAATGGTGGTCTTGCCGGCCGCGCTATCACCTACAATGCCCAAGAGTATAGGTCGTTGCGTCATGACCCCTCCTTATCTCGCGGGAGGGACTTCGCATTCCGTGTCCAGCCCCCCCTGAAAGACTCGGCTCTGGCGGATGTCCTCCGCGTCAATACGAATCAATTCCGCTTTGGGGATACTGCCTCCAGCCCTGACCAACCGGTTGGCTTGGCGCAGTTTGATGCGGTCAATGGCATTACGCACGCTACGCGCGTTGGCAAAGTGCGGCTGTTTGATTCGCAACTGCAGATACTCTGCAAACGCCTGACGTGATTTCTCGTCGAAGGCGTACCCTTGATTGCCTACCATTAATTCGGCGATCGCCAACAATTCCTCAGGAGTGTAGTCGGGGAAGTCGATGTGGTGCGCGATGCGAGAATGGAAGCCAGGATTGTATTGGAAAAAGGTTTCCATTCGGTCTTTATAGCCCGCCAGGATGATTACCAGGTCTTCACGCTGGTTCTCCATTACCTGAAGCAGTATCTCAATAGCCTCGGGACCATAGTCGCGTTCATTTTCGGGGCGATATAGGTAGTACGCTTCGTCAATAAACAGCACACCACCCATCGCCCTCTTGAGTACTTCTTTGGTCTTGGGGGCGGTATGGCCGACATACTGTCCAACCAAATCATCGCGAGTGGCCACCACGAGATGGCCGCGACGCACATAACCCATATGATGGAGCAGCTTCGCCATCCGCATTGCGACGGTGGTTTTGCCTGTGCCGGGATGGCCAGTGAACGACATATGCAGGGTGGGACGCTCCGTCGAAAGCTCCATCTTCTCGCGTAGTCGCGCCACCAGAAGCAAAGAGGAGATCTCGCGGATACGGGCCTTCACAGGTTTAAGGCCGACGAGTTCGCTGTCTAGCTCAGCAAGAACGTCGTCGATATTGCAATCCCGGTTCGCCGCGCCAACGTCGACGAGGCTGTTCTCACAGTCCTTCGCTAACCCAGGCTCGATCACTGAATCCAAGTTTGGCCCTTCCATAACAGCCTCCAAACGACGCTCGCGGTGTACCGCCGATTACGCTCTCAGTTCTGGATCGCAGCGCTGTCCCGAGGCTGGCCTTTCGCATAAGAACGAATCGTGTACTTGATCTGGCGGTCTTTCTCCTCTGTCCTCTCCAGATAAAAACCGGATTCATGTTTAGGACGCTGCACGATGAAGCTCAACATCGTCGTCTGCCGCCCCTTGGTTCGGTCGTAGCCGTTCAGCTTGATATAAAGGTCGGGAAACTTCGCCCGGCAGGCACTAATCTCTCGCATGACAACGTCGGGGTCTGTGAGATCAAACATAGGCAGTCCCCACATTTCCCAGTACACGTTGCGCGGATGCGGATCGTCGGTGTACTCGACGGACATAGCCCAGCCGTTGGCCAGGCAATATTGCGCTTGGGATTTGATTTCGTCGTCAGTGAAATCGGGTAAATAGGAAAACGTTCCTTGTGTGATTCTCATCGTTGGTGTCCTTTCACCAGGCCGCTGGAAACCGGCTTCCGCCGATCTTTGCAGCCGCACTGCCGAGTGAAACCGTGTCCTGCGCTCAGACCGTGAGAGTGGCGAGCGCGTCGGGCACATCCGTTGACTCAAAGTTATAGGTAACGTCCTTCCACACTTCGAGGGCCTTGCGTAGCTCCGGCGACCAGCGCGCAGCCTTCTCCAGAATCTCCGGCCCTTCGTTTAAGTAGTCGCGCCCGTCATTGCGGGCTTGGATGATCGCCTCGACGGCTACCCGGTTGGCAGTGGCGCCTTGGGCGACCCCGTCCGGATGGCCGATCGTGCCTCCCCCGAACTGAAGCACGCAGTCTTCGCCGAGATAGTGGAGCAACTGGTGCATCTGGCCGGCGTGGATGCCGCCGGAAGCCACTGGCATCACTCCGGGCATGGAGGCCCAGTCCTGCTCGAAATACAGACCGAGGCTTGGGTTTACCGCGACCTTATTCTCGCGCAGCGTGTCGTAGTAGCCTCGCACGGCATTGGGATCGCCCTCCAGCTTACCCACCACAGTGCCGGCATGAATATGGTCCACTCCCGCCAGGCGCATCCACTTGGCGATCACGCGGAAGTTGACTCCGTGCGTCTTTTGTCGTGTGTAAGTGCCATGACCCGCTCGGTGCAGGTGCAAGATGACGCCGTTCCGGCGAGCCCACTTAGCCATCGACTGGATGGCCGTGTAGCCGATCGTCAGGTCGATCATCACGATCACGCTGCCCAATTCGCGGGCAAAGTCGGCTCGTTCGTACATCTCCTCCATGGTTCCGGCGGTGACGTTTAGATAATGCCCCTTGATCTCGCCACTCACAGCCACGGCGCGGTTCACCGCTTCCATGCAGAACAGGTAGCGATCGCGCCAGCGCATGAACGGCTGGCTGTTGATGTTCTCGTCGTCCTTGCTGAAGTCCAGCCCGCCGCGCAGCGCTTCATACACCACGCGGCCGTAGTTGCGGGCCGATAGACCCAGCTTTGGCTTTATGGTGGCGCCCAGCAGCGGCCGCCCGAACTTGTTCAGATACTCACGCTCCATCACGATGCCGTGGGGCGGTCCCTGGAAGGTCTTGACATAGTGGGGAGGAATCCGCATGTCTTCCAACCGCAACGATTTGAGGGCCTTGAAGCCGAAGACATTGCCGATGATCGACGACGTGAGGTTGGCAATAGAGCCCTCTTCGAACAAATCTATGTCGTAGGCGATGTAAGCAATGTATTGGTCGGTGCCGGGTACGGGATCGACTCGATAGCATTTCGCCTGGTAATGCTCGTAGGGAGTCAGGCGATCGGTCCAGACCACCGTCCAGGTGGCAGTGGAAGATTCGCCGGCGACCGCGGCCGCCGCTTCGATGGGTTCTACGCTATCGTGGGGCACCAGACGGAACGCGCAGAGGATGTCAGTGTCCTTCGGCTCGTAGTCCGCATCGTAATATCCCATCTCGGCGTAGGGTGTGACCCCAGCAGCCCAGCGATTTTTCTTTTTGCCCGAAATGTTGGTAACTGCCATTTTGATCTCCTTGAAAACAATCAACGCCATCCGCACTACGCACTGTGCCGTCTCGTCACAGGCCGATTAGCCCTGCGGTCAACCTGCCGTGCACCCTGGCAAACGGGAATTGTCCCCAATATCAGACCCTTGCTCATGGGTCCCGCGACTCGCCCACGCCTTTCTTGGGGAGCCAGGAGTTTCCTTCCGCGACATCACAGAAATTTTCCCACTTGCAGCTAACATTTGTCAGTGATCTGTGACGCATGGGACAGTGCTAATCCGAAGAGACTAGTCGAGGCTGCAAGCCACGCCTTTTCAACCCTTTCGATTTTTTTTGACCATAGGGGTATACCACTACACTACGACGGATACCATGATGAAGATTGCGCGGGGCTTGATGAGCTCCTCTCCCTTGCTGCAGCGCACATAATTGCGCTTTTATGTTGACATGCAAGTCAGTTAGCGCTAGAGTCTTATTGAATGCTGCAGTGCAGCATAAATGGAGGCCATTATGCCAAGACCGATTAAGCACGGGCCTATTACTCATCCGGCGCGTGAGTCATCTTTTGTTTCCCTGCTGTCCGGATGGGTGCAGCAGGGCGTAGAGAACTTGTTTGCGACGCAGCGGATCCTGGTGGACTTGGCAATGAGCCAGAACACCAGAGCCATGAACTTCCTGCGCGAGCGGTTGCAAGATCCCGCGTTCCGCCCGGCATCGATTCTGACCGAAGTTGCCAGTGAAGGTATGTCCAACTTCATCGAAGGACAGAAGCTACTGTTGAACCTGGCGCAGAAGGAATACGAACTCGTCACCAAGGGGGTGAAGGAGCGCGTTGGCCGGTATACGGCCGCAGTGGCCATGACGGACCTGATGCAGCGCAGTTTCGACACCTTCGTCAACATGCAGCAGGATTTCCTGAAGACGGCGGACAAGCAAACGCACACTTGGCTGAACGCGATCAAGGCCGGAAAGCCATATGATTCCGAGGGCCTGATCGAACTTGCCCGCGACAGCTTCGACACCTTCGTTCGTACCCAGAAGAAGTTCCTGGACGTGGTATCGGAAGAGATGACCAAAGCGACGAGTGGCAAGCACGGCGCTGCCAAGAAGCCAGTCAAGAGGACGGAGATCACTGAACTCGCGCGCCAGGCCACGGATTCCTTCATCGAAGCCCAGAAGAAGCTGATGGACGTCGCCGCCCGCCAGTCGAATGCCCAAGTCAAGGCCGTCGGAAAGACCATGGACATGCTTCCGCCGCCGCCCTTCATCAATTGGCCCGAGATGACCCGGGAAAGCGTCAAGAGCATTGTCGATGCGGAAAAGGCAGTGATCGATACCGTAACCAAGCGCCGCATGGAACCACGAAAAGTTAGCCGGGCGACGCGCCGCAGGAAGACATCAGCCCGCACCAAAGTGACGGCACCGGCTGGCGTCTGAGCGATGAGATAGCTTTGGGAGGGATGTATTTCGGCACTGGCCTGATGCCACATGGCCAGTCGAAGTATGTGCCTCTCTGATTGCGTGCCGTTGCGAAACTGCAGCGGCACGTTCTTTTGTATCGTGGTGAAGAGGCCTGGCTGCGGAGTCACGGCAACTAGATCAGAATCTGCGGAAAACTGGGCACCGCACCAACTGCTGGTAGTGGTGCTTTAACCCGTGACCGCCGTCACAGATAGCGATCTACGGCCTGGCCGGATACTGCACCTGGCCATTGGAAGTGGCTTAAGGCCCGCAGGTGGGAGATGAGTCTTCCTGTGCGGGCTTTTTCTGTGACCATCCTCAGTGATGGAGGTCACCGACGGCGGTCTGCGATTTGGTTCACACTCGTACGCAACCGAAAGCACAGAGTCCAGCAGAACCCCTCCCAGGACAAGTCACCTGCGGGCCCGTGAAGGTGCTGTATGAGTAGCCAAGACTCCCCCGACAAGCTAACGCTAGAGTTCAGCCGCCGATCTGATACGGAGAGCATCTGCATGTGCTGTTTTCAGCCGGTCAGGGCCGACCGCTATACGCCGTTGGAAGAAGTGGAAGACATCCATGCGGACGTTTGCCCACTGCGGAGTGGTGCAGTTTGATTTCAGTCTATGTTGCCTCTTCCGAAGCCGACTGCTTCAAGGCTAGATTTTTCCCGTCGCTTCCCTGACGATCCGCACAGCGTTCGACGCCGTCTGCAACTTCTGAACACAACTCGGGGTGGCTAGACTCGTCGTCAATCCCCATGTCTTTCGTTGCTTGTTAAGGCGGCCCCTTCCCTCCACCGGCATTACCCGGCTTCCTCGGTACTACGGGCCTCTCCGCCACCCCATACGGCCCAGCCTGTCTCTCGCGAGTTGCCAGTTGATCCCTACCGCGATCACCGCTGGGGCTTCCCATGTTGCGTCTGGTCTCCTACGCGTACATGCCCTCGCCATTACCCCGGCAGGTTTGACGGAGCTTGTGCGCTCGTCTATCTCCGTCGACAGCGGCCTTCCCTGTGTAAACAGTCAGGTCGGCTCCTGCGACTACTTTTTCGGGGCCTGCTCAGCGTTCACTCGCGTTACGGCCTGCACGCTCGCCGAGTCGCTAAGCGACCCCTCTACATCGAAAGCCCCGACAGCTTCGTTGCCTCCGCTGCCGCTTCGATTGCTACCGGGTGGAGCGAACCAGTTCCCGGGCGGGAGTTGCACCCCCTGAAGTCCAGCGCCTTTTCACGGCGCACTGTCACAACAGCTGTACGAGACGTGGTGAGATCGCCGACAAGTCCACTGGTGAGCGCTTTTGACCAGACGTGTGCGGGTTGAGCATCGTATCATTCTCAAGAATGGCGCGAGTTAACGAGATTGGGAACTCCGAGTGGAATATTCTGCTTTCATATGTGCTGGGTGTCTTTGCTGTGAATCCTCCTCCGCGATCTCTACTCGCTGTTCGCGGGACCGGAGGCAGGAATGAGAGGCGGAAACAGCCACTTTGACAATGTCTGCATCAAAGCCACCGGTTCTTACGTTCCGTCCAAGATTCTGACCAACGAAGAAGTGGTGGCAAACTTGCCAACCTCTCCGCAGTGGATCGTCGAAACGTTGGGGATTCGCGAGCGGCACATCGCTGAACCAAACGAATACACGTCGGACCTTGCGGCCCGTGCCGGGCTGGACGCAATCGCTTCAGCGGGGCTCGAACCAAATGACATTGAATTAATCATCGTTTCCACGGCGACCCCCGACCGCAAGATGCCCTCCTCGGCATGCATTGCGCAAACCAAGATGGGCATTCGCAACCGCTGCGCCGCGTTCGATGTGGCGGCGGTATGCGCTGGGTTTGTTTACGGCATCACCATCGCCGGCCAATTCATCCAGAATGGTACGTACGAGCGTGTGCTTGTCATCGGCGCCGATACCTTCTCCAAGGTCACGGACTGGAACCACCGTGACTGCGTCGTTTTTGGCGACGGTGCGGGTGCCGTGGTACTCGAGAGGAAGGATCGGGAGAATGGGCTCTTTTCAAGCATTCTCCTCGCCGAGGGCGAGGGAATGGACCATTTCACGGTCTACCCTGGGGACGCATATTTCAAAATGAACGGAAAGGCGGTTTTCCAAGCGGCTACAACCGTGGTACCCGAATGTATTCAGGAGATTCTTCGCATAAACGGGCTGGGACTCGAAGACGTCTCGGTAATCGTTCCGCACCAGGCCACAGCTGGCGTCCTGAAGCGCATCGCCGAGGTACTCAACATCCCTTTTTCCCGAGTCCAGACGAACCTGGAGTCGTACGCGAACACCGCAGGCGCCACTGTTCCGCTGCTCCTGGACCAAGTCAACCGACGTGGTCTTCTCCACGAAGGCGATCTTCTCTTGCTCGTGTCCATCGGCGCAGGCTGGACTTGGGGCGCAAGCTTATATCGATGGTGAATTCCGATCTTGCCAACCTTATATTGAGGTGCTTTGTCAACCGATCGTTCCGCCAGGTGTCGGGCTAGTATGTGGAGCCCTGGTTTCAGCAGGTCTCGTTCACGCACTTCCCGAATCGATCGTGGAAACAGGAATGGTCTTCGCACTTAACGTCATTTGAGGCAATCATGGACATCAGAACAGTGGGAGTAATCGGCGCGGGCACGATGGGCAATGGCATTGCTCACGTCTTCGCCAAGAATGGATACAACGTCGTGCTGGTCGACGTGGAGCAGCGCTTCATCGATCGCGGCCTGCAAACCATCAGCAAGAACCTGGAACGCGAGGTTGCGAAGAATAAGTTGACATCAGAACAACGCGACCTTGCGCTGGGGCGCATCACGGGCACATCCGATCACAAGCGGTTGGCCGACTGTGATTTCGTCGTGGAAGCAGCCAGCGAGCGTTTTGAGATCAAGGCCGACCTCTTCCGCGCTCTCGATGCGATCTGCCGTCCCGAGGTTCTCCTGTCGTCAAACACCTCGTCCATTTCGATAACCAAGCTGGCAGCGGTAACCGGGCGGCCCGACAAAGTCATCGGGATGCATTTCTTCAATCCCGTGCCAGTGATGAAACTAGTCGAGGTGATCCGCGGATTGGCGACCTCAAACGAGACTTTCGCAACGGTCAAAACTCTCGCCGAGAAATTGGAAAAAACTCCCGTAGAAGTGAACGACGCGCCGGGCTTTGTCTCGAACCGCGTGCTGATGCCGATGCTGAATGAAGCCATGTACGCCGTGATGGAAGGCGTGGCCACTCCCGAGGCCGTGGATGAAGTCTTCAAGCTTGGTATGGCGCACCCAATGGGTCCGCTGACCCTAGCGGATTTCATCGGACTCGACGTCTGCCTCGACATCATGCGCGTGATGCAGTGCGGCCTCGGCGACCCCAAGTACCGGCCTTGCCCGCTGCTGATCAAGATGGTCGATGCCGGGTGGCTCGGCCGCAAGTCCGGGCGCGGGTTTTATAAGTACTAGTCCGGGAGTGGTCTCCTTCTAAATGAGCCAATCGGAGCTTGGGTTTTCGACGGATAGCCGTCGCGAACAGGACCATCAGTTCGATGCGGAAGTTGTGGACTTGGGGAAACCGGTACTTGCGCTTGAGCGGTTATCGGACGGTGACGCTTCGCGACAGTATCGATGCTGAGCCATTGCGAGCTCTGCAACGCGTCACGGCGTGATGAATTGAATTGCAGTACCGCCGCGCTTCGTCGATCGGAAGGATTATGCAGCGAGAATTTCAGCGGGTAGTCATCATCAACCGCGGTGAAGCGGCGATACGTTTCATTCAAGCGGCGCGCGATTTCAATCGCGAGCACGGCACATCGATATCTACGATCGCGCTCTACACCGAGCCTGATCGCCGCTCCATGTTTGTGCGCGAGGCGGACGAAGCTGTGTATCTCGGCGCCGCTCGAATCATCGATCCAACCACGAATCACACTAAGAGCACTTACGTGGATTTCACATCTTTAAGAACGGCGATGGAAAGCGCGCGCGCGGACGCGGCGTGGGTGGGATGGGGCTTTGTGGCCGAGCACCCGGCTTTCGCAGACCTTTGCCGCGAGATGGACATTGTATTCATCGGCCCAGATAGTGACGCCATGCGCCGGCTGGGCGACAAGATCTCGTCCAAGCGATTGGCTGAGCAAGCCCAGGTGCCCGTTGCACTGTGGAGCAATGGGCCGGTGGAGACCATCGACGATGCCACGCGCCACGCCGAGCGTCTTGGCTATCCGCTGCTGATAAAAGCCACTTCCGGGGGTGGCGGTCATGGGATTCGCCGGGTAAATTCCGCAAACCAGCTCCCAAGGGCATTTGAGGGCGCCCGCGCCGAGGCATTCAGGGCCTTTGGGGACGCCACGGTTTTCATGGAGGAATTGGTGCAAGCTGCGCGCCATGTTGAGGTGCAGGTGATTGCCGACGACCATGGAACGACCTGGGCCGTCGGGGTTCGCGACTGTACCATCCAGCGCCGCCATCAGAAAATCCTGGAAGAAGCTCCCTCGCCCGTGCTCACCGCAGAGCAAGACCTGGCGCTGCGCCAGGCTGCGGTGCGACTGAGCCAGGCATCGGGCTATCGCAACGCCGGCACGGTCGAGTTCTTGTACGAACCAACAAGCCAGCGCTTCTTGTTCATGGAGATGAACACCCGGCTGCAAGTCGAACACCCCGTCACGGAATGTACGACCGGGCTGGACCTGGTGAAGATGCAGATCCAGGTTGCCCGAGGGGAACACCTGGAAGGTGAGCCGCCGTGCGCGTACGGTCATGCCATTGAAGTGCGGCTAAACGCCGAAGATCCGGAGAACGGCTTCGCGCCGGCGCCGGGTCTGATTGAGAGATTCAGGCTTCCGTCCGGACCGGGGGTGCGCGTTGACACCGGTGTGGCGGTAGGCGATACCGTGCCGGCAGAATTCGACTCGATGATCGCCAAAATCATCACCTACGGTCAAAGTCGAAAGGAAGCACTCTCACGGATGCAGCGGGCGCTGCGCGAGAGCGTAGTCGTCATCAAGGGAGGAGCCAGCAACAAAGCATTTCTTTTGGAATTGCTGAATTGTCCCGAGGTTCTACAAGCGACAGCCGATATCGGATGGCTGGATCGCAGGGCGGCAGAAGGTGGACACCTTTCCGCGCGTTACGCCGACGTGGCGCTGGTGCAAGCGGCGATCGACTCGTATGCTGCCGACCTGGCGATGGAGCAGATCCAGTTCTACGCCTCGGCCGTGCGCGGGAGACCCCACGTTCGGAGTGAAGTGGGCCGGACTGTGCAGCTACTCCATCGTGGACATTCCTACTCGCTCAAAATCTGTTGCCTTGGCCTCCACCGCTACCGTGTAGAAGTGGATGGAGCCCGCATCGATGTCCAGATTCACAGCCTCGGTCAGTTTGAATATTGGCTCACCGCTTTCGGCAGTCGCTTCCACGTCGTCTCCTCCGTTCAAGGATTGACATACCGTATCGAGGTGAATGGTGTAGCGCATTCCATCGCTCGGGATGACGGTGGGGTGGTACACGCACCGGCGCCGGCGGTAGTCGTTTCCATTGCGGTGAAGCCAGGCGACACGGTCTCGGTCGGGGACACATTGGCCGTGCTGGAAGCTATGAAAATGGAGATGTCGGTCCTCGCACCCTTTTCCGGAAGGGTCCGGCAGGTGATGGCAATACCTCACGTGCAGGTGGACAACGGCGCCCCACTTCTGCAGATTGAACCCGCCGGCGACGACAATGTGGTGGCCACGACTGGGCGGGTGGACTTTGGTGCGTCGCGCACCACCGGCGGCACCGCGGAACCTATCCAGTCCCGTTGGAGCAAGAACCTGGAGGAACTCCGCCAGCTTATGTTGGGCTTTGATGTTGACCCGGCGCACGCCATACCTATCCTCTCCGACTGGAGCCATTCTTCTGAAATCGCCGCCGATTACCAGGAAATAGCTGAGCGTGAAGATGAAATCCTTGGCATCTTCGTCGACATCTGCTCCTTGTTCGACCGCCGGCCCGAGATGGACGACCTCAATGGCGGTGAGGAGCGTAGCGCCGAAACGTACCTCTTTTCGTACTTATTTTCGTACTTACACATGCTCGAGACGCGTGGCAAAGGCCTCCCGTCAACCTTCGTTGATGCACTCCGGCGCGCGTTGGTTCATTACGGCGTAAAGACACTGGAGCGCTCGCCCGAATTGGAAGAGAGCCTACTCTGGTTGTGCAAATCGCACCAACGTGTGACGCAGCAGATAGCGCCGATTGTCGGATTGTTGGAAACGCATCTGCGGCGTGTCGAGGCCTCGGCGCCACGGACCGATGAGGCATTTCGCAAGCTCCTCGGCCGGTTGATCCACACGACCCGTGGCCTGTTTCCCGCGGTCAGCGACTTGGCAGGCGAAGTGCGGTATCGCTGCTTCGAGCAGCAGGTGTTTGAGCGGGCCAGACGGCAGATTTACGGGCAGGCAGAAGAGCACCTCGCGCACCTTGCGGCAAATCCCAACCCGGCGGATCTTTGCCAGAGAATTGGCGCACTGATCGAGTGTCCTCAACCGCTGGCCAGCCTGTTCTCGGGCAGGTACGCAGCTGCCCCTCCCGCCTTACGGGAATTGATGTTGGAAGTGGTTACGACGCGATACTATCGCGGGCAAACGCTGACGAAGTTTCGCACGCTGCCAATGGATGGCCACTGCTGTGTATCGGCCGAGTACGACAAAAACGGCAGGCACGTCCATATCTTCAGCACCAATACCGAGTTTCTCCGGCTGTCTGATGCAGCGCGCGCGCTTTTCCCCTGCATCCAGGAAGTGCCCGTCGACCATGACATCGCCATCGATTTCTATGCGTGGAATCCCGACTTCGTATCCGATCAGGATCTGATAGAGCAGGAAGTTCGCTCCAGGCTCAATCAGGTCGGATTCCCTCGCACGATTGAGCGCATCGTGGTGGCGGTAGCCGGCCCCGGTCGTGGCCCGGGCATATCCGGAATGGAGCATTTCACCTATCTTCCAGCGGCGAATAAGTATGATGAGGAAAAACTTGTCCGCGGAGTTCACCCGATGATGGCCGAACGGTTGCATCTCTGGCGGCTTAACAATTTCAAAGTCGAGCGGTTGCCGTCGGTGGAAGATGTTTACCTTCTGCATGCGGTCGCCAATGACAACCCCAAAGATGAAAGGCTGTTCGCGGTTGCGGAAATTCGCGATCTAACACCCGTGCGAGACCAGGAAGGCCGCATCGCGCAACTGCCGCACCTGGAGCGCATGTTCGCGGAAGCGGTGGCAGGCATGCGTTTGTTTCAGTCGCGCCGCGAGCCAAACCGGCGGCTCTATTGGAACCGGATACTGCTTTACGTGTGGCCGCCACTCAATTTCAAGCGGGATGAATTGAATGATATCGTGCACAAACTCGCCCCGTCGACCGACGGTCTGGGATTGGAACAGGTGGTGGTGCGCGCCCGCATTCCGCATCCGGAAACTGGCGAGTTGCGCGACATGGTAGTGCGCATCTCGAGTCCGGGCGGCAAGGGTCAGCTTATGACCTTCAGGGCCGCTAACAAATTGCAACCGCTCAAACCACTGGATGAGTACACACAGAAAGTAGTCCGGATGCGACAGCGTGGACTCATCTACCCGTACGAAATCATCAAAATGCTGACACCCCTTCCCGAAGGAACAGCGGCCCAATTCCCTCCCGGCGATTTTGTTGAGCACGATCTCGATTCAGATGGCTGCTTGGTTCCGCTTGACCGTCCGTATGGGAAGAACACATCCAACATGATCGTCGGCGTCATCCGCAACTTCACAAGTAAGTACCCTGAAGGCATGACGCGAGTCCTATTGATGGGAGATCCGAGCAAGGATCTCGGCGCAATCGCCGAGCCCGAATGCCGGCGCGTTCTCGCGGCCCTGGATCTTGCGCAACAGAAGGGCATTCCATTGGAGTGGTTCCCCATCTCGGCGGGCGCCAAAATCTCGATGGATAGTGGCGTTGAGAACATGGATTGGATTGCCAAGGTCCTGCGTCGCCTGATCGAATTCACCCAGTCGGGCGGCGAAGTGAATCTAGTGGTGAATGGAATCAACGTCGGTGCACAGCCGTATTGGAACGCCGAGGCGACCATGCTGATGCATACCCGCGGCATTTTGATCATGACACCGAAAGCCGCGATGGTGCTCACTGGCAAGCGCGCGCTGGAGTATTCAGGAAGCGTGTCGGCCGAGGACAACGAAGGTATTGGGGGTTACGACCGTATTATGGGTCCCAATGGCCAGGCGCAGTATTGGGCCCGCAACATTGATGAAGCCTGCCACATCCTATTGCGCCATTATGAACACACCTATGTAGCGCCAGGCGAACGATTCCCGCGCAGAGATGCGACCATCGATCCCATCGACCGGGACGTCCAACTCTGTCCGCATGCCCATGGTGGGGAGAACGGTTTCGCCCGGGTAGGTGAAATCTTCTCCGACGAAACGAATCCCGGACGCAAGAAATCATTCGATATTCGCAAAGTGATGCGAGCCGTCATGGACCAGGACCATCTTCCCCTGGAGCGGTGGTCCGGCATGCGGGCCGCGGAGACAGGTGTGGTCTGGGATGCTCATCTCGGTGGCTATCCGGTCTGTCTCATCGGTATCGAATCTCGTCCGGTGCCCCGGTTGGGATTCGTTCCTGCCGATGGCCCAGATCAATGGACCGCGGGGACGCTTTTCCCGCTATCCTCGAAGAAAGTGGCCCGCGCCATCAACGCTGCGAGCAACAATCGTCCGGTCGTGATCCTGGCCAATCTGTCTGGATTCGACGGTTCGCCGGAATCGTTGCGCAAATTGCAGCTTGAGTATGGGGCAGAAATTGGGCGAGCAGTGGTGAACTTCAAAGGTCCCATGGTTTTTTGCGTGATCTCCCGATACCACGGTGGCGCATATGTGGTCTTCTCGCGGGCGTTGAACGAAAACCTCGAAGTCGCTGCGTTAGAGGGAACGTTCGCGTCCGTTATTGGCGGAGCGCCGGCGGCAGCCGTTGTTTTCGCTGGCGAAGTCGAAGCCAGGACCCGCAAAGACCCGCGCCTCCAGGCGTTGACCGAGACGTTGAATAAGGCGATGACCAAAGCAGACAGTGTGGAGAAAAACCGGTTGCGCGCCCAGTGGGACGAGCTGTTCAAAGTCGTACACTCCGAGAAGCTGGGGGAAATGGCAGAAGAGTTTGATCGTGTGCATAGTGTGCATCGGGCGCTCGAAGTGGGCGCGTTGCATCGCATTCTTCCGCCCGCGGACCTTCGCCCTTACCTCATCCATGCGGTGGAATGCGGTATTGCGAGGGAGAAGGAATTGCAATCCGACAAACCACGAGGTGAGAATTCGGCATCAATGCCGAGAACCATGGATGCGGCCAACCCCACTCAGGCTGCGTGATGGACGTATATTGGCTGGAACAGACCGAAGCGGACGTGCCGACGGCAGACGATTGGCTCAGTTCGAACGAAGTGCTACGCCGTTCACTCGACGTTCGATGGCTCGATGATCCTGTTCGAGAATGTTGCTCACAAGCAGGGCTTCCGAGAATTCCAGGCAGCTCGGCGAACGATTCAAGGCTACGAAGCAATCCACATGATCTGGCAGGGGGCAAGTTCGATGGGTAGCAGGAGATGATCTTCTTCGACGGATTCAGTTCATTGACAACCTTTTCGATTTGGCAGCCTGAGCGTACGTGGGCGCGCATGCAATAACCTCGCTGCGTTTGAAAGTTGCAACACTACCCCCTCCCGATGTTCAGATGTCACAGACAAAACCCGGTCTGCCGTGTGAAATCTTGGTAGCTTCCACGGACAGGGGCTTTCAGCCCTTTTTCCACTCTCTATTCCGAGCTGTGCGGAGAAAAACAAGACTTCGAGCGTCTTTGTCCCAGGAACCCGAGTGCAAGGAGTGCCAGCAATTATGAGACCCGTTCACACATTCAGCGTGATACCGTCCTTGCCGCCTGCGATCGAAGGGTTGCGCGAAGTGGCCTTCAATCTTCGCTGGTCCTGGAGTCATGAGTCCGTAGAACTCTTCCGCCGGCTGGACCAGGATCTATGGGAGAAGGCGCGACACAATCCAGTGCTCATGCTCGGAACCATCGAGCAGGCAAAACTGGAGGCAGCCGCCGCAGATGACGGGTTCCTTTCGCACCTTCATCGCGTCGAGTCCAACCTCAAAATCTACCTGAGCGGCGAGATGACGTGGTTTCATAGCAGCCATGGCCAAGCGTCCGAAATTCCGCTGATTGCCTATTTCTCGGCCGAGTTCGGCCTCACGGAGTGCCTGTCGATTTTCGCCGGTGGTTTAGGCACTCTCGCCGGCGACCATCTCAAGTCATCCAGCGATCTCGGAATCCCGTTGGTCGGTGTTGGACTGCTGTACCAGCAGGGTTATTTTCGACAGTACCTGAGTCAGTCGGGTTGGCAGCAGGAAGTGTATGTGGAGAACGATTTCCATAATCTCCCGATCAGCATTGTTTATCTCCCGGACGGCAAACCTTTCAGTATCGAGGTTGATCTGGCGGGACGAGCCGTCTTCGCGCAAGTCTGGCGCGTGCAGGTGGGACGTGTACCTCTCTACCTGCTGGATACAAACATCCCGTTGAACGCACGTGCCGAAGACCGCGACCTGACGAACCAGCTATACGGAGGCGACAGCGAGAGGCGCATACGGCAGGAGATCCTGCTCGGCATTGGTGGCTACCGCGCCGTGCATGCTCTCGGTTTGCAGCCTACCGTCTACCACATGAATGAGGGCCACTCCGCATTCCTGGCGGTGGAACACGTTCGCCACCTGATGGAACTGCACAATCTTACCTTCGCGGAAGCGCAGGAGTTGGCGTCAGCCAGCCTGGTATTCACAACGCACACGCCGGTCGAAGCTGGTCATGACTACTTTAGTTCGGAACTGATGAGCCGATACTTCGGTGAGATCAGCCGCACAATGGGTCTTTCGCAAATCGAATTTCTCGATCTGGGGCGTACTCATGGAGCAGGCGATTTCTGCGTGACCGTGCTCGCACTGCGCCTGGCGTCACGCGCCAACGGAGTCAGCAAGCTGCACGGCGAAGTCAGCCGAAAGATGTGGCAGTCGTTGTGGCCGGAGGTGCCGGTGGATGAAATTCCCATCGGTCATGTCACGAATGGCGTTCACTTTTGCAGTTGGATTTCCGCTGAAATGAACCAGTTGTACGACCGCTATCTCGGACCCAGTTGGCGCGATGAACCAGCTAACATCGATATCTGGAGCCGGGTGAATTCCATTCCTGCCGAGGAGCTGTGGCGCACTCACGAGCGGCGCCGGGAGCGCCTTGTAGCTTGGGCGAGGCTGAGATTGTGCGCTCAGCGTATGTTCCGGGCTGCACCGCAGGCAGAAATCGAGGCCGCCAGCGAGGTGCTGAACCCTGATGCGCTGACCATCGGATTTGCCCGCCGGTTTACCACCTACAAGCGGGCTACGCTAGTCCTCCACGACATGGATAGATTGCGCCGTCTGCTGACGGACGAGACGCGTCCGGTGCAATTGATTTTTGCCGGTAAAGCCCATCCCAAGGATGAGGCGGGCAAAGAGTTGATTCGCCAGATCACGGATATCAGCCGCGACCCCAAACTCGGTCGGCACATCGTTTTCCTCGCTGACTACGACATGGCGGTTGCCCGCGCGCTAGTCCAGGGCGTCGATGTGTGGCTCAATACGCCGTTGCGCCCCAATGAAGCCAGCGGCACCAGCGGAATGAAGGCCGCGGCCAATGCGGTGTTGAACCTGAGTGTGCCTGATGGGTGGTGGGACGAAGTCTGGAACGACCCTAAGAATTCCAGGAAGATGGGTTGGGTGATCGGCAAGGGCGAAGAGTATGACGATCTGAATCATCAGAATCAGGTCGAGGCCGAAGCCCTTTATGACCTGCTGGAGCGCGACATCGTACCTTCGTTCTACGATCGCGACGCCGACCGCATTCCTCGCAGATGGGTTGAGCGCATGAAGGCCTGCGTGGGTTCGCTCTGCCATTTCGTCAACACCCATCGCATGGTCCGTGATTACATGGAAGGCTATTACGCCAAGGCACATGCGCAATTCCGCGCGCTCGATGCGAACAACGCCCAACGCGCCCGGGACCTTGCGGCGGCGGTTGAGCGCATTCGCCGAGAGTGGAATGACGTGTGGGTCGGTGAAATTGAGGACGGTCCGAGCGGCGCGATCCCGGTAACTTCGACCATGAAGGTGCAGGCTAAGGTGCACCTTGGACGCCTGACTCCACACGACGTTCGAGTTGAGCTCTACGTTGGTCGCGTTGATATGCGGGGAGAAATCGTGGAAGGCCACGCGGTTGCGATGCAGGCTGAGGGCAAGGATGGCCAGGCCAACCATAGATACGCGAGCGAGATTGCATTGTCGCGAAGTGGCCAGCATGGGTTCACCGTTCGCGTGCGTCCGAGCCATCCCGACCTTGCGGCGGAGTTCATCCCCGGGTTAATCTGCTGGGCTGATAATGCTGTGGGCCATCAAAACGTCGCGCATCCGCAATATCAATAACTTAGGAATAAGCTCAATTGGCGATAGCTTCCCGGTGATTGCGTAGAAAGGCCAGCCAGCACTTCCCGGGTTGAGGGCCCTTGGGCGCTCGTTTCATCCAGCGGGAAATGGTGGTTTCCGACACGTCGAAGCCGAGCATCAGGAGTTCGCCATGGATGCGAGGCGCACCCCAACTTGGATCGTTAGCCACCATTTGAAAGATCAATGCACGGATCTGCTTAGAGATCCTGCGGCCACCGCCCACGGGTTTTCGCACTTTGCAGAGCATGGCCCAGTACAGTTTGAATCCGGATCGATGCCAGCGCACAACCGTGTCCGGTAGGACGATAACGAGTGCCTTTTTCCAGTGAGCCCAGAACCGGCGAGCTACGACCCAGAAGAATTTGTCCAGGGCTCCCAGTCTTGGCCTCGGTTGCTTGCGTTTGAAGACGGCGAGTTGTTGGCGAAGGGCGAGGTTTTCGAGCATCAGACTGCGGCGCGTCCGCAACCCGCGAAGCACGGCTCCGAGCCAGAGCCGAAACAGGTCAAACATGGCAACCAAGTTATAGCAGACCGACTTTGCCGACTGCCCTGCGAAGTTGTTGATTTC
>JBEKXQ010000037.1:0-67579 GCA_049511915.1 Candidatus Korobacteraceae bacterium
GCTCAGCGCCTATCTGCCCTCTGGTTCGCTCGACAGCGTCAGTAGCGTCCAGACGATGGCGACTGCTCTGCTGCCCATCTTAGCGGACGCCTTCGAGGGACTTGGGTTTGGGTCACAGTATGGCGTCCCCGCGTATTATGAGCTTGGCCTCGATGGTGACGACGCGGCCGTGCTCAACAACGCTCTCACGATTTGGTTTAGCGATTCAGGGCCGGCCTTTGGCGATGGGACAGTGGCGGGCCTGACGTTCGCGATCTATCCTCCGGACACGTCGACGAACAACGAGCCGGGCTTCGTTATCTCACCGGTGCTGTCCGCATTGGATACGGGCCTTGCCGGATGGAACGTCTCCTTGCAGGTCGGTAATCCCGGAGCCCCGTTTGGGGTAGTAGGGTGGCAGGCGACGCCGGGTGATCCGGCCTCTTGGCCGGGGCTCGACGTCACCTTTACGGTCCAGTGGGGCGCCGACCCGCCGCAGGGGGCTTCGGCAGTACCGGTGGCGCCAGGCGTGCAGGTCAGCATCGGACTGAACGGCCCGGCGGCCGGCTCGGCGGCCGGCGCGTTTACCATGACCTGCTCTGTCAGTGGCTATGTCGGCCTGAGTCTTGGGAGCGGTGACCTTCCTGACAGCTTCCTCAGTAATGTCTTGCCGTCAGATGCCATTAAGCTAAACTTGCAAGCAACCCTAACCGTCGGACAAACGGGCATCTCTTTTACCAGCGGATCGAGTGATGGCGCTTCTTTTAAGCTTGCCGCCGGCAGCCCCATTACGCTCGGGCCAATAGTGCTCGATAATCTCACGCTCGCGGTGCAGGCAAGCGAAACCAGCTTCGTTGCGGGCGGCATGGCGGACATCAGTGTATCGATTGGCCCGATTAGCGCGACGATCGACGCGCTCGGTGTTGGGGCGACGGTCACGTGGCCCGCGGGTGGCGGGAACGCCGGGCCGCTGAACATCGTGCCGAGCATCCAAGGTCCAACGAGCATTTCGCTGCTACTCGATGCCGGCATCGTATCGGGCGGTGGCTTACTCTATTACGACCCAGCCAAGGGTCAATACGGCGGTGCGTTGCAGCTTGAACTGGATGTATTGAGTCTTGCGGCGATCGGGTTAATCAACACGAAGTTCCCCGACGGCACGCCGATCACGAATAGCGACGGTAGCTCAGGCTACAGTTTGCTGATCATCATTACGGCAACATTTCCGCCGATTCAGATTGGCTTTGGTTTTGCCCTGACTGGGTTGGGCGGGCTGCTTGGGTTGAACCGCACGATGAATGTCGCCGCGTTGGAGGCTGGCGTGCGCAATCGTGCGCTCGACGCGGCACTGATGCCGATCGATCCGCTCGACAACGCCGCCCAACTCGTAACCAATTTGAGCAACCTCTTTCCCGTCGCCATGGGGCGCTTTTTGATCGGGCCGATGGCGGAGATCTCGTGGAGTGACCCAGCACTGCTGGTTTTCGACCTTGCGATCCTCATTGAAGTGCCCGCACCGCTGAAGATTGCGATCTTAGGACGCATTACCGTGTCCTTGCCGCCAATTGACGATTCGGCCATCGTGCTGTTCCATCTTGATGTCTTGGGTGTCTTGGATTTCAGTCAGGGCACCATCTCGATTGATGCGACGATCTATGATTCGATGATCGCAGGCTTCGCGGTCAGCGGAGACATGGCCCTTCGGGCGGGATGGAAGAACAATCCGCAATTTGCTCTCTCGGTCGGCGGATTTAATCCTGCGTATCAGGCGCCGCCGGGGTTTCCGACGCTTGCGCGGCTGGCGATCAGTTTGTGCAGCGGGGACAATCCGCTTCTGCGTCTGGAAAGCTACTTTGCGGTCACGTCCAACACAATTCAATGTGGAGCGCGCGTTGATCTCCATGCTGCTTCTGGCGGCTTTTCGGTCGACGGATTTTTCTTGTTCGATACGCTCATCACCTTGAGCCCCTTTGGTCTTGAAGTCGCCATCGGCATCTCGGCTGCGGTCACTTATCAGGGGTCGGTTATTTGCAGTGTGTCGGCTGCGCTGCTAATTGTCGGACCGGGCCCATGGCAGGTCTCGGGCAAAGCGAGTGTTTCCTTCCTCTGTATCTCGGCCTCCGTCAGCTTCGACGCGACCCTTGGTCAGGGCACGCCACCGCCGGCCCCTGCTGCGATCGACGTCGCGCAATTGCTCGCACAAGCGATCGGCACGAACAGCAATTGGAGCGCCCAGGCGCCCGCAGGTGATGCCATCATCGCGGTCCGGTCGCTGCCCGCCGACGGCGCCGTGCGAGCACATCCCTTCGCAACACTGACCTTTCGTCAACAAACAGCGCCCTTAGGCATCACGCTCGAGTGCTACGGTGCAGCACCGATATCAGGAGCCGACGAATTCAGCCTTACTGCCGTCCAGCTTGGGTCGTTGCCCTCGACGACCACGGCGGTGACCGACCAGTTCGCGCCGGCACAGTTTCTCAATATGAGCGCGGCCGAAAAACTGTCGCAGCCGTCCTTTGAGCCACTGCAGTCCGGGTTCACGGCAACTTTCACGACCCCCGTCGAGGACGTCAACTCCGAGGGTGACGCCGAGCCCTTGACGTACGAGGTGATTCTTGTAGACAGCGTGTCGACAACCGCACCCCCGAGTGTTACGATCGCCCCGGCAACCTCCGTACTCTTGACGATGAATGGTCCATCGGGCACGGCTCCCAGTTCCAGCGCCGGCGCACGCCGGTTTACTGGCCCGAGCTTGGGCGTGAAGGTGTTGCCTCGAACATTCGCCGTCACCAATCCCATGAGCGTGGGCGGAGCACCACTGTTCTCCGCGACGTCGTGGACGGAGGCCGCGCAAGCCTTGTCGACGTTGCAGTCAACCTCGACACAACCACTTCAGGTCGTGCGCACATGACCGCTGCCGGCATCACGTTCTTGAGTTGGTATCGAGAGGCTCTGGCCGCCGGCGTGGCCGCGGCACCCGGAACGGGGCCCGCACTTGATGCGACGCTTCCTGCGCAGGCGCTCTTGCCGATCAGCGTAGCGATCACAGGGGTCGCCGCGACGACATTCGACGCCTATCTGTACTCACCGGGCGACGTCGCGGGTTTCGACGTCAAGCAGGTCATCCGAACCGATCCTGCGGCGGGCGCAATCAACGTTGAGACGAGCTTCTTGCCGCTCGTAGAGTTTGCCCGTCCGGATCTTCCCTGGATGCTGACGCCAACGACGCCGCAGGTTGCCCAAATCACCGATGCGGATCCCCGTAGCGGATTACGACCTTGGCTGGTCCTCGTTGTCATTCCGAATGGATCCTTTACGGTGGCGTTGCCGTCGACGGCGAGCGGTGCGGCGGTGGGCGCGAGTCTGCCTGTGCTGACGACGACCACAGATCAGCTTCCCGATCTCACTGAATCATGGCTGTGGGCCCACGCCCAGGTGCTGACCACGGGAGCGGCGGGGGAGACGATCGATGGGATCATCGCATCGACGCCAGAGCGGGCCCTGTCGCGGTTAATTGCGCCACGCCGGCTCCAGCCGAATACGGCCTACACAGCGTTCGTGGTACCGGCTTTCGATGCCGGCCGCGACGCGGGTCTGGGCTTATCGCCGAGCAATCCGACGCTGGGTCCTGCCTGGCAGACCGGTGGGGGCAGCGTGCAGCTTCCTGTCTATTTCTCATGGTCGTTCGCGACCGGAGCGGGCGGCGATTTCGAGTCGCTTGCACGCAAGCTGCAGCCCTACGTCAGCGCACAGGCCGGGGTTCGCCCGTTGGACATCAGCGACCCGGGTACCGGCTTTCCAACTCCTCCGTCAGGGACGGACTGGACGCTGAACCTGGAAGGGGCGCTCGTGGGTGCGGACATCGAGCCGGGCCAGTGGCCTGCGTCGATCGCTCAGGCGGCGTTTCAGGCGGCCCTGGCCTCCCAAGTGGACGGGCCGCCCGGCACGCTGGCCCCGCCAACGTATGGTTCGGTTCCCGCCGCCTTCCAAGGGACACTGTCTTCGGGGGCCGGGCCGTTGTGGCTACGAACGCTCAACCTTGATCCTCGCTACCGCGTGCTCGCGTCACTAGGCGCTGCGGTCATTCAGAAGTATCAAGAGGCTCTCATGGCTAGCGCTTGGGCTCAGGCGGGTGACCTGGCGAGCGCAAACCAGCGGCTCGCTGGCGGTCAGCTCGCACGTGAGGCGACCACGCGCCTGTACACGCAGCGTATCGGTGGCACAACGCCGGTGCTCAGCGACGACCGGCTCTTGCAGTTGACGGTTGCCGTCCACGGGCAAGTGGCGGCGGCGCCAGGCACGACAGGAGGCGCAAGTGTCGTCGCGGCGCTATCGGCGCATGCTGCGTTGAAAGCATCGACGACGGTGGCGTTTCGACGCGCAGCACGACCGCTCGGGCCACTGGCAAAACGGACGGTCGTGCCCCCCCTGCCAATGCCCGTGCTCGAGCTTGCCAACAACACGGTCCTCGCAACTCCTGCGCTCGTCCCTGTCTCTGGGCAAGCGTCGATTGAATCCATTTCAAATGGTGCTTCACTCGAAACTCTCACCCCGGCATTCGTGAGTACGCCGACGTTCCCGTGGGAAGGGTCACCCACTGCAGGCGGAATATCGCCGGTCCTGTCGATCCCGTTTGGATTCATGAGCGATCTTGTAGTGCTCGGCTCCAACAGTGCCTTGGGACGGGCGTGCGACTTCAGCGGCGAGCCACAACTCGGTTGGACGCAATTCGGCGACGCCGCCGCCCTCGCAGGGCCGAGTTTGAATTCAACCCCAGCCCTCACATATGTCGACTTCGCGAGTCGCAACGGCATGATCAGTTTTGCGCCATTTGAAAGCACGAACTATCCCGACTTTCATTGGTACGCTCAGATGCATTGGATACCCGGTTATCCGCTGGACAGCGGCGGGTCTCCGCCTTCGGCCGTCGGCGTTTCGCCCGGCTCGCCCGGCTTGCCTGGTCCGCCCCCACTCGGATATGGACTCAGCTCCTGGGCCGTTGCCGCTACGGATCTGAACGGCGACGGCAACATTGACGTTCTCTTTATATGGTCGACTGGCACATCGCCGCACTACCAGGACAATCCCGGCGAGACAACATCGCCGGACACGACTTATATCATGGTCGGTCTCGGGCTCGATTCAACGGGGGCCATGACTGGTGGCTACACGCCCCTGCAGGCCCTGGAACGGGGGGGGGCGTCACCAGGAGCCGCTCTCAGCATCACTGCAATGGGGCGCCAAGCTTGTGTGTTGCAAGGTAATCAGCTATCGGTCATCACCCTGGATGGCAACGGGAACGTTGTGTCGTCGCAGGATTGTGGCGCCTTTGGCGCAGAGCTCCCGCCCGATTTCGTCGCCGGAGCAATTGCATCCGCGGCCTTCGGGGCGACCGGAATGGATCTTGTGTATTGCTATGCTGCCGGTATCGGCGGCCAACTGCGTGCGGCCTATGCGCTCGCCTTCGATGTCCAGGCTGATGGGTCGGTCGGCGGATGGGGCGATCCCCTGCCGCTGCCCGTTCACGGGGCGTCGCAGATGCAGATTTTGCTGGGCGTCATGACAAGCGAGGGCGCTGCGCTGCGTACGCAACAGACGAGTGCGTTTCGTGCCGCCGCCGCCACAACGCAAACTCGACAGATTCGTGTGCTGGGGTGGGCTACACCCCCGCCGACGCCAGCAGCAGTCGATACTGCCCCTCTCGTCGCTCAGCTGCGAACCCAACTCAACCCGGCCACGACCGTTCCAGTCCGCGTTCTCGGCGACTTGCAGTTCCCGTCACCGATCAATCCGTCTCAGGTTTCCGATTCGCTGCAGCGTGCGGTCTGTTCACCGTATTTTCCACAAGCGATGTACGAGAGTTTCCTCGAGATTCAGCCGAATTGGTTTCTGCCGGGCGCTTCGCTGATGCCGGATAACCGGGCGACGCTCGTCCAAGCCGACGGCGAGGTCGTCGAAGCATTCCTGGTCGGCCTCAGCGCCGAGATGGCGCGAGCACTGCTGTGGCATGGGTTCCCGGGAAATCTGAAGGCAACGTTCTTCGATCGTTTCTGGAACGGGATCGACACGTCGGGCAGTCTGCTCTTCGACATCTCAGCCATCGCGGGCTGGTCCCCGACGAGCGACCTCGGCACCCATTCGCCGGGGGCAGGCGCCACGGAACCGCTCGTACTCCTGGTACGGGGCGAGCTGCTTCGTCGCATTCCAAACGTTACGATCTACGCCGCGCCGGCAGAAACGACCGCAAGCGGACGAACGCTGAATGTTGCCGGACGACTCGATCCGATCTTCACCGGACAAATCGACCCGGACATCGTGTTCTTGGGCTTCGATCTGAAAGCCACAGAAGCCCGTGGCGACGGGGGTACGCCCGGCTGGTACATCGTGTTCCAAGAGCATCCAACAGCGCCGCGCTTCGGACTGAACGAGCCTCCGAATACCACATCGTTCGGAACGCAACCAACGCAATGGCGCAGTCTCGACTGGTCACAAGTTGTCTCGTCCGCAGCACAGTATGCAGCCCTGACGTACATTACCTGCGCGAACGCGCCGCTCGAGGGCGTGGAGCTTACGGACAGCGGTTCGGGAACGGTGCACCGCTTTGGCTTTAGCGCAGCGCACATGGCGCACATTCTCTTTGAACCGGCCGTGCAAGTTGCCATCCACGGCTCCCTACTGCTACCGACGAGTTGAGGCGCACACGACGATGACGTGCTGGTCACTGAGTACCGCCTATCCTCTCACCCTGCTGCCCGTGCGGCTGGAGACGCGTTTCTCCGGCGCAGACCTGCTCGTGCGCATCTACCCCGACGTGATCCACGTGGACTCGCACGAGCCAGAGTTAACCGCAACTGAGGTCGTCCAGGGCCAAGCCTATTGGATCGGTGTGTGGAGCGCCGGGACGGATACAGTGCGCCAAGCGGCCGCGTGGAGTACGCTCGCCAAACGCTTTGGTCCCGAGCGAGCCGCGTGGATCGCCAGGGTGCTTCGACCCACGGATGCAACTTGGCCGACGCAGACCACGCCGCTGGGCATCGCGCTCGACCCCTTGCCGACGTTTCCAAGCCCGGCGGTGCGTCCCGCTGCATGGACTCGCCCGCCGCTTGCGCGCGCACTGCCGACATGCTGGCACGTTGTCGGTTGGCTGGGCAGCAACGTAGTTCGCGCGACGGGTTCGATCGTACCGAATACCTTGCCGGTCGGTCCCGATCCAACAGCTGGCGTTGGCGTGCCAAGTTGGATGATCGACTTTGCCTCGGCCGAGGCGGTCGGAATGGGCGTGCGGCTTCCCTTAACGGCTGAGATGCAAAGCGGGGGCCTGGATAGGTTGCTCGTGTACGGTGTCGATGAGCTAAGTGATGCCGCTGCCGGCGGTCGCGAACTCTCCGAGCTGTTGGAAGCGCAGTATTACACTACCGGGTTAGCGTACATCGCCCCGGGATCGCCGACGCGTAATACTGACGGCGTGCACTCCGTGTACGATCTGAGCGACCCTGCGTATGCGCCAACCTTTACCGTCTCGGCTGTCGATACCGCGGCCAGTGACAGCAACAGCGGTGCCGTGCGCCTGGCATCAGCATTAGGAATACCGCTCACTGAGCAGCCGGGACGTCCGCCAACGCACGAGGGATTGCTCGGCTACGACGTCCAGGTCCAGCTTGCAGCGTATGAACAGTGGCTCGCGGAAGGCGCTCCGGCAGGATGCGCGCTCGCGGATTGGCTCCAGGCCGAAGGAACCGTGCGGCGGGGCCAAGGGTTGGGCATCGGCATTGCCGATGGTGGCTCAGCAACCGAAGAGCGTGCGGTGCAAGCTATGCACACGGGATTGTGGGCGGGCACACTCGGCTACTTTATGTCGCAGATTCTCGCTGCGGCGTCCGGCAACGACGCCCAAGACTACGATCATCAGAATGTTATCGCAGAAGATGCCTATCTGCGGTATCTCTCGCGCCAGACGGCTCAGATCAACGACTGGCTTCAAGCGTTGGCCGCCACCATCATGGCGTTGTTGGGTTATGATTCCAGCGAAGCACAGACGGCCGCAGCCGGTTTCCAGAATGGCGATCCGGCCTACACCGGGATATTCTCGGGGCTCATTCAAACCTGGGCCTTAACTCTCAAGGAGCAGCGGGTTGGGTACTGGGTTCCGGGCATGACGCCCGACCCGCAAGACATTGCTGCGGCGCAGCAGCAGTTGAACGACCAGATCACACAGCAGGCCAACGCGAACTGGCAGGCGCGCGGCGGTCCCGATGAAGGTCCGCTTGACGATTGGGTGGTCTGCCAGCGGAATCTCTTACATGATCGGACGGCCCGCTATGCGTATTACCGCTGGCTGGCGCGATCGGCCGGTGGCGACACGTCGGACCTGCGCCTTGACGATTGGCTTGTCGGCGAAGCCGCAGCCCTATACTCCGATAAGACAGTCCGCGTCGCCCGCCGCCATTTTATCGATCGAGTGCGTCCGGGGGGAGCACTCCCAGTGATTCGCATCGGAAATCAGCCATATGGATTTCTGACGGTTCTCGCGCTGGATCGTTGGACCCCAGGTCCCGGCGAACACGGATATACGTACTTCGTCAAGACGCTGCAAGGGCTGCGCGACACGGTGTGGGTGCCGGCAACTTCGCGCGTTCCTCGCGTCGGCATCGATATCACGCAAACGGTACCTGCTGCGCAACAAACGATGCTCCAGATGCTCGCGATGACACCACTGGGCCAGCAGGTCTTCAGTCGCGAGCAACTCGGCATTCAGTACGTGACGAATCTGTGGCGTTTCACGACGTTGGGCCTGCAGGATAATTGGACGCAGACGGTATCATCCTCGAGCGGACAAGTCTTGGCGGGCGCACGCATCGGATGGGACTCGCGTGCGAAAACGTTGGTTGCAGCCCCGACATCGGCGAGCATTGCTTCTCCGTGGGTGCTCGATGGATCGGGCAGCCTGACCTGGCTCACGACGTTCGCACAAGCGTTGGCGCAGAGCGGGTGGCAGGGGCTTCAGAGCTTGGTCGAATCGGGTGCAGACCCTAGCGGAACGCCACTGCTCTTTCGGTTACTGCGGCACTCGGCACTGAGGGAATATGCTACGGCTGCCATCCGCATTCAAGCCCGCGCCGGCACACTGGGGCCGTGGGAGCACCTGGAACCGGAGTTCGTCGATATCTTGGCATCGGGTCCGACGGCCACCGTCTGGCGGCAACTCGCCCGTCCCTGGAACGGTGCCACCATTGGCGATTATCTGAACAGCATGAACCCCTCAGATCATGATCTTGCCGAACTGCGTGATTTTACCGCCGCTCTTGACGTACTTACAGCGCTGTCCCCTGATACGCTTGAGCGTACCCTGAGGCTCGCCCTTGATAGCGCCTCCCATCGTTTGGACGCATGGTTGTCGGCAATGGCAACAACTCGGCTGGCCAGCGTGCGCGCATGCGCGCCCACGGGAACGTATGTGGGGGGGTTCTCATGGGTTGAAGACCTCCGCCCGGCTTCCACGGGTTCGAGCAGCGACGGATTCGTGCATGCGCCTTCGCTTGGTCAAGCCGTGACGGCTGCGGTGCTTCGTAGCGGGTACACCAGTAACGCCGGCGGTGCGCAGAACCCGTTTGCCATCAACCTCACGTCCGATCGCGCGCGCATCGCCAGCTGGCTGCTCGACGGTGTTCGGAATGGCCAGACCCTTTCGTCCTTAGGTGGATTTCTTGTCGAACAGACTTTGCACGATCTGGGGGCCGATCAATATATCGCTCCCTTGCGCGCACTTGCGCCACCACGTAGTACGGCGCTTGCGTCAACAGGCACACCCTACGATGTCGTGTCCGCTCCAACCGTGGTCGACGGCATGGCGCTGATGCAAATGTGGCTAACTTCAGCTTCCGGACTCGTCAGCCTCGTCAGCGGCATTACCGACGCGAACCAAAAGGCCGCCGTTCAATCAGCACTCTCGCAACTTGATGCGACGCTCGACGCGGTAGCCGACGCGTTAATGGCCGAGAGCGTTCACCATGCGGTGAACGGCAATCCGACCCGAGCCGCAGCCACCTTGGACGCCTTAGCTCGCGGCGATGGGGCGGTTCCAGAGCTGGAATTCCTGCGGACGCCGCGTAGCGGCCTTGGGATCTCGCATCGCTTGGCGTTTCTCGTGCCCACCGGCCTGGCACGCGCACCGGGCTGGCCACCGCTTGGCTCGACACAACTCCGGGCGGCCGCGGCACCCGATCTCGAAGCGTTGCTGTCGACGCTCCTGCCCAATCCCGAGCGCGTGCATTGCGTGCTGACGCCAGCTGATGGTACCGCGCAAGATGTGTACCTATCGCAATGTTCGCTCACCGCGCTGGATTGCGTCTACGAAACCGCGAACGTTCCGCCAGGCTACGGTTTGGACGATGTGCCGACTGCGCTGGCGACCGCCGTGCAACTCGCAGCCGGTTTGGGAACGATTACTTGGGCGCGGCAGGCCAGCTGGGCAGCGACGGACCTTACTTTCCCGGAGTTCACGGCGCTGTGCCGCAACGTGCGCCAGTTGCTGCAAAATGCCCGGACCGCGAAGGCGGGCGATATCTGCGCGCCCGGCGTCAGCGCTCCTGCGGCCACCACCGCCGACGCAGGGCTCGCTGCGCGGGCGGATGCCGCAGCGGCAGCGCTGCGTGCGGCGATCCCACAACTCACCCAGGCCGCGACTCAGAATGTTGGGTTGATGACGTCTTCTGCGCTGGGCGTTCTGGGCGCCGCTGATGCCCTCGTTATGGGGACGCCGCCTGCCGAGTTGATCGCCGCCGTCGGCGCGGAGTTGAGCCGTCGTCAGGCAGAGCTCACGGACGTGGAAGCAACGATCGGCGCGAGCGCCTCGGATACCGATCAAATCAATCGGATCCAGGCGGTATTCGGCGAGGATTTCTTGGTTGGGATAAGCTTCGCTCCAAGCGATGCAGCAAGCTGGAGTGCCGCCATTGCCAACGGCTCTGCCAACATCTCGGGCCTTGCGGCGCGCATATGGCTCCAGCGGGCGGCACGCGTGCGTCGCGGTGCGAGTTCGTTGAACCGGCTCTTTGTCGCGGCCGCGGCGACCGGCATCGCCAGCACCGGTGCCTTGCAGGTCGTGCAGCTACCGACCATTGCCGGGGAGCCGTGGGTCGGCGATCGATTTGCCTCCGGAAGCATCAGTGGGCCGCGCCTGAATCTCGTGCTGGTCGGGCCGGGGCCAGGGACCACCGCAATGACGGGTCTCACGATCGATGATTGGGTCGAGACACTCCCAGCGACAATGGAAAATACAGGACTTGCGTTTCATTATGAAACGCCCGTGGCGCAAGCACCGCAATCAGCCTTAGTCGCGGTGGCGGCTGATCTGACTCAGCCGCAGTGGACAAGCGATTTGCTCGAAAGTACGCTGTTGGATGCGCTCCAATTGGCAAAGATCCGCACGGTCGATCCCGACTGCCTGGGCCTCGTCGGCCAAATGCTGCCGGCGCTCTACTTTGCCAATAACGTCAGTGCTGCTGGGCCGTCTGACACTGTTTCTACCGAATTCTTCCCGGCCTCGGCCGGATCTTCGATTTGAGGACGACGTGACAACATGCCATCCATAACGACGTGGAGTCGCCTCGAACCGCGCAGCCGCGACGATAGCATGGCTTCCTTCCTCGAGGGACAGGTCTACGACCCAGCCTGGCTGTTGGGTCGGCAGTGGCAAGTCGGCGAATTTGTCGGTGATGACGCGGGAACGCCGATCAACGCCACGTTGACCGTCACGGCCAATCCCCTCTCCGGGTATGGCGCAGGTGCGGCGCCGGCACGAGCGTGCGGGCAAGTCGCGCTCGATACGCTTGCTGCTCCCGAACCACGTGGTAGCATGACGCTGTTTGAATCGGCTGAGGCAGGCGCCCAGCTCGTCAGTTTCTTGGACACGCGCGGCTGCAGTGCTGGTGGCATCACGGCAATCATCTCACAGTACCCGTTGCCGGGGCCCACCGCGGGCACGGCAGATGCATACGGACTTTCCTATCTCAGTCTGTTGGCTGGTCGCGTACCAGATGCGCTGACGCTCGAACCGCTCCTGCGGGGAGCCGTTGGGCTAAATGCCGTGCCGGCCCAAATACCCATCACGGCAGCCGACGATGCGGCCTTCTTGGCAGCTGTCGGCGACTGGATTGAGTGGCTCGATGGTCTGGTCGTCTACGCTCCGCCGAGTGGCGATGCCTGGACGGACGCGAGTCTGGACTACCAATTTGCGATCGGCATCGACCAGCAAGGAACTCAACCCTTGGCGCTCGTGGCGAGCCACTGGGATGGCGAGCGAAACGACTGGTTCGACTTCGACGCTGATCCGACGATCGCGGCGCCCTCGGCAATCGGGGCGGCAGAATTGCCGGGCGTCGACCCGGCGTCCGGATCGGTCACGGTCACGGGGTCGCCCTCACCGCTGAGTTTTCCAGGGATGCCACCGCGACGATTATGGCAATTTGACGATGGCTCCGTGAACTTTGCGCAGATCCAGCTCGCGCCTGAAGACTTAGCTCGCATGCTGGTTGTCGAGTTCGCATCAGTGTATAGCAACGATTGGTACCTGTGGCCACTGCGTCTGCCGGTGAGCGCGATGCATGTGGTGCAGACTCTCAATGTGACGAATACTTTTGGTGAAACGATGTCCATCGGACCGGCCGGAACGGCAGGTGGGCTCTACCCGGCCGTTGGTGATTGGTGTCTGTTTCGATCTGCAGTGGTTGCCCAAGCCGCGCCGGCCGCGTTCAACGGTTTGTTGCTGCTGGCCGCCTTGGTGGATGAGCAGCGATCAGCCCCAATCGAGGAAGTGACCTTTATGCGTGATGAGACGGCGGATCTCGCATGGGCGATCGAGACCACAGTTCTGAGCGCGGACAGTCGGCCACTGGATCGACATGCGAGCGTCGTCGCCGACCCGACTCAGTCCCCGGCCCCGCCGTCCTCGGCGAGTTCGGATTCGACCGTGCTCACCTATGAACTCGCCACGAGCGTGCCGACATTCTGGTTCCCCCTTGTTCCAGACCCATCAGGCGAGTCAATGTTCGACCGTTTGATCTTGAGCCGAGTCAACGCAGCAGGCGCGGCCGCCGATGTTCAACCGGCAGGGTCGATTCTACGACCCGGGCAAACGCTAACGATTCGGCAGGAGGCGGTCCCTCAAGAAGGGGCGGGCTTGGAACGAAGGTTTCACCTCACGCGGGGTGTGGACGGTGCTCTGCTGTTATGGTGCGGCCGGACGAGACGTATCGGTTTCGGTGAAGGATCGAGCGGTCTGCGTTATGATTTAGCGAACGGCTGAACAATGCGCAAAACGCCTTCGCGTCGTCGCGCTGTCTCGCCGTTTTTTGCTTAACATGTGACCGCTCAAGGCCTTACGAATCCCGTCGCAGGGGACTTGCCAGAGGAAACGCGGTGGTAATCAATCAGCAGCCTTCCAACAGCAATTCATTGCTTGGAAGCCTCTGGTCGAAACACGACCGGCTCGGACGATGCCGTTTCTGTCACATTGTCGCGGGTGTGTACACTCCCGTGCTAGCCAAGCACAGCAAGCGCCGAAGCCTCATGGACGCGCCTTCGATCGGCGTAGGCCGGATGCAGCGCGTTTGATCCCATGCGCCGGCAGGTCGAAGCCCGGGAAACAGTCGCAATTGCCGGATCGTCTCCTGGTGGCCGCATAGACGCCGCGCTCGGCGCTCCCGGCACCCGTTCAGCAACCGCTCGGTCACCTTGATGAACAGCCTAGCGGAAACTCCGGTCCACGCACTCGGGCTACTAACCCGCCTTACCTAAACCTGAATTCCGAAGTTGAGCCTTCCTTGCTATGATTCATCGCGGGGAGGGTGGCCGCGCGCAAGTCGTACCAGGTAACACTGATTCCCCTGCGCCTATAGAAGGTAGAGATCCGGCGGACCAAAGGCGCCGCGGCGCGTCAAAGTACTATGGTCCTTTTGTGCCCACGAAGTATTGTGCGGCTTATGGCGTGTCCGATGCCGGCCTTCGCCGGGCGCTCAAACGCGCAGTTGCTGGCAGCGTAGAGTCTTGGAAACACCACGCTAAACTGACGGCTGACCAAGGGGATTGGCGCGCCCTGGCGCTCACAGCCGAAAAGGTGGATGAGTACGTCAAAGAACAGCTTGAGAAAAACTCGCAGCCGGCAACGATCAATCGCCGCACTCAGTTATTGAAACAAGCCTATGCCTTGGCAATCGCCCGCGGGCACCTTTCCAAAGCGCCCGTCATCCGGCATTTGTCCGAGAAGGGCAACACCAGGACAGGATTCTTCGACGAGCCGCAGTTCCGGGATGCGTGTCAGCGTCTTCCCGAACACTTGAGAGACTTCTGCTTATTCGGCTTCCTGGTCGGTTGGCGCAAAAATGAGGTTGCCACACTCGGCTGGGAAGACGTGGAAGGCGACACCATCCGGTTGAAGGGCATTAATGCGAAGACCGGCGAGCCCCGCATGGTCGTGCTCGAAGGGGAGTTGGCGGAACTCATGGCACGCCGAAAGGCCGCCAGGCCGGTAACGACAGCCACGGGCGACGTTATGCTCGCGGATCTGGTGTTCCATCATCAGGGGCAACAGGTCAGAGACTTCCGCAAAGTGTGGGCAAGCGCCTGCGTCGCGGCGGGCCTTGGCCAGTTCACCTGTCGTCGATGCGGACAACCTGCGAACGGCCACAAGTGTGAATCCTGCGGCACAGACTCAGTGCGCTACGTGGGTAGGCTCTTTCACGATTTCCGAAGAACAGCGGTGAGGAACATGGTCCGCGCCGGTGTGCCGGAAAGAGTGGCTATGAGTATCAGCGGGCACAAGACGCGCTCGATTTTTGACAGGTATAACATCGTCAGCGAAGCCGATCTGCGGGACGCCATGAAAAAAACGCAAAACTACTTGAAGGCCGCCCGGCACAGGCAGCCAACGGTCATCAAGTCTGCCGCCAAGAAGTGAGTCGGAAAAATGTTGGGTGTAGCGGAAACACGGACAAAACACGGACATTCGGCAAAAGAAAACGCGCCCGCGTTTTCTGGTCGCGCCCTAAGCGATTGCATTTGCAAGAGGTTTATGGCGCGCCCTGAGAGATTCGAACTCCCGACCTTCTGGTTCGTAGCCAGACGCTCTATCCAGCTGAGCTAAGGGCGCTTCTGAAAAGCGGCAAAGCGATTATAACAAAAAGGACAAGCACTCGGCTGCTCTTGACCATGCCAGGGCGTCCCCCATGCCAGGCGTCCCAGACACGTTAACCCCGCTGGGTTTGTGGCGATCGTTACCAGATGTTAAACTTCGCTAGCCAGCGATCAGGCTATCAGACTAATTATATTGGAGTCGCTTTGCATTCAGTTTACTTAACCATGGTGTACGTTGATCCCGGCTCGGGGAGCATGATGCTCCAGTTGCTGCTGGGCGGGGTCAGTGGAATCTACGTCATCTTCCGGATGTTCAAACAGAAAGTTCTCGGGTTCTTCGGGATTCACACTGAATCGCCGCAGCCGGTTAGCGAACTGCAAGCCGTGTCTGCGAAGGAAGATCGAAACAGGCGGTAAGTGTAAGCACGATGCAACCAGATTTGCTGGGTGCGGACTTCCAGCGCGATCGCGGTTCGTTTCGCGACCCTGACGGATACATTGTCCGGCGGGGCGAGCGGATTTTTCGCGTCATTCTTCCCAGCGCGGTGCAGCGTTGGCGCCAGTTCGCATCGTCGAGTCTGATAACAGACCTGCAATCCGACGGCCTGCTGATCGGCACGCGCGACGTGTCGGGCGCGGCCCTGGCAGCGGAGCTCGCAGTTCCCGCCGGTTCGCTTGTGCTGGAGCACGAATGCGTTCCCTTCCTCAGCTATCCCTACGAATGGACTTTCGACATGCTGCGCGACGCTGCGCTGTTGCATCTGGAAATTCTGGAGCGCGCGCTGGAGCATAACTGGATACTGAAAGATGCGACCGCGTACAACGTGCAGTTTCGCGGGGTGACGCCGGTGTTCATCGACGTGCTGTCATTTGCGCCCCTGCGGCGCGGCGACGTTTGGGCGGGCTATAACCAGTTCTGCCGCCTGATGCTGTATCCCCTGATGCTGGAGGCATACAAGCAGATTCCGTTTCAGCCGTGGCTGCGCGGCGAGTTGGAGGGCATCGACCCGGTGATCTTCAGCCACATGTTCCGCGGGCTGGAGCAGTGGCGAGGCGGGGTGCTGAGTCACGTGAAGGCGCAAGCGTATCTGCAGCGGAGGTTGGCTTCCGCCCAGCACAGCGTGCGCCGGCAGATCGAGTCGGCGGGCATGACGACGCAGATGATTGAGCGCAACGTGCAGCGCCTGCGCAAGCTGGTGGAGAACCTGCATCCGCCGCCGCAGAAAACAACCTGGAACGATTACTCGCGCAGCCACTATTCCGATGAAGCGCTGGCGCGCAAAGAAGAGTTCGTGTGCGAATGCGTCGCGGGGCGGCAATTCGGGCTGGTGTGGGACTTGGGATGCAACGACGGGCGCTTCAGCCGGATTGTGGCGGCAACGGCGGGAACGGTGGTCGCGATGGACTCCGATGCCGGCAGCATTGGCGCCCTGTATGGCGAGCTACGCAAGGAGCAACGCGGCAACATCCTTCCGCTGCTGATGAATGTGGCGAATCCTTCTCCGGCGCAAGGCTGGGGGTGTGGTGAGAGGCCGTCACTGCTGCAGCGCGGAAAGCCGGAGCTGACTCTGGCGCTGGCGCTGGTGCATCATCTCGTGATCAGCGCAAATGTTCCGCTGGCGGCGCTGGTCCAGTGGCTGGCGGAAACCACAGGCGAGCTGGTGATCGAGTTCATCAGCAAGGACGACGCAATGGTGCAGCGGCTGCTGCTGAACAAAGACGATACCTACGCGGACTACCATCGCGAAGCGTTTGAGCAATGCCTGGAACGACGGTTTCGCATTGAGGCGCGAGCGGAGCTGCCGGGGGAAACGCGATTTCTGTATCACGCCAAGGTCAATGACTGAGCCTCGCGGACTGAAGTCCGCTCGGTATTATGTAACAGGCGTGTTACGACGCAGCTAAAGCTGCGCCCCTTCAAATTGCTCCAAGGAAATTGCAGCAGGCTGCGTCATTTCCTAATTATCCTGATGCCGAACCCTCCAACACCACGCAGCTTTCCACTGGTTCTCCTTGCACTGTTGTCGCTGACGACGTTCGCGATCGCCCAATCGGTGTATCAGGCGATCGCCGGCAACGCCGAGTTTGTCGTCCTCAACCAGATCACGCACGCCGATCTCTGGCTGATCATCCTGTGCTTCAACCTGCTGCCTGCAGTTGTTTTAGCGCTGTTGTGGCTCGCGGTTCGGGCGTTTTCGCCAGCAACTGTCGACAGGCTTCTCAGCGGCGCGTTTCTGCTGTTGCTGATTCCCTTTCTGCTGGAGCTTCACAAACGATATATCTCGCCAGTGCTGCAGTTCCACCACAACACGGTGCTGGTGGCGATTCCGCTGGCGATCGCAGCGTGGATTGTGTTTCGCTACCGGGCGGAGTTCGAGCGGTTTCTGCTCGTGCTGTCGCCGATCGTGTTGATCTTTCCCGGATTATTCTTGTGGCACGCGTGGCGCGAGGTATCGCCGACGGTTGCGCCCGCAGCCAGCGCAAGCGCCAACTTCCCCGTTACCGATACGGCCAAGTCGCATCCGCCGGTTTTCATTCTGATCCTCGATGAGTTCACTCGTCCGGCAATTCTGGACAGCAACGGCAACATCGATGCGTCGCGCTTCCCACACTTCGCCGAGTTGGCGCAGCACAGCACGTGGTTCAACAATGCAACCGCCAACGCCGAATACACGACACGCTCGATTCCCGTGATCGTCACCGGTAATTTTCCGCACGGCAACGACGCCTCTGAGACTGCGTATCCCGACAACCTCTTCCGCCTGCTTGCGCCGGAGTACGACGTTACGATTCATGAAGTGGTGACGCGATTCTGTGACAGTCCTGAGTACAGCTGCCCGGATGCGTCGCGCGTGCAGCAGCGCGGCCATCTGTTGAAGGCGGTCGCCAGGCTTTACCTGCTGCGCATTGCGCCGAACTCCGCAGTGATGACGCTCCAGGCTGACGACCTGCGCACCGAGCAGCATCGCTTCCAGCAATTCCTCGGCGAGATCGGATCGCCGGTTGGTGCGAAGCCGCCGTTGCAATTCATGCATCTGGAGTTGCCGCATGCGCCTTACCTGTTGCGGCCTGACGGCGCGATCCACGCGGAGTCGCCTGGCGGTTTCGACCCCACCTTCGCCGGCGATACCAAGCTGCTTCAACATCTGCGCGACAACTACGAGATGCAGGTGCAGTACGTCGACGGCGAGTTGGGAAGGTTTCTCGAAAAGCTGAAGCAGGCGGGACTTTACGATGACGCATTAATCGTCGTCACTTCAGACCACGGCGTGAGCTGGAAGCCCGAAGCTCCGGGTCGCGTGCTGAGCGCTGCCAGCGCGGAGATGATTTTCCCGGTGCCGCTGTTCATCAAGTTGCCGGGCCAGAACGAAGGCAACATCTCAACTCAGGATGCGCAGCTGATTGACCTCACTCCGACCATAGCAGCGGCTGCCGGCATCAAGCTTCCGTGGCCGACTGCGGGACATGATCTGTTCGAACCAATGGGCGCGCCGCGCGAAAAAATCATGATCGACGCCAGCGGAAAGACGTTCGCTTATCCGTCGACATTCGCGGCGACGAATCCCGCGGGCAACAGCAAGTAGCGCGGTCGAATTTCGCCGCCAAGAAGGCGGCTCGCGCGTACAACCAATCGCTCACCGAAGCCGCTCCAATCTTCATAGACCCAGAACAGCCCAAGGGATTATGTTCGAGCTGTAATCGTGCCGTCGCATTAGACGCCGAGGTTTGCCCTCACTGCAACGCACTGCTCAGCACTAATCCTGTCGACCCGGAATTGCCCGGCACGAAACGTGACGATAGTGCGAGATAGCCGTCAAACCCAACACGCACGAGCAACCAGCGCAAGGCATCATGGAGGTACGCAGTCATGAATCCGAGCAAGAAGCCCCCGACTTCCGAGCAAGCACGTGCGGCCCATTCGTCCATCTCAGAACAATGCATCCGCGAGCGCGCCTATGAAATCTATGTGCAACGTGGATCAAAGGGCGGTCACGCGGTAGGCGATTGGCTCACTGCCGAAGCCGAACTCAAGGAGCTGAAAAAGAAAGCGGCCGATATGCTGTCCGCTATCAAATCTCTCACCGACTCTGCATAACATCTAAGCTGGCATGGCTTGCGATTTCCGTGGTCGCGGCGGAAAACCTATGCATGTGAACTCGCGGGATCGATGCCAAACTTCCGGCTCAGCAGCTTTTGCACTGTCCGGGGCAAGACGGCAGCAAGTTCCTGCCAGGTGAGAATCGCCAGCCGCGCTCTCAGCTCGCAACTCAGCACCGTGCGTACAATCCGGTACCACGCTTCGCTCAGATCCATGCGGCGTCCATCGCAAAGCAGCAGAAACGACTGCCCGCGATGCTGCGCCGCCAAAACTCCGCGGATCAACTGATACGAATGGAATCCCGCATCGCAGACCGTAAGCTCATTCACATCGAACACCGCCTCGAGCTCCTTGTAGCGAAGAACCAGGTCATGCCGCGCAGTTTGAAAATCGCTTTCCGTCAGCTTGGCTTCCACCAGCAGGTGGCCCAGGCTCATATCGATCTCGGTGCGGTCGGCGCGTCCGCTCGCCAGCGGCGTGCCTGGCCTGATGCCGAACTCCGGCCGCAATCCCGGCTCGGTTCCCAGCAGCGAACACACCCCAGGGCGGCTGGTCACTCCGGGATAGCAGAAAACATTCATCAGCAGCGCATCGGAGCTGTTGGCGCAATCCAGTTCCCGCCGGATAAGGTCGCCAGAACGAGCCACTCTGCGGCTGGCGGTGTAGCATTTTTTCAGCCGCCGTCGCCAGTCGGGCGCGGCGCAAATTCGCCGATACGATGCCGCAAGAAAGTTGCCATGCTCTCCGTCCACTTCCTGATAGACGACGCTGGGCACGGCACCGAAGGTGGATTCATGGACCATGCCTTCGGCCAGCGCAAGATTTCTGCCGCTCAGCTCCCGCCGCAACTCCGCCGCCGACAGCGAGACCTTCGGCGTCCGAAATGCGGTCGCCGCTATGCGATCCTGCTGCACGCCGACTCCACCTTCCGCATGATCCGCTCCGCCCACTGCACCGCTGCCGCGACCATTCCGTCGCTGCGCGGACTATCTCGCGAATTAAACAAATCCTCGGTGGTCTTCAGATGCCGCGCCATCAGGATTGCGGCGATGATTCCGATCACGCGCTTGCGGCCTTCGTCCATTTGGCGATAATAGCAGTTTCGCTATTTGTTCGCCATAGCGATTGCTGGACTCATCGCTCGCTGAGGATCCTCTAACCGCCGGCGGCCGGTTTCTGCGGGGATACGACAAGCGATCCGATACGTCCCGTGCCATTGTCCCGGAGGACGTACTTCACCGCTTGCGTTGAAGTTCCTGGGGGCGGGTCAAAGTAAGCCCAGCCTTTATTCAGAGCCATTTGGGTCTGCTCGGGATTAAGGTTCAGATGAACGACACGCAGGTCGGTGGCAGGATCGCCATCGTCGTTCAGCGCAACGGTGGCGATGTCGTAGCTGAGTTGTGGATGTCCAGGTGTAAGCAGCACGCTGCCGGCCGAGACCATGATTCGCATCATGGGGGGCGTTGCTGAGGCGCTTTGCGAAGCTTGCTGGCGTTCCACGCTGAAGGCAATGCCGGTGTAATCAATTTTCGCCGCGGCAGCGTCACGCAGAGTGCGGTTGACTTCCTTTTCCGCGGGCGCGGTTTGTGACGCCAGATAGTACTTGGTGCGGGAGCGGACCGATCCCCGTCCCGACGCCAGCTCGACCTTCAGCTTGTGCCAGCCGGGCTTACGATCCTGCTGCGGCACATAGAAACCCAGCTGGTAATAACTGTTACTGTCGTCGACGGCTTCGTTGATGCAGTCCTTCAGTTCGGTATTCGCGGTGCACGCCTTGCCGCCGGTCGCCGCCGAGAGAACCTTAATCGCGTCGTCATTATTTTCCCCGGCCTTCACCATGCGCGAAGGATAAATTAAATTTTGCGGTGCGGTGGATAAGCCCGTGCTCATCTTGATGCCTTTCACGTCGACGCCGTAGATGGCAATGTTGGCATTGTTCATAGCGTCGAAAACCCGCTCATAGTCCGCGGTCAACTCCGCGTCACCATTGATCGCGGAGATGTTGTTGATGCCGCCTGCAAAGGCCTCGTAAAGCAGGACGGGCATTCCGCCAGTCAGCCAGATCACTGACTTGCGTCCCGGAACCCCGGCGTAAGCCTGCGCGATTTGCATCAAGGCAGTCAGCGTCGCCTTCGCTTGTAGCCTCTCGGTGTACGCACTGTAAGCCTGGCCCCTAGGAAACTCGACCGCCATATTGTTGAACTCATCGACTGGCGATAGCCGGGTGCCAAACTGACCCGCCGCCGTAATGCTGGCCGCTGTAACGCTGGCCAAGGGAAGCGTCTTGGTCACATCTTTCGCCGTCGAAGTCTCGATGCGCCGCAATGCTTCGAGCAGCACAGCGGGGTCGGAACTGAAGTTGTGAATTTGGGCCAGCCCATGCGGCGTGATTGCCACGAGTGCGAAATGGCGATCCGGCTTCTCGGCAGCAAGGTACCTCAGCAGTTGCTGCTTAGCGCGATTCTGATCCAGAAACGTGGTGTTTACTAAGTCCAGGGCGATGATCAGAATCTGGTCCGGCATGCCGCTGTCGGGCACATTAGAAGTTCTGTTGAGCGGAGCCGGACGCGGGGTTTTTGTCTGCGCGGGTGAGTCGGCGGCGGTTCGCAGCGACTCTTCGAAGATGCCGATGGGTAGCAGCTTGCCGTCGCTGCGTAGTACGAAGTCTTGCTGCTTCAGCCCCAGCAATGGCTTGCCGTCGCCGCCCTTCACCTGTGCGGCTACCAGAACCAGCTCGGTATTAGCCGTCAGCATGGCAGGCTCAGTAGCTACGGCGCCTTGCTGCGCCCAGGTCAAGGTCGCTGCTGAAACCACAGGTAAAATCAATCCCGAAACAGCTGTGGACTTCATCTCGGCCCCGTCGTTTGGATCCGAGAGTGGAGCGGCCTGCTCAGACCTCGCGACGAATCAGGCTAAGGCTTCGTTTTCTGTTGCGCAAGGGGAAAATCGGCGGACGAACGGGTGGCCCAGCCCATGATGATAGGTCTTGGGTCGCTCCGCCGAAACTCAGGCGCACAGGGGGCCAGTCGCGGTCGGAGCGGGGGACGACTCCTTCTGCACGGCCCGCTCGAATGACTCGACTGCGCGCCGGTGGTGAAACAGCTCGTCGCTACCCAAATGCATGAGCTCCCGCTCCTGCCAATGGATCTCGCACAGCGGCACCTTATCCCAGGTCAGGGTCGTCACGGCGGGCGACTGGCAAATGGCACAGGCGCGTTGGATGATGTCTGGTTGCATGGTGTTCCTCCATTTGGTGGTAACGGTGGCGAAGGTCCACATTAGATTGGCCCAATGAACTCGACATAGACCAAACTCCAGAAAGCACTTCTATAACCATCGGCGTTAACCAACGTCGTCGTTAAAACCATGCCTCATCTCAATCGTTGATGATACTTTTCCGGCAAGATCAACGGATCATCCTCTGTCTGACAGCGTGGCCGCATCTTGCTGGCAAGGCGGCACTACGACTTCAACCTGTGGACGACGCAGAAATATGTGGAAATTGGGCTACAGGAAGGACAAGCGGTGAGGCGGCTAAGTCGAGGAGCCCGAGGATTGGCTTTCGTCATCAGGCAAGTGGAGTAGAGGTGGGCCAGAGGACCCGCACAGACGCGGGCGTGGGTTGGGGTGCCGTTGCGGTGAAGATAGCAACTACTCCACCCAGCCAAAACCTGACTTCAGGCAACTACACCGTCATCGTATGATGACACCACTCCTGATCACTCGACGAGAGCTGCACTGTGAATCGGCGAGGCTCCGTTGGGTAGCGACGTGTAGGTAGCGCCGATCGCAGACGTCCCCACCATCGCAACTTGCCATGCATCGATGATTACATATGGGGGAAATGTTGAGTTCGCGGTATAGGTGACAGGAGTCGTTGGAAAGTAGAAGGCCCCCGTGTAAATTTCTCCATGCGAGGCGTCGATGGTGTTAACGGTGGCTGGGCCGCAACAGTCGACTATCGAGCGATCCTGAAACACCAGAATTCCCGCGAGGGAACCGCTGGTGGGAGCAGACAGGGTCGAACTGGCTGAACCGGTGATCGTGACCGGGAGGTATGGGTAGCTAGCGTTCCCAGTATTGTAAAAGGTCACGCCGCTGCCGGTTAGTGTTGGACTGAACCCCGGACTTACAGTTAGCCCATTCATCACGACAATGGTACCCGAGTCGAAGGACACCGGGCCGTTGGTGGCTATGACAATCCCTCCGCAGTAGACACCCTGGGGCACGTTCCCACCGCTTGGAGTGTTCAATGTGTATGGCGTAGTCCTTGTGCAGCTTCCAACAGGTGGCGCCGGCACACCAGACAACGGATCGCCGAATGCGGGAATGCCTTCCCTCGGCTGTGGGGTGATAGTGCCGCTTCCAGCTTCACTTACACCGCCCACCACTCCGATACCGTCCGCCCTGTCGACACTTATATTGCCGCTGCCTGTTTTGTAGAACGCTGAAGCGCTATTCGAATTGACCCTGATTCCGCAGTTACTGCTGATATTTACAGATCCTGCCGCGGTGAATGTAGCCGAATCGGTAGGGTCTAAGGCGTAGATGCACCCCGAAGCGCTCCCTAACGAGGAGGCCACGGCCCGGCTGCGAACATTCACGGAATTGTAGCTGCCGCCGACCCGCACAAAGAAAGCTGGCTGAGCCTGGGCAACAATCACTTCTACATAGCCACTGTTGCCAGTGAACGGGCCGCTCTGAGGAGGGATGTTGACCTGGACCGTGATTCCGTTCTGCCCGTTGGCAAATCCATTGGCAGTGGCATCGTTTTGCGCGGCGACGAGAGCCAGGGCGGGCGACCCATATATCAGCTCCGCGGCTCCGGCGATAGCACCGGCGTCAGCCGCCTTCTGCATCTGCTGCTTCTGATAGCGCAGGAAACCAACCTCGACACCCAGGCCAGCCATGAGCATCAGGGCAACCAGCGCCAGCGCGCCCAGCACCAGAGCTTGTCCTTCGTCTGCTCTACCAAATTGCCTCAACCGCCGTATTACAGACAAACGCGTCACAGCAACACCTCCGCGTGTGCGAATGGTTCAGAGTCCGTCGATCAATCGTCAGCCAGCACCGTACAGCAGTAGTCATCGGTACTGGAACAGACCGAACCTCGAAGTATTAGGCCGACTCAATCACATCCAGCACTACTTAATAAACCGGGAGCGGAAGCAATCCTGGAAAACCATATCCATCGCCAAACTATGCGCGACATGGCAATAACCTGCGCACAGTCTAGGACGTTTTTGATGCAGAATCTATGGCCCACAAAGGGAAGAATTAATGCATGGAAGGGCTAGTTTTGACTAACCACCTTGGGGCTAAGGTGGTTGCCATCTATCGGCGTGAGTGGTGCCATCGCCAGCTTCGCGGAGTCTGAAAGGCAGTCCAACGTTGTAGCTCATCATGGCAAAGCTTCGCCCAAGTTGGGGTGCGGCAGTTCCCTCACCTTCAACGGCAACGGGGTGTCTCCCCCGCCTGTCCTCCGATTCCATCTCTTCGGCATCCTCACGACCGCGGCTGGAGCACCTGTCCCAAGCGACAGTTCCCACCGCTCCGCCATCATGGTGAACTGGACGCGAAGCGTATTGTTCTCCTGGGCCGAGTCGATCCGAATCACTTGAGACGAAAGTATGGACTTAGGAGTTCCAGTACAATTCGTCTTCTTAGCGCCGCAAACGACTGCGGAAGGATGTCGATGAGAATTTTGCAAGCGGCTTTCACATTCGTCGTTGAGACCCCAGCTGGCTGGAGCGCCGACTGGGCATGGGGTTTGCCCTTAATCGTGCTGACGGTTCTCATCCATGTCTTGGGCCTCGGGCTCATACGACAGAAAACCATTCGTGTTGCCACTCGCAATGAGGCGCGCCGTCACCCGATGGCCATTTTCGTGGTAGTCATGGGCGCCACCACCTTGTTGGCCACCTGCCTGCACGCGCTGGAGACAAGCCTGTGGGCCGGCGCCTACCGGATGCTCGGAGCACTACCCGACAACAAGGACGCGATGCTCTATTCGCTGAACGCGATCACCAGCTACGGGCACACCAATATCGATCTGGCCAAGCACTGGCAACTGATGGGAGCTTTGGAGGCGCTGAACGGCTGGCTGCTGTTCGGCCTCACCACCGCTTTTCTGTTCGGCATGCTGGAGAGAGTTTGGTCAGACCTCGGCGGTCAACGACGGTAGCTCTCCGGCCGATCCGCTCAGATCCGATCTCTACCGCACCCGCGACACCGAGTATTTACGTTCAATGGAATAGGGAAACGCTGGCGTCGTGGGTCAGAAAGCGTATCGCAGGGCCAGCGTTGTGTTGTTGGCGTGAAAGTAGCGGGGTGCGGTCGGTCCCACAAAGGACCCTTCGCCATACTGGTAATAGTTCCAGGCAGCTTTGAAGGTCACGTCCTTATGAACGCCGACTTCTACGCCCGCCAGCGGCGACTGATACGTTGAGGAAAGCGGCCCCAACGGTTGCAGCGTATTCAGCGACGTAGTGTTGCCCTGGTTGTCCACCATGGTGTAACCCAGATGCAAGGTGACTCGCTGGATAGGAGTAAGCATTAAAGCGAAGTAACCGAACTGAGTATGGGTATGGTAAAAGCCGTAAGTCTGCAAAAGGCTGGGGTCTTCAGCACAGGTCGTTGTGTCCGCCGGGGTCACCGTTCCAGCAAAACAGATAAACATGTTCTGCTGAATAGCGTCGAAGTTATAGGCTACGTCCAGTCCCCAATACTTGATGGGATTAATCATTGCGTTGAGCACCGTCGAATAGTTGTGCTGGTTGTAGTTGATGTCGCTGACATTGTTCTTGCCTTGCTGAAACTTCAGATTGGCGCCCACAGTGAGCCACGGGTGGGGAGAATACGAAATATTCCCCGAAATGTTGAACGACGCCAGCGGATCGATGCGGTAGATCCAGTTGTCGGCCCCGCCAAACTTAGCATTCAGGTTGGCATGCAGAGTACTTCCCTTGCGGAACCATACCCCAAGGACGCCGGAGTAGTCGTTGATCTCGGTCGTGGGGTTGCCCCAGGGCGCGATGACTCCGACGAACGTGCAGCTGCCGTCAGGATTCAGCGGCAGTCCTACGCAATTGCCGCGATTGGGTAGGGTTGGGTAGTAGATGTCGCCCAAAGCGGTCTGAGAGGAGTTGCCAGGCTGGATGGTGTAGTTGTCCCAATCGAATCCGGCCCTCACTCCAAACCAGCGCGATACGTCATACTGCACCTGAAAGTCGTTCTGCTTCATGTTCTGGGCGATCAGGTTCTCGTTTATTTCATTGATGATGTCGGCTGGTGAGCCGGAAGTGTGTGAGAGGCTGGTGGCCGGGAATGTCCCCACAGGTGTAAGCAGAGTCGCCGAACTGCCGGCGGCGGCAAAATAGTTGGTTTGCAGATTCAAATAGTCTCCAGCCACGCTGAAGTTGCGGAAGCGGAAGGTTTCCACCAGACGAAGTTTGTCCGAAATGTGATATGTGGCCGAAACGTCGGCCGATGCAGAGTTCCATTTCGCGCTTGAATTGCTTCCCGTGGTATTAGAACCAAGACTGGCCGTCCGGCTGGTTAACCCACTGAAAACCTCTGTGAACGGGGTGTTCATCTGCGCATGGCTGTACTGGAACTGGCCGTTGAAGTCCAGGTGCTTGATCGACGACGATCTCAGGTTGAACTGCTCGGTTGGAATAAAGGTATTGATGTGCTGGTCGAGGCTGTAATTGAGGAAGCCATTACAGGTTGGATTGGCGATCCCATTTATGAGCGGCATCGCGCAGGGGCTTCCGCTGTTGAACCACGAGAGTCCCAGACTGACCGGCGTGCCGTTAGACAGCGGCCACGAATTGAAGGGGCTCAGACCATAGGTCGTTCCGCCATCGTAGTACTGAAGCAGTTGCGTGTAACTGAGAGTAGTTTTCTTGGTGGCGCGGACGTCGACTCCAAAGCGATACCCATTCAGTGTGTTATCCGTAATCTCGTTGAGTAGTGCTTCCGTACCTTCATGGATGCTGCTGAACGCGGGTCCGTCGAAGCGGTTTCGGTTGTAGTCCAGCCGAAAGGACACCCGGTGCATCGGCAGCACGACGAGATCGAAGTTATATAGGTTCTGCCGATTGTAGTAGCCATGCGGCGAGTTCAGGATCGGAAGCGGCGGCGATCCCGTCGTTGGATTGAGTGGATTAGCGAACAAGTCATAATCGAAATAATTCTGCATGTGCTGATAGCTGCCGCTGAAGGTGTACCAGCGATATTTCGACACACGCATCCGGGCCGCCTGTTCGGGATCGCCTCCCCAGCCAAAGCTGTTGAGCGTCAAGGTGTCGAAGACATCCTGGTGGTTAATCGACTGCATGATGAGCGATTGATCCAGGATGCGAAGCCCGCTCTGATCGTTGACCAGGGTGTCGTACATCGGCTGGCTGCCGCTGACGTCGGAGATGCGGCCCCCGACTTCAATCGACTGGGTAACCTGAAATCCGCCAATTTCCTTACCCTCATCGGATGCAGAAGAGCTGGACGAAGCCGGGGGCGGATTCTGGCTCGAGCTCTGCGCGGGCGCACTGTTCGTCCACAACACGCAAGCCATGAGTAGCGTAATGGCAAGAGCAGAAACGTCGGAACTTCTTTGGTAAGACATCACCATGCCTCGCCGCTACCGGAAGAACAGCGGATCAAAGTTTGAGCCGTGGATCTGCGTGTGGCACATCGTGCATGCCTGATACTTGGTGGCCTGGTTGTGGAACGAGGGCGCGCCCGGCGCGGCTCCGTTCATGTTCGGGGTATGACAGCGAAGACATAGGAAGTTGACGTTGTTGACTTGCAGCAGCCGCGGATTAGTCGACCCGTGCGGCGTGTGGCACGAAAGGCAGCCTTCGTCGGTTTTCACCGGAGCGTGCTCAAAAACGAACGGCCCCATCGTGTCCGTATGGCACTTCGTACAAATTGCAAATTGCCCGGCGGCAGCTCGCACTTGATGACCGGTCTGGGTTCCGTGAGGATTATGGCAGTCGCTGCACTGGATGAGTCCGACGTCAACACGGTGCCGGTAAGGCCGCGCGAATTCCGCCTTCTGCGCGGCATGGCAGCCGTAGCACAAGGCAGTCTGCGGTTTTGCCAGAAGAAAGTTGACCTCGGCGGCGCCGTGGGGACTGTGACAGGTAGTACAGCTGACGCCATTCGCCAGGTGCTCAGAGTTGGAAAAATTCTGCGTTTCCAGACTGGATTGGTGGCACTTCGTACAGATCGCCGCCGTCTGGGCAGGGCTCAGCGTTTCGAAACGAATGATCTTGGTGACATCGCCACCTCCGTCAACGTGGGCCTGCCCCGGACCGTGACATCCCTGGCAGCCATGCTGATCGCCCTTGAGCAGCGCGGAGTGCGGCGTACCGGCGAAGTGTTTGTCCCACACTTCCTGGTGGCATGTCTTGCAGATGTCGGTGTCGGCGTACTGGCTGCCCGTCGATCCGGGGAGTGCGGCGGATGCCTGCGGAGCCGGGTTACTTGGGTGCTCCTGCGCTCGTAACGCAACAGTCAGGCTTGAAGTCACGAGGAACGCCAGGATGAATGGCAAGAGTGTTCTGCATTTGCGGTACATCATCCTCGCCCCCCAAGTCCATCTCAGATATGTGTAGCGCGGAAAATCGCTCCGATTGGGACAGCAGCAAAGTGATGCCCCGGTCACAAATTTCTCATCAGTCGAACACGTATCATAAAAGCATGTATGGTCAAAATTGCACAGTTTCTTGAATATTCTTCCGGCACGTGGGAGGTTATGCCGTAGGAGCTGACACACACGGCCTAGTACCTGGGCGCCCAGCTTCGCTCGTTTTTTTGGGGTAACCTGCGACGCCGCCCCCATCACGCTACGGCTTCATTTCCGCGGGTACGTACTGTGCCACTCCCATGCGCTGCGGACGATTGCTTCAATATCTGAATGCTGCGGCTGCCAGCCCAGCACGCGCTTGATCTTCTCTGAGCTGGCGATCAGCACAGCCGAGTCGCCGGGACGGCGCGGCGCTTCCGCCACCGGAATCCTCCTGCCCGTGACACGGCCGGCCACGTCGATGATCTCGCGCACGCTGAAGCCGCTGCCGCTTCCCAGATTAAAGATGAGCTGCGAGTCTTCGTTCTGGATGTTGCCTTGAGCCAGCGCGTCCAGCGCCAGCAGATGCGCCGTCGCCAGATCGTCGATGTGGATGTAATCGCGAATGCAGGTGCCATCCTTCGTCGAGTAGTCGGTGCCGTAAATGGAGATGGCATTGCCCTCGCCCAGCGCCGCTTGCAGAACCAGCGGAATCAGATGCGTCTCGGGGCGGTGCATCTCGCCGCGATCAGCCGTCGCGCCGGCGGCATTGAAGTAGCGCAAACTGGCGTAACGCAGGCCGTGAGCCTTGTGGAACCAGGCCAGCATGCGCTCGACAATCAGCTTCGACTCTCCATAAGCGTTGGTCGGCTCCAGCGGATCGTCTTCCATGATGGGCAGCCGCGTGGGGTCGCCGTAAACCGCTGCGGTCGAGGAGAACACCAATCGCGACACCCGATGCCGCAGCATTGCGCGCAACAGCGTGAGCGTCTTCGCGGAGTTGTTATCGAAGTAAAGTTCCGGCGAGAGCATCGACTCTCCGGCCTCGATGAAGGCAGCAAAGTGCATCACCGCGTCGAAGTGGCCGGCGTCGAAGATGCGGTCGAGAGCTGGCTCGTCGCCGGTGTCGGCCAGTACAAGCTCAGCGCGGCTGGGAACGGCTTGCTTGCTGCCTTTGCTGAGATTGTCCAGCACCGTAACCGAATGGCCGTCGCGCAACAGACGGTCGGCAACGACGCTGCCGATGTAACCCGCCCCTCCGGTGACCAGAACGCGCATTGCCTTCCTAGAACGAGGTTGGTAACCCGGATTCGATTGTATGCGTGGCGACCAAACTTGCGCGCGGTCGCAGCGGGAGGGCGAAAACGATTTCAAGGCACGGGGCGGGGGAATCGGTGGAACCTCGCAGAGTGTCCATGTTTAGGACGCCACCGTTCAATACTTGAACACTCACCCTCACTCTCGATCAATTTATGTTGACGCTGCCTGCTGTAACCTGCAGACACGCATACATTTAGATTTCAACAAGGCGACGTTTAGAGATGGTAGAAGACTTGCTCTCAAAGCATGGCACGTTGGCGTCATATTGTAATAGCACTTACTGGCTTCACGACCCTGTCGAGCGCCGCTATCCCGCGCGCTCGCTCAACCCGCCCGCTGGGGCTGAGAGTGGCGAAGCCTTGCGCACGCGGTGACGAACAGTCATGGAAATGGAGCGACCAATTCGGAGATGCTGGCTGGCTGCCTACACGCGCTCGCGCCACGAACAGCATGTTGCCAATCAACTGCAACTGAAGAACTTGGAATTCCTACTCCCGACGTACCAGCATTTGGCGCGCTGGTCTGACCGCATCAAGCGATCTGCGGCCCCACTATTCCCTGGCTACATCTTTGTTCATGTCTCCGATTGCGAGCGCGTGCCCATCCTTGAAACCCTGGGCGTCGTTTACCTTGTCTCCATTGCCGGCAAGCCTGCCGTCCTGCCCGACGAGGACATCGAACGGCTGCGCACATGCTCTCTGCGGCCGGGCGATGTCGAGCCGCATCCCTATCTAAAAATTGGACGCCGGGTGCGCGTGAAACACGGCCCCTTTGCCGGATGGGAAGGGACGCTCGTGGAAAAACAAAACTCCTTCCGGCTGGTCGTCGCCATTGATCAGATTCTGAGATCGGTGGCTGTTAACCTTCACGGCGCGGACCTGGAATCCCTCGACTAGGTTTCCTGACCACGCAGATTCGCCGCAATCCAGTCGTCTTGAGTTATTTCTGTCTGCGATTCGTCTCTGCCTACTCCTGAACTCACACTCAGCTTCGGCCTAAATTCCGTCAGCCTTCCCGCAATGCAATGAGTAGTTCTACTCGCTCGCTAGCCGCACTCGATGTCCCGCTCTATGGCTCCACTGAGTGGACCCTTCCACTCTCGTCATTGTTGGCAGCTTCAGAAAAACTGCTGGACCTCGCGGCCGTATTCGGCGCGGTGTTGCTCGCCGACGTCCTGTATCGAGCACTGGAGCCGGCCCGAGCGGCTGCCTGTGCGCCTTCCACCGTCTTCCTCTGTGCCGCAGGGTTCGCCCTGCTCTTCGTTTTCCAGCTGGATCGCTACGGCGGCTATCGCCCGTGCCTCAGTCTGCTGGCCATCCGCGAGACCGAACGTATATTGCGCGTCACCCTCCAAGCCTTCCTGCTGGCGATTCTGGCTGCTTACTTCTGCGCCGTCCCAGTCTCGCGTCTGGGTTCTCTCTCGCTGTGATCGCGGTTCCACTCTTTCTCGCGCTCGAAAAATGGGAGATGCACAAGCTCCTGCAGACGCTGCGCGCCAAAGGATACGGAACGCGAAGGGCCGTGATTCTGGGGACTGGCCCCGCAGGCAGGAGGATCTATTCAGCGCTGGTGCGCTCGCCGAAGTTCGGCGTCGATCCGGTAGCTTTCGTGGACGACGATCCGCAAAGTAGCACGACCGAAATTTACGATTCGTCTTATCAGCGCAGACATTCAGCTAAGGTTGTGCCCGGGCCACTCTGCCCTGAACTGTTTCGCCGACTAAACGCCTCCGTACTCGTGATAGCGGAGCCCGCGGCACATCGGGAGTCGATGCTACTGACCAATGCAAAATTGTCGGAGGCCGGCGTCAGCATCTACTTCGCACCCGCGGACTTTCTGGAACCCGGCTACTGGGTGGACTACGCAGAGCTGGACGGCATCGTGCTTGCCCATCTTTCCCGAGGCGCCAACCGCGTGGTGTATGAATTGGAAAAGCGTGCGCTCGACATATTCGCCGCGGCAATCATGCTGCTGCTCCTGGCCGCCCTTGCGCCGCTCATCGCTCTCCTGGTGAAGTCGACATCTCCAGGACCGGTGCTGTTCCGGCAGCAGCGCGCCGGCAAGGCAGGCGGCGGTTCACGATCTATAAGTTCCGCACCATGTACATTCACACGTGTTGCACGATGAAGGAGGTTCCATCGAGCGCGCCGCCCGACGTCTCGGAATTCCGCGCAGTTCGCTTTATAACAAGATGAAGCGCTTTGAGATTCCGCAGGGCACTGGGCGCATGTAAAGGTTGGATAGAGCATGCCTGCGTCCACTGGGTTTGAAAACATGCCTGCCGCCGCTGAGATCCGCAGATCTCGGTGGAGGAAGCGACTGTTGTCCAGATCACGAACACTCACCTGACGTCTCGCACTAACGGCTCACCAAAACAAAACTGAGCTAGCAACCCCCGCCGCCGACTGCACTTCTTACTGTATAGTTACAAGCTTATGTGGGGTCTCGAACAGCTTCCGGAGTTCCATAAGATTTACCACTCCAACGATACGACGTGGACCGCGAGCGATGCTGCCAGCCTGAAGTTCGCTCAAGGATTGTTTTTCTCAGTTCTGCTCGTAACTCCCTTCTGGACCGCCGTCGGCATCGGTCTTCACCTCTTGACGAGGTAGGTCCCCAAGGTGCTTGTATCGGCCTGCCATTCCACCTCCGCTGCGCTCGGTTATCATGGCTTCGCTGCTCTTGATTCCATCACTAACCTCTTGGGGTAAACTTTTCGAATGTCGGACGCTCTTATCTGCGATGTGGTTCGAACTCCTTTCGGCCGTTATGGCGGCGCGCTGTCCGCGGTCCGCACCGACGATCTGGCTGCAATTCCCATCAAAGCTCTGCTTGACCGCAACCCTTCTGTAGATTGGAACGCCATGGACGACGTGATCCTCGGTTGCGCCAATCAGGCGGGCGAAGACAATCGTAATGTCGCGCGCATGGCCCTGCTACTCGCCGGTCTGCCGCTTACCGTGCCGGGCACCACTGTCAACCGGTTGTGCGGCTCCAGCCTGGATGCAATCTCCATCGCAGCGCGCGCCATCAAGACAGGCGAGAACTCTCTCGTGATTGCCGGCGGCGTGGAGAGCATGTCGCGAGCGCCCTTCGTGATGGGCAAGGCGGACGCCGCTTTTTCGCGCGCCATGAAGCTGGAAGACACAACCATCGGCTGGCGATTCGTCAATCCACTGATGAAGGCGCAGTACGGCATGGACTCGATGCCGGAGACGGCAGAGAACGTCGCCGAGGAGTTTGGGATCTCGCGCCAGGACCAGGACGCCTTTGCCTATCGCAGCCAGCAGCGGACAGCCGCTGCCATGCAGAGCGGCGCACTGGCAGAGGAGATCACTCCCGTCACGATTGCGGCGCGCAAAGGAGCGCCGATCATTGTCGACAAGGACGAACATCCGCGATCCGATACGACGCTGGAAGCGCTGGCTGCGTTGAAGCCGTTCGTCAAAGCAAATGGCACCATCACTGCGGGCAACGCTTCCGGCGTAAACGATGGCGCCGGTGCCGTGTTGCTGGCTTCGGAGGACGCAGCCAGGCGTTACGGGCTGAAGCCGAAAGCGCGCGTGGTTGCGGCTGCGGCCGCGGGTGTGGCGCCGCGCATCATGGGCATAGGACCTGCTCCGGCAACGCGCAAGGCGCTGGCATTGGCGGGCCTCACCATCGGCGACATGGATGTGATCGAGTTGAACGAGGCCTTCGCCTCACAGGCTCTGGCGGTGCTCCGCGACCTGGGGATTCCGGACGATGCTTCTCACGTGAATCCGAACGGCGGAGCCATCGCGCTCGGTCATCCCCTGGGCGCGAGCGGTGCGCGGCTGGTCACGGCTGCCGTTTTGCAGTTGCAGCGTACCGGCGGCCGCTACGCGTTGTGCACCATGTGCATCGGAGTGGGGCAAGGCTTGGCGATGATTCTGGAGAGAGTGTAGCTGCGCAGGCGCGCACATGATTGAATGAGGTATCCATCCACGCCGTGAGGTCAGCGGAATTCCCCAACAACATCAGGTCTTCCAAATCCGATTAATCGTGTGGCGCCGCGGTTGGAAATCGGTTGGCAGATTCCGTACGTTCCGCTGGTAGGTGATCTCCAGGTTCAGCACCCACAGTGCAAGTACCGCGACCATGGCCAGCAGCAACCAGAGGATTGGTTTCCTCCCGGAATTCAGCCCCACGTTTCGCCTCTTACGCCTTGACTCCTACTTCGCGTTGGCAACGTCATAGTCCACCATGGCTTTGACGGCATCGTAGGGAGTGCTGTTAGCGGAAAATCCAACGATGCGGCGGCCGTTGATGAAAAACGTCGGGGTGCTGGTGACATCTAGCTTCTCGGCCAGCGCCATGGATTCGCGAACCCGCTTCTCGGTCTCAGGTTTGGCCACGCACGCCGCCACCGCATCCGGATCGCCGCCCGCGTCCTTCACGTAGCCCTTCAACATCTGATCGACGTTCTGCGGGTTGATCTCCGACTGGTGGTCATAGACCGTGGCAATGAACTTCCATACTGCCGGGTTATTCTGCTGTGCGACGCAATCCAGGTATTTCGCCCCCGTCAGGGCCCACTTGTGGATCTGCTCCAAGGGATAGTTCTGAAAGACGAGCCTCGCCTTGGGCTCTTCTTCCATCAGCTTGGTGATATTGGGCTGAGCTGCCTTGCACGCCGGACATTCCAGATCGCCAAATTCGACAATGGTAATCGCCGCGTCCTGAGGTCCGTGCGACGGCCCATTGGCCGCCTTCAACACCTGTCGGGTCTCGGCAAAGGGATCGGCGCCGAAGGGCACAAGTTCTGCCATGAACGAATACTTCTGGTCGGGCGTGATGTAGATGCGTATCACCTGCGACCCTTTCGGTGTATTGAAGACTACCGTTGCCTCTGAGATGCCGGGCGCTTCCGACGGCTTGATGTCGGCCACCTTCCAGCTCAGGTCCGAGTTCCAGCCAAACATGTGCTTCAGATAAGCGTCGACCGTAGCTTCGCTGGGCAGCGAAGCGCCGCCGGTACTGGACGTCGACTCCGTCTTGGCGGGAGGATTTGGCTTGGCCGCGCCAGCATTCTGGGCGGAGGAATATAAACTGGCAATACCGAGACCAGCGATCAAGACTATTCTCGTGATGTAATTCATGGATCCTTTCTGGAAGGCAGCAGTTGGCAATTAGCACTTGGCATTTTAGCGCCCAGTGCCACTCAGGAGACCTAGACACAGTTCTCAATGAATCGCCGGTCTCTACTAAATGCTAAGTGCTGCTCTTGCCACACACCTCAACCTTCGCGGCAATCGGATACCTGCGTCCGAAGCCGAAGGCCTTTTCGGAAATCTTCAATCCTGGGGCTGCCTGCTGGCGTTTGTACTCGCTCTTGTCTACCATGCACGCGATCTTGCGGACCAGGTCGAGATCATAACCTCGTTCTGCTGCGATCGCGTCCGGCGCTTTGTTGTCCTCGATGTAATCCCCTAGAATCGCATCCAGAACCTCATATGGAGGCAACGAGTCGCTGTCCTTCTGGTCGGCGCGCAACTCCGCCGACGGCGGCTTCTCGATGGTTGACTTGGGGATAATCGGCGACCGTGAGTTTACGTAGTTGGCCAGCCGGTAGACCAGGGTCTTTGGCACGTCGGAGATCACCGCCAAGCCTCCACACATATCGCCGTACAGCGTGCAATATCCCACGCCCAGCTCCGACTTGTTTCCTGTCGTCAGCACAAGAGAACCAAACTTGTTAGAGACGGCCATCATCAGCGACCCGCGAATGCGCGCCTGGATGTTCTCTTCGGTAACGTCCGGCTGGCGGCTATCGAACACGGGACTAAGCGCTTTGCCGTAAGCGTCGAAGATGTCGCCAATCGGAACCATCTCAAAGCGGATGCCGAGATTGCGCGCCAATTCCGCGGCATCGTCTATGCTGCCGCGAGACGAGTACGGCCCCGGCATGCCTACGCCGACTACATTCTCACGCCCCAAGGCATCGACTGCGATGCAGGCGGTAAGCGCGGAATCGATGCCGCCGCTCAGGCCGAGCACAACCTGCCGGAAACCGCACTTGTGAACGTAATCGCGGGTGCCGAGCACCAGCGCGGAATAAGCGCTGGATTCCAGCCCTTCATCGCGAGCATGAACATCGCCCGTCAGCGTTTCGGTATCGAAGCAGATCAGATCTTCCTCGAACGACTTGGCTTGGGCGATCACTCGCCCGTCAGGCCCAAGGACAAAACTGGAGCCATCAAACACCAGGCTATCGTTGCCGCCGATCTGGTTGACCATGGCGACCGGCACGCGATAGTTGGTTGCGATCGCGGCCAGCATGTCGTGCCGCAGTTCGCGCTTGCGCAGATAAAACGGCGACGCCGAAATGTTCAGCAGCACTTTTCCGCCCGCGCCGATCAAGTCTTCCACCGGATCTACTCCGTAGAGGCGGCGGTCCCAGAAGTGCTTGTCGTTCCAGGCGTCCTCGCAGATGGTGAGCGCCAATTGCTGGCCATCGAAGGCGAAAAGCTGCTGCCGATCGGCGGGCGCAAAGTTGCGCATTTCGTCGAAGACGTCGTAGGTGGGTAGCAATCTCTTCGATTGCACAAACGCGACCTTACCGTCGCGCAGCAAAGCCGCGGAATTCAGGACCGATTTGCCCGTTGCCGAGCGGGCGGGAGTAACCAGGCCGCAAATTACGGCGATGCCTTGCGTCTCACGAGCAATGGTTTCCACCGCCAGCCGGTTGCGTTCCACAAACCATGGCCGCTCCACCAGGTCGCGGGGCGGATAACCGCAAACCGAGAGCTCGGGAAAGAGGATAAGGTCCAGGCCACCGCTGCGGGCGCGTCGCGCGTACTCAATTATCTTTTCGGAATTGCCGGAGAAGTCCCCAACAACGGTGTTGATCTGGCCGAGTGCAATCCTCACCCTATCAGTGTAACGGCGCGGGGTTCAGCCCGCCAAATGGCGCCGAGGCTTGAGCCATCAGAACAAACCCGCCACTTGCCAATGAGGCGCCGCTCCCCCGGGAGGATCGGTAGGGGTTGTGTTGCCGGGAGACGGATAGGGCGTCTGTTGGTTGCTGCGCGAATCGGGCGCACCCACAGCTTGCTCGCCCGGGCGAAGCAGACTGGGCGCGTCCGCTGGCTTTTGCTCGGCCTTCTTTGCTGCCAGTTCGTTCTCCTGCGTTTGCAGGTCAACTTCCTTCTCGGTGCGCACAATCTTCTCGCCATCCACGGTCATGATTTCAAGACGCGACACGAAGACTCCCTGAAAACGCACGAAGTCCACTTCTTGCGGCGGATCACCATAGATCCACTCTTCGTAGTCCACGCCGTTGTCATCTTTGTCCCTGATTTTTTTCGGCGGGCGTCCCTTGGCATAGATCACCATGTCGCGGTCCATGCCCACCAGCACCTTATGATTCTTTATCGCCTCCTGTACCTTCGGAGGCAAGGTCTTCTCATATGCCTCGGCTTGGTTCAGCGCCTTGAAGTCGAACACCGGAGCCAGCATGTCGCGCACCTGCTCACCGGTCAACTCGGGCACATATTTGTCGAACTCCAGCGTCACGCTCGAACCCTTGGCTTCGAGGCTCTTAGGAGCACCGCCCACCGGCGCAGTTGACCCGTTCGCTCCCAGCTCCACATGCTGATACCACTTCTCGTGTTTCTTACCTCCGCCATTGATCTCGAAGACGATGGACTTCTCTCTGATCAAGACGTTGGTGATGACAACCCGGTCGCCCGGTTTGGCGGCAAATCCGTGCTGCATGATCAGTGACGCCACCTGCGTCTCGTTGGGGCTCACCTTGCCATCCTTGATTTCCAGCCCGCGCTCGCCCATGGGGAGCGGAGTGCGCACAAACACCCGCTCGGCGGTCAGGTCGCGCATGATCATCAACTTCGTTTGCGGGGTCAGCTTGTCGCTGGAGCTGGGCGTCTGCGGGTCGCTCGCCAACGCCGTAAGCGGCAACAGGAGAATTGCCGTTGCAAAGAGGGAGAAACAAGCGCGGTTCATCAGAGGTCCCCAGTTGCGGTCAATTATATTCTCATTCGGCGTCCCACCCAATGTGCGCAAGAACCGCATGCCGGAGACGCGAAAGCCATCGGCGGATGCTACGGTTTGATGCCGGAGAGGCTATGCAGAGCTGGTTCTGCTGACGATTGCGTGATCGGCTGAGGCAGCTTCTGAAGCGGCAGCTTCCAGACAACGAGGATCCCGATGAGAATGGCGATCGTTCCAGTCGCGGACGCCTCCACACCGTAATAGTCACCCGTCAGCCATTTCGGTCCATACGCCTGGGTGTAAATCCACAAGTTGAAATAGCGAAAGCCGCTGACGGGCAAGCCGAGCCCAAGCCCCAGTGTGGCATTCCAACCGAAGTGGATGCCCCACGACAGCCAGAGCGCGCCGGTGCGGAGGTAGGCGATGGTCAGAAGAATCCCAATCAGAATGGTATTAGCGACTCCCCACGGGCCAGCCTTCGGGTTAAGAAGATGCAACAGTCCATAGAAAATCGAAAAGACCAGGACCGCGCGAATTGTGCCGATCGCCTGCTCCAGGTGCTGGAAGGGATAGCCGCGGAACATCAACTCTTCGCCAAGCGCACCGCACAGCAATGTCAGGATGACTGCAACCAGGTTGGGGACAAGGTTCCAGGTCATCAGGTTCTTGGTCCTGAAGTGGCCCAGGAAATAAATGGGAGCAACGGCCAAGACAGTAAAGATGCATCCCAGGACGGTGCCGAGCAGAAACTGCTTCAGCCAGCCCTTTGCCCGGGGCAGCCCCTGCGCGGCGATGCGGTGGTCCTCAAGATGATCGCCAACCGTAAGCAGCCAGACAAAGATGCCGAGTAACAGCAGCGTCCACAATGCGCGAAAAACCAGTTCACGACGAAACGGGTGATCGCCGGCGGCCTCGAAGGCAATATTGCCGCAGACAACAAATGCTAGGGCACCGAGAAGCACCGCGAACAGGAACGCCCAGATCGGTTGTAGTTTTCCCCTGCTATCAGTAAACATGCTTATACCTTGGCCGTTTGCCGTGTGCTTACGGAGTGGAATTGCAGCCCTTCGCGCGCAACCTGGAAATCGAGCGGCTGCCCGCCATGCTGGCGGATGGCATCCTCCACGCTCGTTCGACTACCCTTTTCGATCAATGCAATCACGCAACCGCCGCCCCCGGCGCCGCATACCTTGGCGGCTTTCGCCCCGTTGCGCGTGGCAACTTCGATCAGCTTATCAATGAGCCGAGTCGAAATCCCAGGAGCATTGGTGCGGCGCAGCTCCCACTCTTCGCCCATCAACCTCGCAACCTCGCCCCACTGTTCGCCGGCAAGTGCAGAATGCATGGCCTGGGCGATCCGTGAAATCTCGGCAAAGTTGTTGGACACACGCTCATCGCCATTGATATGTTGCTTGAAAACTTCCCAGTTGTTAATACCCGACTGCCGCGGCGCTCCCGTGTAAAACAACGCAAAACGCTGGTTCATTTCATCAAGAGAGACTGCAATTCGCTCCCACCTGACGCCGGTAACTTCCAGATGCACCGCGCCGACACCACCGTACATTGCCGGGTAATAGTCCTGGCAGCCCGTGGGCACGCCGATGAGCTGCGCTTCCACATTTTGAGCGATCACCCGAAGCTGCTCAATCTCGATCTCACGTCCGACGAAGCGGCTCAGCGCGGCGCTGGCAGCGATCATCAGCGCCGACGAGCCCGAGATGCCCGCGCCCGCCGGCGACTCTGAATACGTTTCCAGCGTAAAACCGCGATCGGGCTTGAAGAAACGGACCAGGTATGCCGCCAGCGGATGGGCATACGACGTCGCGGTCAGCAACTCCTCCAAACACGCGAAACGATCCTCGCGCCCGGTGTCGTGCGACTCGAGTACGATCTCACGACTCGCTCGCGGCGTGATCTTGCAGGCCGTCAGAATGCCAAGCGCGATGTTCACGCTTACCGCGCCAGGATGAAACAGGTATAGCGGCCAGATATCGATCGTCCCGCCGGCGAGATCGGCGCGGCACGGCGCCGTGGTGACGATCGAGTCTTCTCCGGCTTGGGACAAAAATTGCGTAAAGGATTGCATCTTGCGATTCGGCCCGTGGGCGGCGGGAAATTCATTGTATCGCGAGAGTATCTACAGTTCGTGATAACTGATCAACTCGATGTCTCGCCGTCGCAGGATCTCTCGGGCCTCGGGCGACGTCAGCAGTTGCAGCTCCTGCTCGCGCGAGCGGCGCAACCTGGTCTGCACCTGGTCGAGCTCGGCGTCGTTGTAGCCCGGATGACAGACGAACTCCCACGTCCCTTCGGGCATGCTGTCGGCAATGGCGGTAAACAGTGGCAGATCGAGAACGCCGGTGACCAGCACGCCCAGCGACCCGTCGGTGGTGCGAAGTCCGTGGGACTCAACCTCGCGCCGAAACGTGTTTGCGAAGTTGCGTAGCACGTTCAGTTGAGCGAACCGCTTCCAGAGCCGGCGCGTTCGCAAGATGCTGCTCATAGGAAGCGGCCAAACCTGCCCGAAGGGGTTGCGTACGGCCTGAACCCTGCATGCCTTCGCTGCTCGCAGCAGCGGACGAAGCACGGCTGGAAACATGTGCGCGTGCTTGTGTGAATCGAAATGAGAAGGCTGGACTCCCGCGGCCTGGATACGCTCGATCTGCGCGGCCGCTTCTGCCTCAATCTCAGCCGGAGCAAGCTTATGACGAAACGATGCAATCGCAAACTCGTTCAAGTTGTCGCGAAACCGAGGGTGGCCATTGTCCGAGTGTGGCTGCAGCAAGCTCGCAACCTGTTTCGCCTGCAGCAGAGGTTCGCCGTCGAGCAGGACCACGTGGCAGCCGATGCTGAGATGCGCATCCCGCGTGACAAGTGAGCGAGCCAGTCCGGCCGCTTCCTCAAACGCGCGCGCGTTTGCCATGAGCGTCGTCGAGGTCACGATGCCCCGCTCATGCGCTTCGGCAATGGCGCGATTGACGCCCGCGGTTAGTCCGAAATCGTCGGCGTTAATGATCAGCCGTCGCACGGCTTAAGTGTAGCAAGCGGGTCGTACGCGAGAATGGCTACAGGGTCGATGCAGCTTGAGGCGCGGCCGGAGCCGGCGAGAGCAATCAATCGCAGACAAGAAGGTTCGGAGATTACGGGCGGAACGCAGCGCAACACCACGAAAATCTCTGGCAGATCAGAACAGGAACAAGCCGCCCGCGGCCCCCACTTGGAGCTACGCGCTCTTCAGGGCCCGGACTTGTGCGCTTTCGCCTTCCCCCAGGTAAGTCTTAATTTTTTCCAGCAGCGCGGGAAACATCTGTTCTTTCGGAAGGCAGGCGTTGACGTCTTTGCCGCCATCGATGTGACCGTAACCGGTGACAATGATCACTGGAACCTTGGGATCGCTGGCGTGTATCTGGCGCGCCAATTCCAAGCCATTCATTCCTTCCATGCGGAAGTCAGTGACCAGGATGTCGAACTTTTCCCGCTTGAATTTCTCCAACGCGTCACTGGCGTTGTAGGCGCTGACGGCTCGATAGCCTTGCATCTCAAGAATCTCGCAGCTTAAACGGGCCAGAACTTCATGGTCGTCGACAAATAGAATCGCTTTCATGGGACACCCTCTTCCGAAGGAGACCACACCTCGGGTTATGTGATTGGTTTCACAAATAGGGACAAAAGATGCCCGTGAGGGAGAGAATTTGGGCTTTGAGGACGAACTCAATGGGCTTTGCCCGAGCGAAAAAGCGCGACTGAAGGGATTAAAGCCCACACTCCAGCGGTATATCTGCACCCTACCGCTTACGCGACGACTTCTTGGCCCCTGCCTTCTTCGCCGAGGATTTCTTCGGAACCACCTTCTTAGGTGGAACGGCCTTTTTGGCAACAGCCTTCCCTGCCGGCGGCTTCGTTTGTTTCTTCGCCACCTTTGATTTTTTCGCCACCTTTGATGATGGGGCGGGCTTTTTCGCTGCCGGCTTCTCGGGGCTGGCAGTCTTCTTCCCTGCGGCGGTTTTCGCGGCGGCAGCCGGCGGAGCGACCTGCTTACCCGCCGGTGCGGCCTTCGCTTCCTGAACGACCTGTGCCGGGACCGGTTGCGGAGGGACGGGATCTGGCGTGGCACCGCCTTTCGGTTTACGCCCACGCTTTCCCGGAACTACTGCTTCCGTGGAACCTGCCCCTGACGTCCCTTTGGCACGCCCGCGCTTCGGCGCTGGCGGAGGAGGTGGTGGTGGCGGCTCATAGGGCTTCAGGAAATTCATGATCTCCGAATGCGACCGCAGCCTGCCATCCATCAGCAGCAGAAATGCCTTCTCCATGATCTCCGGATACTCCGGTAATTGCGGCGTGATTCGCAGTTCGGCCATTTCCGGAAATGGCAATTTTTCTTTCACTTGCCGCCATTTCCCAAAGAAGTTTTTCAGCTTCTGGTCCACCGCTTGTTGCCTCACCGTGAGACTTAGGAACAGGATGTTCTCGGGCGTGGCTTGGGAAAGAATCTTCCATGCTCCTGACGGCGCAGCAGCGTCTTTGCTGGCCAACTTCTTCGTAAGTTCGTGAGCGCCGTTTTCTAGGTGCTTCCATTTGTCTACGAAGTCGCGGCGCGGAATCATGCGCTGGATCTCGGCGGTGTCCTTATCGCTCATGCGAGAGGTAAGGAAGTACATCACGATCGGCCCCGTCTCGATCGAATAGCCGAGCTCGTTCATCATCTGGCGTGTCTTTACGAGCTGGCCAAGGTCGCCGGAATCGATCTTCGCCATCGTCCAGTGCGGGTGCAAAATCTTGAGCCAGCCTTCTTTTTCCAGCGCGCGCATGATGTTCAGCGGGTCGTCTTCATGGGCCAGTTGCTCCAACTCGTAGCCGATCATCCGCTTGCCCAGGTATTCGATATAGTTGTTTTCTTTCGCCGCGTCATACCGCGTCTGTGTACGCTCTTCCAATGGCCAGTGAAAACGCGCGCTCAGCCGGGTCGCGCGGATCAGCCGAATCGGCTCCTCCAGGAACGCGTAGTTGTGCAGAACGCGGAGCACCTTGGCCTCGATATCGGCCACGCCGTTGAACGGGTCAAGCAGCAGGCCACGTGATCCGGGATTCAGCGAAAGTCCCATGGCGTTGACCGTAAAGTCCCGACGCCGCAGGTCCTCATTGATCGTGGCAGGTGTGATCGCGGGCGGCTTGCCGGGCTTGTCGTAGCTCTCGGCGCGCGTCATGTTCAGTTCCGCGCGAACGTTTCCCGGCATCAACAGCTGCAGCGTCCGCAGGTCTTCGTCAATCCCCTGCACCGAAATGCCGGATTTCTCCAAATCTTTCTGGAGCTTGAGCGGATTGCCCTGGATGCTGAGGTCGATATCGCGAATCGGGAAGCCGGTGATCAGGTCCCGAATGGTTCCGCCGGTGAGATAAAGATTAAGCCCGGCATGACGGGCAATTTCCTGCACCAGGTTCACACCACTTTGCTGATCCGGTGTGAGCCGGGTTTCCATGCTATAGATGTAGTCTGCCATCTAAATGTATGACTCTAAAGGTGAAAACTGAAGACAAACAGAGTCGGGCAGGAACCGCCGACAGCTCAATAACTTCCTGCCTTGTGCCCGGAGTGCGAGCGCCATGTATCTCCAAATTACCAACTAATTTTCCGACAAATGCGCAACTCGCTCTCAAGACAGCACTTACAGGAGGCTTGCACCTCCAACGCTGCACAGCGAACAATAACATATGGTTGACAATTTGGCTACACCGGAGGTGGAAAACAGCACATTTCCAGCAAAAGTGCGACAATCGAGGCTAGTGCAGCCCCTCTAATCGCGCAAACTATGGCTACAACGCACAAGAAGGTCATCGTTCGCAAGATGGACCGCGACACCGTGCAGGGCTACGTGAGCGCGACCTTCATCTCCGATGGCAAATTGGAACTGATGAATACCGCTGGCAACGTGGTTGCCATCGACTTGGGCGATGTGAAAGGTATTTACTTTGTGCGCGAGCTTGGCGACTCAGAGTTGCTCACGCGAAAGACCTTCACCTCGCGGCCTCGTATGGAAGGGTTGTGGGTGCGTCTGCGCTTTCGCGACAACGAAATCATCGAGGGCATGATGCCCAACGACCTGTTGCAGGAGGGCGGCGACGGTTTCTCGATTATTCCTCCGGACGCACACTCCAATACTCAGCGGATTTTTGTTCCTCGTTCGGCGCTGGCGGAGATGACCGTCATCGGCGTAATTGGCGACAAGAAATCCGGGCGGCGAGGCCGGCGTCCCGAAGACACCCGTCAGGTCCCCATGTTCACATGAACTTGGCATCTCGAGTTGCCATGGCCCTGGATTTCGAAACGGCAATCATGAAACTTTCCGAAATTGCATCCGCGCTGGACGCCACGCTTGAAAACGGAGATCCGGAAACCGAGATCACCGGCGTTGCCGGAATCGAAGAAGCTGTACCGGGCCAGATCACCTTCGTCGCCAATTCCAAGTATGCTGCTACCGCGAAGACCACGTCCGCCTCGGCCGTGATAGTCCCCCAGGACTTCCCTGCCATTTCGACCGGCATGTTGCGCAGCAAAAATCCGTATCTCGCATTTGCGCGAGCGATTAATCTGTTTTACCAGGCTCCGCGATATGGGGCTGGCATACATCCTACCGCTGTAATTGCGCCGACTGCGAAAATCGGAGCCAACACCCATGTCGCCGCCTATGTAGTAATTGACGACGATGTTGAAATCGGGGATGACGCGGTCCTGCTCCCCCACGTAGTCATCTATCGCGGAGTCCGCATAGGCAAGAATTTCTTCGCCCACGCTCACGCCGTAGTCCGCGAGCACTGCCGGCTGGGCAACAACGTCATCCTGCAGAACGGAGTTATCGTTGGCTGCGACGGATTTGGCTTCGCGCGCGATGATCAGCACTGGGAGAAGATTACGCAATCCGGTCCAGCGGTGCTGGAGGACAACATCGAGGTGCAGGCGAACTCTTGCATCGATCGCGCCAGCGTAGGCGAGACCCGCATCGCGGGCGGCGCCAAGATCGACAACCTAGTGCAGGTCGGCCATGGCTCCGCCGTCGGCGAGAACACTCTGCTCTGCGCTCAAGTCGGGCTGGCCGGGTCAACCGTGATCGGCAAGAATGTAATTCTCGCTGGACAAGTGGGCGTTGCCGGCCATTGCAACGTTGGCGACGGCGTGATTGTTACCGCGCAAAGCGGCACCCACGGAGACATACCTCCCGGCTCCATGGTGAGCGGCTCGCCAGCCTTTGACCACAAACAGTGGTTGCGCGCCGTCGGCATCTTCAATAAGCTGCCAGAACTGGCCAAGGCGGTACGGAACTTGGCGGCCAGACAGCCAAGCGATGTCGGATCGGGGAAAAAAGACACCTGACAGAGCGGCGCGGCGTCCTGATCGCGAAACAAAATTATCAACAATGGGCTGAAATTCAGCTACTCAGGCAACCCAGCCGCTTCTAATTCCTTAATGAGCGAAGATGTCTCCAATCTGGAACCCGGGACGGAGCGTGGGCCGCAAGCCTTGCCCGCGAATCCTATCCGCGTGCTGCTGCTGGATGATCGCGAGGAGAACCTGGTGTTGCGCTGCGCGATCCTGCGGCAGAAAGGCTATCGCGTCGTAACTTCAAGTTCGATCGAGGAGGCTGAATCCAAATTGGCAGCCATCGACATTGCCGTGCTGGACTACCATTTGGGCGCAGGCAAGTTTGGCACCGACGTGGCTGAAACGCTGCGCCGAAAGCGTCCGCAAGTGCCGATCATCATTCTCTCGGCAACGTTGGAGCGAAAATTCGGCGGTATCGCCGACATGCATCTGCTGAAGGGATACAGTTCGGTTGACGACTTGGTAAACGCGTTGCGCTCCTTCGAAGCGAAGAAGCGAGGACGTCCAGTAGTGGTGGATGCTCGCGATTTTTACTACTCGCGGATCTCGATGGCGATGGGCGACGACATTGTCCTGGAAGTCCTCGATTGCGACGGCAATTGGCTTTTTGTCAACGACTACTTCGCAGCCATGAACGGCCACAAACGCACATGGTTCGCCGGCAAGAATTTGTTCGAACACTTTCCGCAATTGGGCGACGAGTGGCGCGAGATCATTCGCACCGTTGTCGCCACACGCGAAACCTACATCGATCGCCGCGGATTTCGCGGCGCCTCGCACCTGCCGCAGAAAAGTCCGCACTGGACCTGGAATGTGCTCATCTTTCCCATCAAGCTGCACGACGACCGCGATGGAGCAGTTCTGACCGCGAGGTTAATCGAAAGGAAGTAGGCGGCGTGTTCGTCGGGAAGAATCTCACCTGCGCTCAGGTGGCAACGCGCTGGCAATGATGGTTCGGACTGCCATCATGAGCGCCTCGCGATCCTTGTAATCGTGAGGATCGACGGGCGGATGAAAGACCAACGTCGCTGTCCCCGGCCGCAGGGCAAACCGCGTCTTCGGCCAGCTCTCATAGGTTCCCAGTATGGTGACAGGTACTACGGGCACGCCCGAATCCATCGCCAGATGAAATGGGCCCTTTTTGAATGGGAGCAGACGCCCATCGCTGGAGCGTGTGCCTTCGGGATAGATCACCATGTGCAATCCCTCGCGCATCACCCTGATTGCCGCTTGAACGCTCTCGATCGCAGCCTCGTGATCGCCGCGGTCAACGGGTACAAGGTGCCCCAGTCTCATGCCTGTCCCGAAAACGGGAACCCGAAATAGCTCCTTCTTCACCAGCACCGAGCAGCGTCCCGGAATACTCGGTATCAAGATCGGCGGATCGAGATTGGACACGTGGTTCGACATGAAGATGTAGGTGCGGCCCGGTTGGAGATGCTCCAGGCCGCGAATCTCGATTTTCACGCCGACGAGCAACACGCCTAACCTTCCAAGGCCAGTCGCTATGTAGTAGAGAGGGTCAACATTGCCGGTAATTGCTGCATAGAGCACGAGCGGCGGTCCGACGATAAGTATTGAGATTCCCCAGAAGCACAGTAGCGCGATCGCCCGGATCAATGGGTGCCCCCACCCTCGTCGTCGCCATGGATCCACGCGGTGCGATGTGCCCGCTGTCGGGGTGTCACATCCATAAGGTCTTGCAGTTCGTACGATTGCTCCTCGCGCGCAGCGAGCCGCAGTTCAACCTCGCGTTTCCCACGCCGATTCTGCAACTCAAGACGCACAGTCATTCCAGGCTGCAGTTTCGATAGCTCTTCGTCCAGCGAAGTATCCGCAGCTTTGCCGTTAAGCGCAATCACACGGTCTCCAGGCAGGATGCCGAGACGCTGAGCATCGCTGTTTGGATCAACCTGAACTACTTCTGGCTGCCCGCCCAGATTGGCCTTGCTAGTGAAACCGGCGGTCGCATACTGGGTTGTGTTTACAACAACGTGCAGTCCGGCAAACCGAACAAAGTCGTCGTATGGAATTTCCTTCACACCGGCTACGTAGTCGCGGAAGAAATCAGACAAAGTCTGGCCGGTGACGGCCTCCGCAGCCTCTTGGACTCCGGCGGAATCGGGGAAGAAGCGATGCTGCTTCGCATACTGCTGGTTCATCCGCTGAAACAAATCGCGCAGCGATTTGGTGCCGTTCGTTTGCTGGCGAATGCGCAGGTCCAGCAGATTTCCCAGTATCTCCCCCTTGTTGTAATAACTGATGCTCCGCTCGAACGAGCGGTAAAACGCGATGCCTTCAAACCAGGCATCAAGACTCGATTCCTCTACCGACTGCCATTGGCGAGCCGGTCTGCGCTGCAGTTCGGTGATCTCTTCCGAAACCCGTCGCAGATACTCCCGTTCATCGATAAGCCCCGAGCGCGCGAGCAGCATGTCGCTGACGGTGCTGGTGACACCCTCGCTGAACCAAAGCGCACGCGTGTCTTGTTCTCCTTGATAATCAATCGGCTCAAGCGACTGCGGGCGAATGCGTTTTACATTCCAGAGATGGAAGAACTCGTGGGCGCTGACGCTCGCTACGGGCATTAAGCCGTCGCGCAAACGGTCGGCACTCAGGTCGATCGCCGTGCCGTAAGCGTGCTCCATGCCGCCTCCGCCGTAGCCACGCGGAAAATGGTAGAGAAACGTGTACTCCTCATAGGGACGGTCCTGCATCCAGTCCACCGCGGCATGGGTGATCTTTGCCAGAACCCCATCCAGCTTCGCCATGTCATAGTCAGCCGGATTGCCATCTACCACAACGTGGTAGGTTGCTCCGTCCTCCTGAAAAGCCTCCTGGCGGAAAGTGCCGACCTCCGCCGGACTGTCCACCAACTCGTCGTAGTTGCGTGCCATTCCAATCGCTTGATCGACCTTGCCGGGCCCAGCCGCCCCCAGAACATGCAAGTCGCGTAGCTCCCACGTTGTGGGAGTATCCAGCAGGCGAATGCTGACCGATTGTGGGCGCAAGGCCGGCGAATACATCAGTACCATTGCCCAGTTAAAGAAGCCGTGTTCGGCGTTTAGCGTGCTGCCGAACGGACCCGGTGAGTCGAGGTGAATGTCATAGCTAACCACGACGCAGCCTGACGGCGCGGTGATTTCCCACTCGCTGGTCTTGCGGTTAAGAACTCTGGCAGGCGCACCTGATGCATCCTGCGCCCGCACATCTTCAATGTTGGCCGCGAAGTTGCGCACCTGGTAGAGCGCGTTCCAGGCGGGCATTTCCAGCGTGCGGACGCCAGCGCCCTCTCCCAGACGGATGCTGACGTGAGCCAGATGCTTGGCTGGGTCGGCCAGTGAGACGAAATATTCGGTCGGCGCCGGCAGGGCGTTAGCTGGCGAGGCGCAGGTTACCGGTGTCGCTGCCGAAGTGCCGGCCGTAAACCCTAAAAGGACTGCGGCCAGCGAACATGCTAAGACTATTGTGCGAAGGCGGCTCACGCGGTCGTTTCGACCTCATGAAGTGAGTTGAGTTTCGCCGGCAGCTTCTCATAGATGCCGCCAAAACCGCCGTTGGAGAGAATCGCAACAACGTCGCCGGAGCGCAACTCGGGCGCCATGGTTTGCACGATCACATCCGCGTTGCTGAGCAGCCGCGCCCTCTTCCCGCTCGCGTTCAGACCCTCCACGACCGCAGCTGGGTCCAGCCGCTCGTGTTCAGGAATGGCCTCCGATTTGAAGACATCGGCCAGGATAATCTCCTCAGCCAACGAAAGACTCTGGGCAAGTTCCTGCTGAAACACCTTGCGCCGAAGAGTATTGGAGCGTGGCTCCAGGACTGCCCAAAGACGCCGACCCGCATAGCGCGCGCGCACCGCCTTCAGCGTCTGCGTGATCGCCGTGGGATGATGAGCAAAGTCGTCGATGATGGTGACGCCGTGAACCTCGGCTCTCACTTCCAAACGTCGCTTCACGCTTCGGAAAGCTCGCAGCGCCTCCGCGATGACATCGCCGCCAATGCCGTAATTAGCTGCCATGGCGGCGGCAGCGGTTGCGTTCAAGACGTTGTATTCGCCAGCAAGAGGAAACTCGAACTCGGCCCAAAGCTTGCTGTCATGTAGCACCCGCCAGCGAGTTGCGGCCGGCAAATGTTCGACACCAGTGATTCGCCAGTCGGAACACTCGGCAAACCCATAACGCTCGACCCGGCAAAAGGCGTGGCTGACACACTCGTCAACATTCGGGTGACCGTCCCAAGCGATCAGCAACCCGCAACGTGGGACCAGGTTGACCAGTCTCTTGAATGCAGTCTTCACCTCGTCGAGATTCTTGTAAATGTCGGCGTGATCGAACTCAACCGACGTGAGGATGACTGCATCGGGAAAATAGTGGAGGAACTTGGGTCCCTTGTCGAAAAACGCGGTGTCGTATTCGTCGCCCTCCAGAATGAATTCATGTCCTGATCCCAGAGCGAACGAACTGCCGAAGTTTTCAGGGATTCCGCCAATCAGAAAGCTGGGAGCGCGTCCCGCATGCTGAAAGGTCCACGCCAGCATCGACGAGGTGGTCGTCTTACCATGCGTTCCGGCCACAACCAGACGTTCCTTGTCCGGCAAGAACTCGCCGTGCAGGACCTGCGGCAAGGACTGGAAGGGGATCCGCTGATCGAGAACGAATTCCAGCTCGACGTTGCCTCGAGAGATGGCATTGCCGACGATCACCAAATCAGGCCGATCCTGAAGGTTTGCCTGGCTGAAAGGTTGGGAGATGAAAATGCCGAGTGATGTCAAGAAGTCTGACATTGGGGGATATGCCGCAGCGTCAGAACCCGTGACCAGAAAGCCGCGCTGCTTGAGCATTCCCGCGAGCGATGCCATGGCGGTACCACAAATGCCGATCAGGTGGACATGGTCTGGCTTCATTGAATAAGTGTCGAAATGCAGAGATCCCTTCTACTCGCACCCTAGCTCGGAACTGCAGCACGCTCGCCCTGCACAGCCGGCTCATACCTCAACCCAACAGTCTCCCCTACAGTGAGCTCTGCCCGCACTCCGAAAGGCAAGGTAATACTTCCGCTGGAAACATGGCCGGACTTTAGCCCAAACGCTATCGGAACCTGCAGCTCGGCCAGAATGCGCATGACCACGTCTTGCAGCGTGTAGTCAAGAGCGCCGGGCTCGCCGCAATCGATCATCTCGCCGAACACAATCCCCTGCACGCCCTCAAACTCGCCCGCCAGCTTCAATTGCATCAACATGCGATCTACGCGATACGGCCGCTCGGCACGATCTTCAAGAAAGAGGATAGTACCTTGGGTGCGAATCTCATAGGGCGTTCCCAGCGAAGCGCACAGCAGCGACAAACATCCGCCGTAGAGCACCCCCGTTGCCGTTCCTTCCGCCAAAGGCTGCACTTCCTCAGCGCTGAACTCTCGCTGATAGGCTTCTCCCGAGGAAAGCGCCGTGAGCCAACTCGCCTCGTCAATACCATTGGGACGAGCAAGGTCGCCTGCCACCATGGGGGCGTGGAAGGTCACCAGTCCGGCAGTATCGCAGAGATAGGTCAGCAACGTGGTGACGTCGCTACAACCAGCGAAGATTTTTGGATTTGCGCGGATCAATTCCAGGTCGAGATGCGGTAGCAGGTAGTTGCAACCATAGCCGCCGCGGGCACAAAGGATCGCTTTCACTTCGGGCCGCGAGAACATCTCGTGCAGTTCGTCCACACGACGCCGCACGGACCCGGCGAAGTATAGCTGACGCTCAATAATCGATGGCAAATAGAACGGTTGGAATCCGAGTCGCAGCAGTTCGGCGCAGCCTGCTTCCAAATCATCGCGACGGAACCCGCTGGCGGGAGCGATGATGCCCACTGTATCGCCGGGCTTCAGAGCGGGCGGACGGACGCGATCGGGTTGGCCGGTTCGAGTCATGTGGAGCGCTAATCTTAAATGAAAAACTCGCCCCGGCAGAGCAAGGTTGCGGGGCCGGTGAGAAAGACTTCGGCATTCCATTCCACGGTTTGCACTCCGCCGGGAGCGTGCACTCGCACCGGCGATGTCGCCTTGCCGGAGTGAATCGAGGCGACGGCAGCGGCGCAGGATCCTGTGCCGGACGACATGGTCTCGCCCACTCCACGTTCGCAGAAGCGGACCTCGATCTCGCCTGGGTTCAGAATCTTGACGAACTCGACATTCATTCCGTGCTTGAAATCGTGGTGCTTGGAGATCTGCTCGGCCACTGCCTGCCAGCCCAGCTCGAATTGCGGGACAAACACGACGTAATGCGGATTGCCCATCGAAACCGGCGTGCCGGAGATTTCTCCATAGGTGAACTTGATGGGGAATTCGTCGCCTACGTCGGGCGCGCCCATGGAGCTGCGGAACTCAAAGTTGTTTCCATCCTGCGCCTTGAGCTCGCAGGTCTTGAGGCCAGCACCGGTGCGAATCACCACTGAGCTGCGATTATTTTCCGCGCAGTTCCAAGCCGCAACGCAGCGCGTGCCATTGCCCGAGATCTCCGCCTCGGAGCCATCGGAGTTCAGCAAGCGAACGCGCAGGTCGGCATCCTTGGCGGGCAGCACCCATTCCACGCCATCGGCGCCAACGCCGTTGTGGCGATCGCAAATGCGGCGCGTAAAGGAGTATATGTCGCTGGGAGCATGGGCAAAATCGATAATCAGAAAATCGTTGCCACAGGCCGTCGCTTTTACGAAAGGGATGCTAGCCATATCAGGTCGCGCTGCGCGGATTGTAACAAAGGCAGAGTCGGAAATTGGTAGCATCAAACGGCACAGGTTTATTGAGTGGGTTCTGAACCGCCTGCGACCTTGGGCTTATAAATCGTGCAGGTCGATTGGCCGGGGACGCTGATCGAGACCATCTGGGTAAACTCCGCAGAGTGGTGCCCTACCGCTGCCCAGACCGGATCGCCCTGGCAGGCTATGACATAGTCGGCATGGTGGGCCGGATCGAGCTGCGCCCACTCCCAGTCGGGATGCTCCGCTTCGGAGATAACATGACGCAGCGGAATGCCTGCCAGACGCAACGCTCCGGCGTGCTCGGCCTCATACATCAGCAGCGTTGCAGACGGCGGCATCTGCTCCAGCACATTTGCCAACCCTTGTTCCAGCGCAATGCGGCCGCGTGAATTGACACTGGCTTCGCGCAACGTAATGGGCGAACCGGCATACGCCGAAAAATAGCTCGCTGCAACCAACGCGATCAACGCGCCCCAGACAGCGACTCGCACAGGCGCGGCGCTTGCTTTCTCCACAGCGTAGCCCGCTAATACGGCGAGGAAGACCGCGAACACCGGCAGCAGCTCCAATCCATAACGCACGTTGTAGTAAGAAAACGGATACCAGACGGGAACGTAGATTGGCACGCTGCCATAAGCGATCGACAGAGCATAAAACGACAGCGGCAACCAGAGCAGGAGAAGAATTCCGCAGCGCCGAAAGCGCCACACGGCGAGAGCTGTGCCGAGTAAAGTCAGCGCCAGCAGCACGAGGCCCCACAGCGGCGCTCCCATGTTCAGTTGAGCGGCCTTCAGAAAGTAAAGCGCGGCGGTGATGACGTCGTGTTGCCCTGGATATGGCGGCGTTCCTTGAGCGGTGGATCGCAGAGCAATAGCCTTCGCCGAGTAAGGGCCGGTGGCAAAGTCGAGAGCATTTCCGGAAACTGCCCAGGTGTAAATCAGCCAGTAGACTGGCACCAAGGCATTGAGCAGCAGGACTTCCAGAAACGACTTGCTGGCGGCTCGACGCAGACGCGGATCGGTGATGCGCTGACGCCAACCGGCGAACGCCCATGTCAAGATGACGCCGAGAATGGTCGCGGCAAACCAGCCGTCATAGCGGGTGAAAGCTCCTCCGGCCATCATGATGCCGCAGTATTCCAGCGCGCGCCGCGGCTTCATTTCAGCCTGAGCCACGGAGGCGTTGACATGCGAAGCCGTGGCGCGAAGAAACTCGTCGAGGTAAACCAGCGCCCAGATGAAGAAGGCCAGAAAGATGGGCTCGTTCATCGCCGTCGTTTGCATGTAGAGCAGATTGGGATTGAGCGCGTAGATGGCTGAGGCGAGGTACGCGGAGAGTCGACCGGCGCGAGCACTTACCAAACGAAAGATGCCGAGCGTGCCAAGAACGAAGGCGACCATGCCGGGGATGGCTCCGGCGATGCCGCTCCGCCAAAGAGTATTGACCCAGACAAACGGCAGCATGGCGATGTGCTGCAGCGGGAGCCAGACGGTGCCAAGCTGCCCATAAGACTCGAGCGGATGGCGATTGTCGACAACGCGCCGCGCGATATTGAGATGGGCGACGGCGTCACCGTAGAGCAGGATCTGATGATGCGCGTAGTAGTACAGCAGTCCGGCGACGGAGAGCGCCGCGAGCAGCATCGTAAGGCGGCCTTCTGTGCGCTGCCGCCGGAAGCGCTGCTCGAAAACGGCTCTATCAGCGCGCGTCACAAAAGCTCAATCCCTCTCAGTCCAGGTGGGTCAGCTCGCGAAAAATGTTGAACCGCTCGTCGATTTCATCGCGAGTAAGCGATTGCAATCGTTCGGTGCCGAAGCGTTCGACCGCGAACGATCCCATGACGCTGCCGTAAAACATCGCATGCTTCAGCACGCGGCGATTGACCTCGCCTTGTGACGCGATGTATCCCATAAAGCCGCCGGCAAAGCTGTCACCTGCACCGGTGGGATCGCGTACTTCATCCAGCGGCATCGCGGGGGCGCGGAAGGGATGATGTCCCCCGGCAAACTCGCCGTCGCGGAAGAAGATGGTCGCGCCATACTCTCCGTGCTTGATGACCAGGGCGCGCGGGCCCATGTCCATTACTTTGCGAGCGGCACGCGGCAGGCTGTTGTCGCCGGCCAGCATCTTGGCCTCGCCGTCGTTGATCAGCAGCACATCGACGCGCTTCAGCATTTTGTCCAGATTGGCACGATGGCCGCTGATCCAGTAGTTCATGGTGTCGCCGCCGACAAGCTGCACGTTCTGCATCGCGTCGCGGACGCGTGTTTGCAGCACGGGGTCGATGTTGGCGAGGAACAGAAAGTCCGAGTCGTGATACTCAGCCGGGATGGATGGTTCGAAGGCCTCGAAGACATTTAGCTCTGTGCTGAGCGTTTTGGCTTCGTTGACGTTCTCGCCGTACTCGCCAGTCCAATGGAAAGTCTTCCCTTTCGCGTGCTGGATGCCACGCGTGTCGACGCCGCGCTTGTTCATCACGGCCTCGTTTTCGGGTGTGAAATCCTCGCCCACGACAGCCACCACCCGCACATCAGCAAAATAGCTGGCTGAAAGCGAAAAATAAGTTACGGGGTTTTCAGGGTATCGAATGCAACCGAACCAACGACCAAGATGGACAAGAGCTATGTTCCCGCTTTCTGCTCGGAATCGAAGTACTTACCTACCAACAGCCGCAGCCGATCAAGCGTCTCCGCCGGCACCGTGTCTTTCCTTGTAAGGATCGCGTTCCTCAGCGCCGAGCCGCACTTGCAGCCGCTTGTTTTCGGCATTGCAGCAACTGCCTCCCGCACCACACTGGAAGCATGCTCAGCGTTCTTCAACAGCACGGCGACAATCTGATCGACGCTGACTGAATCGTGCGTCTCGTGCCAGCAGTCATAGTCGGTCACCATCGCGACCGTGGCATAGCAGAGCTCCGCCTCGCGCGCCAGCCGTGCCTCGGTCAGATTGGTCATGCCGATCACGTCCAGTCCCCAGCTGCGGTACAGATTGGATTCGGCCTTAGTGGAAAACTGTGGACCTTCCATGTTGAGGTAGGTGCCACTGGACTTTACGTTGACGCCAGCACGCCGGCAGGCGTTGACCGCGACACTTGCCACTTCGCCGCAGACGGGCTCGCCAAAGCCGATGTGCACCACCAGGCCGTCTCCGAAAAAGGTATCGATGCGATGGCGCGTGCGATCGATGAACTGATTGGGCACAACGAAGTCCATCGGATGATGCTCTTCCTTCAACGAGCCCACAGCTGAGAGCGAAAGCACGCGCTCCACTCCCAGCTGTTTGAATCCGTAGATATTGGCGCGATAGTTGATCTCAGTTGGCATGAAACGATGCCCGCGCCCGTGACGCGACAAGAAAGCGACCTTGCGGCCCGCGAGGGTCCCAAGCACATAGGGGTCGGAAGGCGCGCCAAATGGGGTCTCCAGCGACACCTCGTGAACGTCGCTGAATCCCGGCATCGAATACAGGCCGCTGCCGCCGATAATGCCAATCTCTGCCTGTTGCAAGCAGGCCTCCTGGGATGACGTGTGCAAACCCACGATTATACAGACAACGACTGAAGCGTCTTCGGATCCGCGGCTGGCTGGTAGAAGCGACTCGCCAACACGGCGTTGCATCCAACCAAATCGTGTCTTTCAGGATAAACTGTAGTTCTGCCTCGTCTGTTGCTCATGCGCGCGCCATATCGTCTTTGAGGAACGCGATGAGAACTGCTCAAAACCTATTATTTCTGGTTTCTCTAAGCTGCTTGGCATTCGGGCAGACGGCAAGCGCGCCCGCGCCGAACGGCGCGCCCGCCAGTAGTGCGTCTATGGCTCTAGTCCTCGCAGATCTGGATCGCCTGCAGGCGGCGGCATCGCAGGCGAATCTGGACCTCGGACACATGCGCATCGAAAGGTGGAAGGCGGACAGCAGTTCCAAGCAGCAGGCGCAAGGCAATGCCGACTCCGTTCAGCGAAACCTGACCACGGCTTTGCCGGGCCTGATCGCCAATGTCCGGAGCGCCCCGCAAGACGTGAATGCGGAGTTCAAGCTGTATCGTAATCTCAACGCTCTCTATGACGTGTTCGCTTCGCTGACCGAGTCAGCGGGGGCGTTCGGTCCGCGGAGCGATTACGACGCGCTGTCGCAGCAGCTTGGCGTGATTGATTCTGTGCGGCGCAATCTGGGCGACGAATTGGAAAAACTTACCTCTTCGACTCAGCTGGAGTTGAATCAATTGCGAACGCAGGTTCGTACGCTGAAGCAGTCTGCGGCGGCAGCGACTCCTCCCAAGAAGGTGATCGTCGACGACACTGCGCCGGCGAAAACATCGTCCAGCCACAGGGCAAAGCCGAAGTCAACGACCAAGGCCACCGACAACTCTAGTTCTGCGCCGGAATCCACTGGCAGTAGTGCGGCCCCGGTCGCGAAACAGCCGTAGCGGCACTTCTGGCACCTACGTGTAGCAAGTCCCGCTGACCTGTTTGGGAACAATTCGCCTCCGCGCGGAGTCTAACAAACTAGTCCTCTTCCGGGCGAGGGTACAGGTTTCTGTCGAGCGCCATGTGGCTGGAATGGGACGAGCAGCGGTGTTAGCGCGTCGAGTGTTGTCGTACTTGGTTGTTGCAGGTCGCGAAAGTATTTATCATTGAGGTGCCTCGCGTGGCGGGAGCAACAACATTGAGTGACCTGGCAAGTGCGATTGGAGTCCGCACCGAAGAAGCCTCCGTTGTGGCCGAACTGAAGGCCGGATCGGAAGAGGCTTTTTCCTGGCTCATCGCACACTACAACCAACCCGTTTACAGTCTGGTTTACCGGGTGCTCGAAGACCCTTCCGACGCCGCCGATACCACCCAGGAAGTCTTCCTCAAAGTTTTTCGCGGAATCAAGAGCTTCAATGCCGATTCCAGCTTGAAGACGTGGATCTACCGCATCGCCTTACATGAGGCTTCGAACCGCCGGCGCTGGTGGTTTCGTCATAAGTTTCGCGAGACCTCGATTGAGGCCGATCCCGAGCGCGACGAAGGAAGTCACCTGTCCGCCATGAAAGACACGCTGGTGGACGAAGGCAAATCGCCGTTGCAGAACGTCTTCGAGGATGAACTGCGGGAGCGGGTGGAGATGGAACTGAAGGCCCTGGCGGAACCATATCGCACGACCGTGATCCTGCGCGACCTCGAGGAACTTTCCTACGAGCAAATTGCCGAGGTGATGCAGATCTCGATGGGAACGGTGAAGTCCAGACTGGTTCGCGGACGAGAAGCGCTACGCAAACGTTTGGAGAGACATTTGCCGGCATTCGGAATGGACGCGGGCGAGACCCGTGAGAACAGACGCCGCAGCGGCCCGGTTGGTGGCCGCGAAGTTGAGGTTCTACCATGACGTGCTCAGTTGCGAAGAGGCTCATGTCGTCTTATCTGGACGGTGCCGTTACGCGCAGCCAGATGGCCCAGATGGATGAACACCTGCGCGCTTGTGTGGAGTGTGCCGCGCGCTTTGTTTCGGTTCAACGCACGCAATCTCTGGTTGGCTCGTTGGGCAGGAAGGCGGCTCCGCCGGATCTCGCCTTGAAGCTGCGCGTGGCGCTTTCGCAGGAACTCGCCAACTCCCGGCGCTCGCGTTGGGATAGCCTGCGAGTGCGGTGGGAAAACGCCTTCAACGCCACCATGGTTCCGGCCACGGCCGGCCTGGTTACTACTCTCATCATCTTTGGGCTGCTGATCAGCTTCCTTTATCCGGCACAAGTACGCGCCTCCAATGACGTGCCTACCATGCTGTACACCCCGGCGGAGCTGAAGTCGACGCCGTTCGAGTTGTCGATGGGCGTGGCGAATACGGATTCTCTGGTGGTGGAAGCCTACGTCGGCTCCGATGGCCGCGTTCTGGATTATCGCGTTCTTTCTGCTCCGGAAGACGCGGAATCGGTTCTTCCCCAACTGAAGAACATGCTGATCTTCACGACGTTTAGTCCGGCAACTGCCTTCGGTCAACCCACCTCCAGCCGGGTGATTCTCACCTTCTCCAAGGTGCAGGTACAGGGATAAAGCGCAGTTTACGGAGCGTGCGAACGGCCCTCTCTGGTTTGCGTGCTCACCAATGACCTCGTAGACTGGAGTCGTCAATCATTGCCCTAATGGTTGCGAGTGCCTCGTCTCTTAGCGAGTATTCAGATTGCTTCACGTGCGGTTATCAAACGCTAAGGGCTGCAGGCTAAGAGCCCTGACCGATCAGGAGGCTTTACTGAGCGTTTCTCTCCGGACTGTTATTCTGACCGCTCTACTGGCGTCGCTGAGTTGTGCAGCCGCGGCGCAGGAGAGGGCCACGCTCGACGTGAGCGAGACGCTGTTCAGCGTCGTCGCCGCCATGAACGTCTGCGGCTACGATCAGGAGCTGCAATCTTCGTCGCCGATCCGCATGGCGGTGCGTGCCGACCTGGTCGAAGCCAGCAAATCTCCCGCCGCATCTGTCGCAGCCAAAGAAATGTGTCGCTATTATCAGGACCATCGTCAGGGCGATGCGGCCCATGATCTCGCGCAGTACATATCGCTGGGGCTGAGCCTCGGACCGCCTCCCGACTTCGCTCCCAAAATCAAGGAAGCGGACCTGCCACCAGATGCGACGTACGTTCTGGGGATGGTTCCTCTGGTAAAGGATTATTATGCCGCTGCCAGATTGCACTCAATCTGGCTGAAGCATCAGCCGGAATATCTCGGCTTGATCGATCAATACCACGGGCCGGTCTCCGAGATGATCAACTCGACCGATCGCTATCTGCGGATGCCGATGTCCGGCTATGCGGGACGCAGCTTCAACGTCTATTTAGAGCCGATGATCGCACCCGCGCAGGTGAACTCCCGTAACTATTTGCAGGATTTCTATTACGTTGTGGTTTCGCCGTCAGGGGACAACATCCACATGGAGGCTCTGCGGCATACCTATCTGCACTTTGTGCTAGACCCGTTGATCGCGAAACGGGCCACGTCGCTCGATCGACTCAAACCAGTCTTGGCATCGGTACAAACGGCTCCTATGTCGGAGGAGTATAAGACGGATGCGGGCTTGTTAGTCATTGAGTGCCTGATTCGAGCGATCGAGGCGCGCACACCACCAGACCCCAGGCTGCCGGAAAAGGAGCGCATGGCGTTGGTGCAGCGGGACGAGGCAGAAGGATTTGTCCTGACCGGGTACTTCTACGAGCAGCTACGCGATTTCGAGAAGGGCGGCACGGGTCTGCAGGATGCGTTTCCCGACTGGCTGCACAACATCGACGTCGCCCACGAGAAGAAACGGGCCAGTGAAATTACCTTTGCCACGAAATCGGAGCCGGAGGTGATGCAGGCGTCGAAACGTGCATCCCAGAAGAAGATCGATTTGGCGGAACTGGCTTTGGCCAGCGGCAATCCGGCGGAGGCCGGCAAACTGGCGCAAGACAGCCTTCAGGCGAACGAAGACCCAGGCCGCGCCTACTTCGTGCTAGCCAAAGTGGCCAGCTTTAGCGGCGATATGCAGGGCGCGCAGGCAGATTTCCAGAAGGCGCTGGAAGCGGGGAAAGATTCGCACGTAGTTGCGTGGTCCCATATCTATCTCGGACGTATTTTGGACTTGCAGGGGGAACGTGAGAGCGCGGTTGTGCAGTACAAAGCGGCACTCGCAACCAATGACGTGCCGGCTGATGCCAAGAGTTCCGCTGAACGCGGACTGCAGCAACCCTACGAACCTCCAACGGCCAAGCACCAGAATCAATAGGCCCAGTTGGCCGGCTTCGAACAGAAAGAGGAAATCATGAGATCGACAGCAATCATAGTGGTTGTGCTTTTGGCCGTAACGGCGTCGTTAGCCCAGACGTCAGGACAGGCACCCGCCCAGACGACGACTCAACCGTCACAAAGCACTGCACCCAACCAGGCAGCGGGTAATGGCCAAGCTCAACCTGCCAGCGGCAGCCATCGGGTTCTGCAAGCGAAGTCCCAGGAAGAGATGAAGGCCTATCAGGACGCGTTCGCCAAGACCGATCCGGCCCAGATGGAAGCTGCGGCCGACGACTTTGCCGCGAAGTATCCCAACAGCGAGTTGCGCGCGTCGTTGTACCAGCGCGCCATGAATCTTTTCGCGCAGTCGAACGACACCGAGAAGGTCATCATCACCGGGCGTCTGGCCATTGCCGCCGACCCGACCAATCCAGTACCGCTGGTGCAGGTTGCCTCGGCCCTGGCTGAGTCAACCCGAGACACTGACCTTGATCGTGAACAGCGCCTCGCCGAAGCCGCCAAGGACGCGCACGCTGCCATCGACAACATCGATACCGGCCTCCTGATTCCCGCGAATGCCGATCCGGCAAGAGTTGAGGGTGCCAAACGCAGCATTCTGACCATGGCGTATGACACCCTTGGCATGGTCGATATGAACAAGAACGATTACGCCTCGGCAGAGCAGAACCTGCAGAAGGCAATTGACGAGAGCAAGGGCAACCCCGAAGCTGTACTCTATCTGCGGTTATCCGTAGCACAGGACAAATTGAAGCAGTATCCGCAGGCGCTGGACTCTGCCGACAAGGCGGTGCAATATTCCAAGGACGGAACTGCAGCACAGAATCTGGCAAAGCAGCAACAGGCGCGTCTGCAGAAGCTGAACGGCGCTCAGGCTCCGGCTGGCAATGCCGCGACGCCGACACCGGCGCAGGCCATGCCGCAGAACCAGGCGCCGGCTCCGACGTCGCCTGCTGCGCCGCACTGAGCGTTTAGGGGGCGATAGGTTGAGCCGGCCGTCAGGTGGCGTCGGGCTTTGGTCGAAGATTGCTTCGGGAAGTTGCTGGCGGCCGGAACACGGGCCTGATGGCCCGCTCTAACCGCCGATCCTGCTATCGAGTAGCGAAATGAAACCGGGTGCCAACGACACGAGGGCTCTGGAGGAAGCGCTGGCGCATGTCTTCCGCGACCAAAATCTCCTCGATCAGGCCCTCACCCACGCGTCTTACGCCCGTGAACTGGAGTCGCAGAATTCGGCAAGCGGCCTTCCTGCCGCGGAATTCGACAATGAGCAGATGGAGTTCCTTGGCGACGCGGTGCTGTCTTTCGTCATCAGCCAGGAGCTCTTCCGGCGGTTTCCCGAGTACCAGGAAGGCGAGTTGTCGAAGTTGCGCGCCCACATCGTGAGCGCGCGCCGCTTGCTGCTCCCGGCCAGCGAACTCAAGATCGGCCAGTATCTGCGGCTTGGGAGGGGCGAGGAGCGCAGCGGCGGCAGAAACAAGAGCGCGCTGCTGGTGAATGCCCTGGAGGCCATCATCGCTGCCCTTTTTCTCGATGCCGGCCTGGAGGCGGCGCATCGCTTCATCCTGCGAAGCATCCTCGAGCCCGAACTCGCCGAGCTGCACGAGCACGGAAGCGAGAAGCTTCCCGTCATGGACTACAAGTCGGCGCTGCAGGAAGCCATCCACGCCAGCGGACGCCCGCAAGCCCGCTATCTGATGGTGAAGGAGGAAGGACCCGACCACCGCAAGATGTTCACCATGGAGGCGCATATTCCGGCGTCCCCGGCGGGTGGGGACGCTTTTGTTTGCCGCAGTGAGGGGAGCACGAAAAAAGCTGCCGAACAAGGGGCCGCACGTCTGGCATGGGAACGGCTACAATTGTTGGAAGGCCGCCCTGCAGTCGAAGGCATCGCGGCGAGCACCAAGAGTTCCGAGCCGTCATGAGTGAAGTGGGTACCCCCGAACAAATTAAGACAATTTCTGAAGAGCAGCCAGCGGCGGCTCCGGCGCGCGCCAGGCGCGGTCTGTATTCGTTTCAGTCGCTGGCCGGCACTATCGTGATTGCGGTGTTCGTAATTACGTTCGTGGTGCAGGCATTCCAGATTCCCTCCGAGTCGATGGAGAAAACCCTGCTGATCGGCGATTACCTGCTGGTCGACAAAGCGCACTATGGACATTCGTGCCTGTGGAACTGGTTGCTGCCCTACCGGCCCATTCGCCGGCAGGACATCATCGTTTTTCGATATCCGGTGAATCCGCGCCAGCACTTCGTGAAGCGAGTGGTCGCCGTTCCCGGCGACCATGTGCGGCTGGTCAATAAGCATGTTTATGTCAATGGCGTCCGCCAGGACGACGGTTATGCTACGTTCAACTGGGCCTGGCGCGATCGCTTTCGCGACAACTTCCCTGACGGCGGGTTGTCTGGGATTTCGGCAAGGTGGTTTCTTCAGGCACAGCGTCTAATGGACGACGGCGAACTGATCGTGCCTGAAAGATCGTACTTCGTCCTGGGCGACAATCGCGATGACAGCTATGACTCGCGTTACTGGGGCTTCGTGCCGCAGGAAAACGTGGTGGGACGTCCACTAGTGATTTACTGGTCGATGGACCGAACGGAGACGGCAGTGGCAGGCGGCCCACCGTCTGATAAACTTTCGAATTTGACAGTGAGTGTTACGCAAATGATGAGTGGCCTGCGCTGGCATCGGATGCTGCGGATTCCGCAATAGGGCCGCGGCCCTGTCGCGACCCAGCGGGATGCTTTACTAAATCTTAAGGAATAGTAAATTTTGCCTACGACGAAGAAACCTGTGAAGGCCGCGCCCGAGAAGGCGCAATCGGTGAAGCCGGAGCAACCGGAGCAACCCGAAAAGCCCAAGGAAACCACGCCCGAGTTTATCGCCTCGATCGCCGTCATACTGGTGATAGGGCTGTTCATTATTACCTTCACCTTGCAGGCGTTCACTATTCCGTCCAGCTCGATGGAAAACACGCTGTTGATCGGCGATCACCTCTTCGTGGATCGGATTCTGCTGGCGCCAATGACCAAGTGGATCGGCAAGCTAATTCCTTACCGAGATCCCCAACATGGCGATGTGTTTGTCTTCATCGCGCCGGCGCAACCTGGTCTCTATCTTGTCAAACGTGTCATGGGGGTTCCGGGCGATCGCATTCATCTGAAGGATGGCGTGGTTTATCGCAATGGGGAAGCGCTAAAAGAGCCTTACGTCATCCGTCAGGGAGATTACAACAGCTACCGGGATAATTTTCCGGACGTGTCCCCGACCGAGTACGAACAGCTGACGCCAGAGTGGCGGGTTACGCTGCCATCGTACGTGCAGAACGGCGACCTAGTGGTACCGCCGGGCACCTACTTCGCCATGGGAGATAACCGCGACGTTAGCCTGGACAGCCGCTTCTGGGGCTTAGTCCCCCGGGAGAATCTGATCGGCCGTCCCATGTTCATCTACTGGTCGTTCATTACGCCTCGCGATGAGTACCAACGCGAAGGCATTGGCGACCGTATTGCCTGGATGTTCAACATCGTCATCCACTTCTTCGACCACACCCGCTGGTCCCGAATGTTCCACGTGGTGCACTGATGCGGCGCCGTACGTCACGGCGGATGATGTGGGCAGTCGTGCTGGCTCTTGTACTGGCCCTGGTGCTGCCTCCATTCGTTAATGTGAATCGCTATCGCGGACGGGTGGCTGGCGCCATCAGCCGTGCGCTGGGGCGCGAAGTTACCGTCTCTAATATTGAACTGAAGTTGCTGCCGCGTCCGGGAGTAGTGCTCGACAACTTTGTCGTTGCCGACGATCCCAGCTACGGGGCTGAGCCCATGCTGCGTGCTGACACCGTCGCGGTTTATCTCCGGCTGACGTCGTTGTGGCGGGGCCGACTGGAGATCGGCACGCTGGATCTCGACAATCCCAGCCTGAACCTGGTGCGTCGTGCCGATGGCCACTGGAACCTGGAAGAGCTTGTGGAGCGGGCATCGCAAACGAGTTCGGCACCCACTGCCAAGAAGCGGCCTGAGGCGCGCCCGCGCTTTCCCTACGTTGAGGCGTCGAGCGGACGCATCAACTTCAAGCTGGGCGATGTCAAGAAAGCATTTGCCTTCACCGACGCCGATTTCGCGCTGTGGCTGGAGTCAGAGAATCTGTGGGGCTTCAGGGTAGAAGCGCGTCCGGTCCGCACCGATGTGGCTATCAGCGATACCGGCACACTAAAGTTGGACGGGCGTTTCCAACGCGCCGCCAACCTGCGCGACACGCCGATTTACTTGAAGCTGAACTTTAGCGATGGTCCGCTGGGACAACTGACGAAACTGTTTTACGGACGCGATCGCGGCTGGCGTGGAGACGTTCGCGCCAGCGCGATCCTGACCGGCTCGCCTGCGGCGCTCGGAATCACCCTCGACACCAGAGTCGACGACTTCCGGCGCTACGATATTGCCCTGGGCGAGCCCTTGCGATTGCGCACGCACTGCACAGGGACCTACTCCTCCTTGGATGACTCGCTCTATGACGTCCGCTGCGAATCGCCCGTCGGTCCTGGGCTGCTGCGCGTACGGGGAGATGCACAAGGCTGGGGAGCGGGTGGCGGATATGAGTGGGACATCGCGGGGGAGCATATTCCGGCAGAGCGCGTCGTCGCTGCTGCCCGTCATGCGAAGAAAGATCTGCCAGTCGACTTGACGGCTACCGGTGAGGTGGAAGCGGTGTTCTCGGTCCGCAAGCCGCCGGGCGGCGCGCCGCAGTGGTCGGGCGGCGGCAGCACCAGTTCCCTGGCGCTTCAGGCAGGTGTTTTGAAACAGCAACTGGAGCTGGGGGAGGTGCAGTTTGCCATCCCCAGCAACAACCCCGAAGCCCCGGGTTCGAAACGCAAGCGCTCCCCTCACCAGGTCCAGCAGCCAGTTACGAATGTCGGCTTTCAGCTGGTCGTGAAGCCCTTCGCTATGCCGCTGGGCGCGCCCTCGCCTGCCACCAGTAGCGGGGAAATTGACGCGGATCGATATAGTCTGCACGTGAGTGGCAGCGCGGAACTGGGACGCCTGCTGAACGTGGCGCAGGCGTTTGGTATTGGAACGCCCGGCATCGGGCTGGCCGGTGTCGCCCAGGTGGACGTAGGCACAGTCGGGTCGTGGATGGGATTCGCGTCACCTGCGCCCTCAGGCAAAATGCAAGTGCGGGCGGCGACGGCCGAGCTGCAAGGTGTCTCCGAGCCGCTGTTGATCGACTCAGCCTCTATACTCCTCGCGGACCAACTGGTGAAGGTGACGTCCTTCACCGCGGCCTTTAGCCAAGGCACCCAGCTCACGGGATCGGCCAGCTTTCCGGTGCACTGCATTACGCCAGAGAGCTGCGTCCTGCAATTCGATGTGCGCTCCGGCGATGCCTCCCTCGCCGATCTCAATCAGTTGCTCAACCCGGCATTCAGCCGCCAGCCTTGGTATCATCTGCTTTCCATCGGAAAGCGAACTGACAATGCCTTGTCGAAATTGCGCGCCAGTGGACATTTTTCCATTTCTCATTTCGCAATTGGCGGCGTGACTACCAGCAACGTTGACGGAACACTGGAACTCTCCTCTGGCAAACTGCGAATACATGAGCTGCGGGCCGATCTTCTCGGCGGGCATCAGGATGGCTCCTGGCTAGCCGACTTTACGGTCTCGCCGCCGCGATTCGTGGGCAACGGAATTGTCAATAAGCTGTCGATGGGCCAGCTCGCATCGTTGATGCACGACAACTGGGCGGCCGGGGCGGTCGATGCTGAATACAGCTTGACCCTGTCCGGGTTGAGCGCTGACAAGTTGCGAAGCTCGGCCACAGGCACAGCAGACTTCACCTGGAGCGGAGGATCTCTGAAACACGTCAGTCTGGACAACCGAGGCACTCCTGTCGCATTCTCGAAATTCTTCGGCAAGATCGCATTGCAGGATGGAACCTTCGCGCTATCGGATTGCAAGTTGCAGTCGAACGGCGCCAGCTACAGCGTGAAAGGCACCGCGTCCTACGGCCGCAACCTCGCCGTGCAATTGGAGCGCTCCGGCGGGCAGTCGTATGTGATCTCAGGAACGCTTGACCAGCCACACGTGGAAGCCGTTACCAACCCGGCAGCGGAGGCGGCGCTGCGATGAACCGTTGGCGTTGCCTGGTTGCATTCGTCGCACTAACGCTCGGCTTGGCCGCTGGCGGCCAGCGCCCTGCACCTCCGCGAGATTCTCACACCGCAGAATTTCGCGCGATGGAACAAAAGCTCGCCTATCTGAAGCTCAACGCCGCCAAGACCCATCCGGATCCCAAGCCGGTTGAGCTGACCGAAGCCGAGGCGAACGCCTACTTCAACGAAGGCGGGGTGAAGCTGCCCAAGGGCGTGAGCCAGGTTCATCTCGCGTCGCGGCCTGGCGTGCTCGATGCCCATGCCAAGATCGACTTCGAAGAGATCATGCAAGGGCGTGGATCGAACAACCCGATGTACGCCATGTTCAGCGGGAAGCACGATGTTGAGGTGGTAGCACAGGCGAGCGGCGCCAACGGCGCTGGCAGCATCCAGGTGCAGTCTATTCAGTTGGATGGTTCCGAGGTACCGAGGTGGGCGCTGGAATTCTTTGTTCAGCACTACATCACGCCAAAATACCCCAACGTCGGCATGACGACCACATTCAAACTACCCCTCAGGATCGAGAGCGCGGTGGTCGAGACCGGGAAGGTTCAACTGGTGCAGCGGTAGGATCGACCTCTCTGGTTCCTCCAGATTTCCCTGGAAAAGGAATGGTTAACTCGCTCAAGAGACTGCAACGTTAGGCTACTTTCGCACATCTAAAACTTGACAGCAATTGACTCAAGTTCTATAGTCGTTATGCTATAAGGGATTTGAGCTTCCTAATACGCACTTATTTATCAATAAGTTAGATGAGTTTCAACCCTGAAGGAGGGTGGCTGCAATGGGAAAGATAATTGGAATTGACTTGGGCACGACCAACTCAGTGGTCGCCGTCATGGAAGGCGGCGAGCCCAAGGTCATCCCCAACGAAGAAGGTGGGCGAACCACGCCCTCGGTTGTCGGATTCACTAAGAATGGCGAGAGGCTGGTCGGGCAGGTAGCCAAGCGCCAAGCCATTACCAATCCGGAAAACACTGTTTACTCCATCAAGCGTTTCATGGGCCGCCGGTACGACGAAGTGTCGGAAGAGATGAAGATGGTGCCCTACAAGGTAGTGCAGTCGGGCGATCACGTCGCCGTCGTGGCGCAGGGCAAGGAATACACCCCGCCGCAGGTCTCGGCGATGATTCTGCAAAAGCTGAAGAAGGCCGCTGAGGATTATCTCGGCGAGAAGGTCACGGAAGCCGTTATCACTGTACCGGCGTATTTTAACGACGCGCAGCGCCAGGCGACGAAGGACGCAGGCCAAATTGCCGGCCTCGAAGTGAAGCGCATCATCAACGAGCCGACGGCGGCCGCGCTGGCCTACGGGCTCGACAAGAAGAAGGACGAGACCATCGCCGTGTATGACTTCGGCGGCGGCACCTTCGACATCTCCATTCTGGAAGTGGGCGAGGGCGTCATCGAGGTGAAGTCGACCAACGGCGACACGCACCTGGGCGGCGACAATATCGACCAGCGCATCGTGGACTGGCTGATCGACGAGTTCAAGAAG
>JBEKXQ010000038.1:0-38561 GCA_049511915.1 Candidatus Korobacteraceae bacterium
GTTCGTCGGCCCGTCGCTGGCAGCACCCTTCTTCGTTCCAGGCGTATTCGCGGGGGAATTATTCGCCGGGGATGACGACGCCTGGCCGGCACTGCTGCCATTGGCTGAAGGACTGGCGCCGTCGGCCAGCACGAAATCGGAAACACTCTTACCGCCCAGCGTCTCGGCCTCATGCGCTTTGAAGGCATAGGGCACGCTCACCAGCAACACGCGAGGCTCCTCAGCTTGTCCCTGCACCTGCACGCCCAGCCAGCGCTGCTCTTCCTGCGAGAACAGATCAGCCGGAAGTCCTGCGGCAGTTGTGCTCCCCAACAGCACACTGTAATTGCCACTGGCATCGAGCGCGACGTTCTGCGTCTCCATCCAGATTGGCGCACCTCCATCCTGCTGGTTGTAGATGGCGAAGGTGACACCCACAGCAGAGGAAGAAGGCGGCGCACCCTGTGTGTCTCTCAGCGTCCCGCCGTAGCGAATGAGATTGGGAACAGTTGTAACGGAAGCTTGCTGGGCGAAAGCGGCAGAGAACATCACCAGGGCGAAGGCAACCAAGGCAAAAGACGAGGTGACGCGGCGCATGAGCACTCCTTGCGTGTACTGCAAATGCGACAAGTGAAGTTGTGGGCCTGAGGTTTAGGCTGGGATTGTTTCGTCATTTCGCGTGGTTGTCAATCTTTAACGGCGCGGGTCGCGGCCCATTTTGAAATCAGGTTGCGCGCCTTTCCCCCGGCTACGCTCGGGACGCATCGGCACGAGTCGGCGCGCCCAGGTCACTCGCCGGACGCTAACGCGGGCTTGCGCCTCACGGCTAACCCAAATGTCGCCCGCTCCGGGCTGAAGATCGCCGCGCAGAGGGTGCGTGATCGCGGCTTCCTGACCGGTTCTTTCCCAAAATGGGACGGCTGGCAGCTCGTCAGCGCAGTAAAAGCGAACGCGAATTCGCGTTCTTGTTCCACGTGGAACAATTTCGAGGCCGGGATGGGGAAGGCGGCTGCGGAAAAGATCGGGAAAGCAGACTCGACTTCTCGGCTGGCGATCGGGGCTCTAGCCTCGCGGAGCCAAACTAAGTTCGGCGAAGGTGCCGCGGAGGAATTTGTGCGGATTGACAGGCGTGTCGTGGATCCGGACTTCGTAATGCAGGTGCGGGCCTGTGCTCCGGCCTGACAGGCCGACATAAGCAATGACCTGTCCTTTGCGGATGGTTTGCCCGTCGCTCACGGCGAAGCCCGACAGATGTCCATAGCGGGTCGTGATGCCGTTACCGTGATCGATTTGCAACATGCGGCCATAGCCATTGTAGAAGTCAGCGTAGGTGACAATGCCGTCGGCCGGAGCCAGTACCGGTTCCCCATAGCGGCAGGAGATGTCTACGCCGGAGTGGAAAGCGCCTTCACCGTTGAACGGATCGACCCGTTCGCCGAATGCGCCCGTGATAGGACCGATGACGGGCCACAATGTGGGAGCAGTAGTCGCGTTGGTCCAGTCAGTCAGCGTGGCGTTGTGGGTCAGGCCCATCCCCAATGCGGCGGTTGCCGAGCCGTTCAAAGCTGAACTGCGCAACGCGTAGAGTTGGTCCATGGAGTACTTCACTTCTTCGGGCTTGACCGGCCCCTCGCTGGCTTTCAGCAGCTTGGCATTGGGCTTCAGACCGTAAATGACGGAGACTTCATTGGCCAGCGAGCCCAGCGAGGCAACCTGGATGTCCTTCTCGTGATTCACCTGCTCCAGTTGCACGTAGCGCGTCTGCAGGGCTTTCTTTTCGGAGCGCAGCTGGTCAAAGCTGGCCACCTTCCACAGCATGCGGGTGTAAGAGCCGGCCATGCCGGTGATGGTGAACATGCCGATCAGTGCGCCGGCAAGGAACACGTAGAGATAGTGAACGGGAATGGGGATTTTTCGTAGCTGGCCTTCCGCGTCGCGGGCTACGAAGAGAATATAAAAGCGTTTACGCAAAAGCTGTGGCCCTCGTATAAAAAATGTTCCGGGAGCAACCGTCTTACCTATGAAAAACCGGAACGTTAAGCCTTCTCCGACCCCGAACTGCTGGGAACCTGGAACGCCGCAAACTGCCGGGCTTTCCATGCCGGCGGATATTACGATGCCGGGTACTCGGCTGGTATTAGCTGGATGACATCAAACCGTAACAGAAGCAGCTACCAGTGTCAAACAACTTGTACCGGTCCAATACAACTAAAGTACTGTAAACAAACTTGATAACAGTAGTTAGGGATCCAGATATCTAGCCAGTAACCGCTCCCCGTTGGCAATGTGCTCCCAGTTATTTCCGCGCTTCTTCTCCCCATACCATTTATAAGTATTTGACGTCCCAACCGTGCCTGGAGGCTGCCCGTGCCCCTGAAGGAAAAGCTGTTGATTGAGCGCATTCGCCGCGCCGCCGCCCGCGGCAACCGTAGCGCGGGCAGGGGAATCGGCGACGACTGTGCGGTGCTGCAGATGCCGCGCGGCCACGAAGTACTGGTGACGACAGATTTCAGCCTGGAGGACGTTCACTTCCGCCGCGAGTGGCATCCGGCGGACGCGGTCGGGCACCGCTGCCTGGCCCGCGGCCTCAGCGACATTGCAGCCATGGGCGGGATACCGCGAGCTGCGTTCCTCTCATTGGCGCTGCCGCCGGAGCTGCCGCAGAAGTGGGTGGACCAGTTCATCGGCGGCTTGCTGAAGCTGGCCAAGCGGTACAGCGTTACTTTGGCGGGCGGGGATACGGCACAGTCGCCGGGCGGAGTGCTGGCCGACATCGTGGTGCTGGGCTCGGTGCCAGCCGGGGAAGCGGTGTTGCGATCAGGAGCAAGGCCTGGCGATTTGCTCTACGTCACAGGTACGCTCGGCTCGGCGTCGGCGGCGTTGAATCTCCTAAGAGATGGCGAGAAGCTCCGGCCAAGATCGCATCCCAAGCACTTCTATCCCGAGCCGCGGATCGCAGTCGGTCAATTCCTGCGCGAGAAAAAGCTGGTTTCGGCAATGATCGACATCAGCGACGGGCTGTCGACTGACCTGGGCCACATCTGCGACGAGAGCAAAAGTGGAGCAGTAGTTTATGCCGATGCGCTGCCCAAAGCGATGGGGCTTGGCGATGGCGGTCTGCAACTGGCGTTGCATGGCGGCGAAGAGTACGAATTGCTATTCACCGCCCGCCCCGATCGGCGGATTCCGAAGCAGATCGCCGGCGTTGCGGTCACGCGGATTGGCGAGATCGTTCGCCGCAGGCAGATGAAGCTGTTGACGCCCGACGGAGACAACGAGGTCCTCAAGCCTGCCGGGTGGGAGCACTTCGGATGACCAACGCAATCGCCAAAACCTCGGACCACCGAAACCTCAATCGCGAAGAAAGAGCGCCGCAGGCGCGGAAACACGATAGCCTGGATGCAATGAAAGAAGGCGTGTTCCCGAGTACGATCTGATTTGCACACCTATCGTCAGGGGGACACGCCCGATGATCCGCCAAGGGAGTGGACCTTCATCGCACAGAAGCTTCAGTGCTTGTCTTCGGTGGAGAAAAAATCAGCCATGGGCAGCCCATTGGTAGCCCAACCCAGATTGGTCGTAGGCAGGCCGAGTCCCTGTGCCATCAGGCGCAGGATGTCCCCTTCATCGTAACTGTTGTTGTGGTTCCGCGTATCGCCGCCGGGCGACTGGTATCCCTTCTTGCTGAAGGGGCTGACCACGACCAGTTCAACTTGCCCGCCGCAACCCAGACCTTCAGTCGTGGTCTGGCAATCCGGGCTTCCGTCATCGTTGTTCTCGTCGAAAACGATGATCAGCAAACCCGTGCCCCCGGGCCTAAAGTAGGGGCTCAGAACCAAAGGTCCGATTTCATCATGCAGCCAGGTGTCGAAGGTTGTGATGGAGCAGTCGTGCGCGTCATCGCACCCGTTGGGCACGATCCACGACAGATTGGGCAGCTTGTGCAGGAGCACATCCTGGGCGAACTTACTGAAGCACACAAAGTTGCTTCTCTCGGTGTTGATGGTCGTCATGTATTCCAGCGGATCGTGGCGGACGTAGTAACTTCCCTTATTCAGTCCACCGCAAAAGTTGGCGCCGGGGAGGTTCTCTACATAGTCTTTCCAAGTCCCGCCCGCATTTTGCACCTCGAGCGCAATGTTATTCAGCGAGACCGGAAAGCTCTCTGGGGTCTGGCTGTCATCGTCGGTAAGAATATTGCCGGTCACTAAGTTGAGATAGTTGCCGATCGAAGGATGTGTGTCCGAGTAGTAGTTCACTCCGAGGCCATACTCGTTGGCGAGGGCGGTCAAAAAAGGCATGTTTTTGGAGTTGTAGGCCGTACTGTAATCCGTGTTCTCGCCCACCACAATCACTACGTTTCCGAATGACGGCAGACCTTGGCAGAAAGCCGAGGGAATGAGGACGGACGCGGCTAGCAACAATGTCAGATACAGCCCAGCCTTCTTAGTGAGCCCTTTCATCAAGAATCTCCTTTGATTTCGCAACTGGAATTTCCTTTGTTTGACAAAGCTCGGCCATCCTACTACAAGCTGGGCCAGCGAGGAAAGAATTCCCATGCACCACTCTAGCAATGACGCTGTTACGGGCTGTATCGCCGCTATTTTCGCCGCAATCAAGGATGGATAATCTCAGACCGACCATTCACCCCGCGTCTCGAAAATCAGCAGCGGCGGGGCACGCGGCTGGGAACACTTCGGTTAAGATGAAACGACCCCGTAGGGCAACCGCATGATCGGCGAGATTATTTCGCACTACCGCGTTGTGGAGAAACTTGGCAGCGGTGGAATGGGCGTCGTCTACAAAGCCGAGGACCTCGACCTCCGGCGTTTTGTGGCGCTGAAATTCCTGCCCGACGATGTGGCCAGCGATCCAGTGTCATTGGCGCGCTTTCAGCGCGAGGCGCGAGCCGCTTCGGCGCTCAATCATCCCAACATCTGCACCATTTACGAGATCGCACAGCAGGATGGCAGGCCGTTTCTCGTCATGGAGTGTCTCGAGGGCGTGACGCTGGCGCATCGAATCGCAGGCCAACCGCTGGAACTCGAGACGCTGATGCAAATCGGAATCGACATCACAGATGCCCTGGAGGCTGCCCACGCGGCCGGCATCATTCATCGCGACATCAAGCCGGCGAACATCTTTCTAACCAGGCGCGGCCACGCCAAGATCCTGGATTTCGGGCTGGCGAAGGTCAACGCCGCCCACCGAGGAGCGCAGCCGGGTGACGAAGCGACTGCGCGAGAGACGGCAATCAGCGAGGAGCAGCTCACCAGTCCCGGAGCCATAGCCGGAACCGTAGCGTACATGTCGCCGGAACAGGTGCGAGCCCGGGAGCTCGATAGGCGCACCGACATCTTCTCCTTCGGTGCGGTGCTGTACGAGATGGCCACGGGCAAGCTTCCGTTTCGGGGCGAGAGCTCGGCCATGACGTGCGAAGCGATCGTGAATCGCGCGCCCGTACCGGCGATACGGCTCAATCCCGATTTGCCAGCCGAGTTGGAACACATCATCGACAAGGCCCTGGAGAAAGATCGTAATCTTCGCTATCAGCACAGCGCCGACATGCGGGCCGATCTGGAGCGGCTGAAGCGCGACAGCGGCTCAGGCTCTCACCGCTTTCCTTCCGGCACCCAAGTGTTATCGCCGCCCAGCACCGCTGCGCCGGGGCGCGACCGAATAGCTCTCTACCTTGTCGCCGCACTGGTTCTACTTATCTGCGGAGCGGGAGGCTGGTGGTTCTATCGCTCATCGAACAGCAAAGCTCCGCCATCGACGGAGTGGGAGCAGCTCACCTTCTTCACCGATTCGGCGGTCTATCCCACGCTCTCGCCCGACGGCCGCATGCTCGCCTTCATCCGCGGAGCCAGCTCCTTCATCGGCGCGGGACAGGTCTACGTCAAGCTGCTGCCCAGCGGCGAGCCGGTGCAACTAACGCATGACGACCGGCAAAAATTCAGTCCGACGTTTTCGCCCGATAGCTCGCGCATCGCGTATAGCGTTCTCGAGCCCTGGGAGACATGGCAAGTTCCCATGCTGGGCGGCGAAACGCGTCTGTTCCTGCCCAACTCCTCGTCCCTCACCTGGGTCGACAACGGCAAGCGCCTGTTGTTCTCCGAGATTGCCGAAGGCTTGCACATGGGCGTGGTAACCACCGACGAGAGCCGCGGCGACCGGCGTAATGTTTACTGGCCCGAAGGCAATCGCAGCATGGCGCACCACTCGTATCTTTCGCCCGATGGTCACTGGGTGCTCATCGTCGAGATGGATAACCACGGTGAACTCATACCCTGCCGCGTGGTGCCGTTTGATCGCAGCGGCACTGTCCACGTTGTCGGTCCGCCCGACCGCACCTGCCTGGCCGGCGCCTGGTCGCCTGACGGCAAATGGATCTACCTGTCGGTTGAGACGACCGGCTTCCACATCTGGCGACAGCGCTTTCCCGATGGCCAGCCGGAGCAGATCACCTTCGGGCCCACCACGCAGGAAGGCATTGCCATGGCGCCCGACGGCAAGTCGCTGCTCACCTCCGTCGGTTCCACCGACTCCACCGCCTGGATCCACGACTCCGGCGGCGAGCACGCCATCTCTTCGGAGGGAAGTTCGCGCGCGCCTCAGTACTCCGCCGACGGCAGCACGCTTTACTTCCAGATGAGCAGTGGCGAAGGGCGGAACTTCGAGCTGTGGCGGCGCGATGTGCGCAGTGGCCAGCAGGAGAAGCTCCTGCCCGGATATGCCGTGGAAGAAGCCTACAGCGTTTCCGGCGACGGCAAGTACGTCGCCTTCTCGGTGGGGGACAAGAGCGGCCATTCCACGCTTTGGATCGCGCCCACCAACCGCCGCTCTTCGCCGGTGAAGCTCACCTCCAGCGGCAACGAGGACTTGCCGTACTTCCTGCCCGATGGCGATCTCGTCTTCCGCGTCGTCGAACCGGGCGGCAACTTCGTCTACCGTATGAAGCCCGACGGCAGCAATCGCCGCAAGTTGCTGGCCCAGCCGGTGCTCGATCTGGGCGCTGTCTCGCCCGACGGCCGCTGGCTGCTCTTTGCCGACGCCAGTAATGTCGCGGAGCCGTCTGTCGTAACGCAGGCACTTCCGATTGATGGCGGACCAGTAGTGACCTTGTGCACCGGCTATTGCGGCGGCATTTGGGATGCCAGCGGAAAGTTCTTCTACTTTTATTTCGAAGCGCTCACCAGCGAGTTCCATGTGTTGCCGACGTCTCCAGCAACCGGACTTCCCAATGCGCCGCCGCAGGGAATCGTCGGCAACGATGACCTCAAAGCGGCCAAGCCCGTCGCTACCATCTCCGACTCCGTGACTTCTGCCGTGAATTCGTCTACCTACGCTTACGTTCGGAGGAACACTCGCCGCAACCTCTATCGCATTCCGATACAGTAAGCGAAGCGTAAAGTACGCCCGGCTTCTGGTTCAGGGCCGATGAATCCCGAGCCCAGGCTAACTAATATCGGCGCATCGCAAGATGACGCCGACCGGATTGCCAAGTGCGTTCGTCACACCTTTGGGTGACTCGCCCATAGCGCTCTATCACCCGCTAAACCGCGACGGCTGTTTATAATCCCAGCCATGAATCTGGAACAGAAATTGGCTGAACTGAAACGCCGCGATTCACTGGCTGAGGCCGGCGGCGGCGAAGAGCGCCGGGCGCGCGAGCACAAGCAGGGCAAGATGTCAGCGCGGGAGCGCATCGAGTTTCTGCTCGACGAGGGCACCTTTGAAGAAACCGACAAGCTGGTCGTCCATCGCTGCACCGACTTCGGTATGGATGAGCAGAAGTATTTCGGCGACGGCTTCCTCACCGGCTACGGCCGCATCGAGGGCCGGCTGGTCTTCGTCTTTGCGCAGGACTTCACCGTTTTCGGCGGCTCGCTGTCGGAAACCAACGCGGCCAAGATCGTGAAGATCATGGATATGGCGATGAGGGTGGGCGCGCCCGTGATCGGCCTTAACGACTCCGGTGGCGCGCGCATTCAGGAGGGCGTCCGCTCCCTGGCAGGCTACGCCGACATCTTCCTCCGCAATGTGCTGTCGTCGGGGGTCGTGCCGCAGATCTCGGCCATCATGGGACCGTGCGCCGGCGGCGCGGTCTATTCTCCGGCGATGACCGACTTCATCCTGATGGTGCAGAACACCTCCTACATGTTCATCACCGGGCCGGAGGTCATCAAGTCGGTGACGCACGAAGAGGTCACCAAGGAAGAACTCGGCGGTGCCGTGACCCACAACGAGAAGTCAGGCGTGGCGCACTTCATGGCGCATGACGATGCCGAGTGCCTCAGCATGATCCGCGAGCTGTTCAGCTTTCTGCCGTCCAACAATCTCGACGATCCTCCGCGCAAGCCATGCACCGATCCCATCGACCGCGCCGACGAGCGCCTGGACACCATCGTCCCAACCGAGTCGAACCAGCCTTACGACATTAAAGACGTGATCAACACCGTCGTCGACGACACCTACTTCTTCGAGGTGCAGGAGCATTACGCGAAGAACATCGTCATCGGCTTTGCGCGGCTGAACGGCAAGCCGGTGGGCATTGTCGCCAACCAACCGGCGTTTCTGGCGGGAGTGCTCGATATCAGCGCCAGCATCAAGGGCGCGCGCTTCGTCCGCTTCTGCGATTGCTTCAACATCCCGCTCATCACCTTTGAAGATGTTCCGGGATTTCTGCCCGGCACGCAGCAGGAGTATGGCGGCATCATCACCCACGGCGCCAAGCTGCTGTACGCCTTCTCGGAGGCGACGGTGCCGAAGATCACCGTCATCACGCGCAAGGCTTATGGGGGCGCATATTGCGTGATGGCCTCCAAGCATATTCGCACCGATGTGAACTACGCGTGGCCAACAGCCGAGATCGCCGTCATGGGGCCTGAAGGTGCGGTGAACATTGTCTACCGTCGCGAGCTGGAGAAGGCGGAGAATCCCGAGGCGGATCGCGCGGCCAAGATCGAGGAGTTCCGCGAGCGCTTTGCCAACCCATACGTCGCGGCTGAGCGGGGATACCTGGACGCCGTGATCCGCCCCCGCGACACGCGGCGAAAGCTGATTCAAGCTCTGGAGATGCTGGAGAACAAGCGCGACAAGAACCCGCCCAAGAAGCACGGAAATATACCGTTGTAGAAAGCCGTCAGCTTTCAGCTATCAGCCATCAGCTAAGGCCGCTGCGGGTGCCCCGTTCTAGCCTTCTGTTGGCTAGGCGGGGCTTTCCCGACCCGACGGACCCTGGTTGCTGTCTCCGAGTGATGGTGCTCAGGCAATAGCGGTAGGAGCTGACGGCTGAAAGCTGAGAGCTAAAAAGGAATCCCGAGTGCGTTCTTGACCGCTCGCTTTCGGCCAGTGGGTCACGTTCAAACCTTTGCCGGACTGTCTTGCCGGATACTTGCGTATCGGCACGACTGTCGGCTTGGATGCCGGACTCGCGACTAACCGGAATGACCGATCAACGCCTCGGGATTCCCGTCTTGCCCTTGACTCATTTCCTGTTCCCGCCTGTCATGCACCTCGCGACAACTGTTGCGGTCGCTCTGCCTAGTGCCGTGAGCACCGACAGTGACCTCGCTTCAGGTCACCGGACTTGCCGGTTATCCTCCTCGCTTGCGCGTTGAGGAAGCTTGCTGCTTGACCGCGACAACTTTGGAAACTCATCAAGGAACGAGTGTGTTTTTACTCCCCTCATTTCTAAAGTCAATAAAATTATCGCGACTATATCTCATTTGTTTTCAATCGAGTGCAGCTCGTCCACAGGCATGTGCCAGAATTTTGTGCAATGCGAAAACTGCTCTTTGGCCAGCAACAATTTCACGCACTATTTTCGCGGCTTTGAAACACTAGAGCGATCAGTCCGGTGCGAATTTCAGCTGCTGTTCAATTGTGGGAATCTGGCAGAAATATTATCCAGAGCGGCATTTAGCCAATCCCGATTTTTCGCTCGCGCCCACTTGGCAGGCTATGGCTGACGCGACGATCGCTTCCAACGTGGCAATGGTGCTCAGCTTAAGGCCTCGGGAATAGCGTCTCTGCCGCCTGCGAAATAGAATTGTGCCATGCTGTACCTCTTCTCTCTCGCACTTGCCTTCGCGCTGCAAACTCCCGCCACCACCAACACCACAGACCAGATCACGGCGCTATTGCGTGCCAAGGATCAGGCGCTGCTGGACGCCATCGCGCCCGGCAATCGCAAAGTGTGGGAAGACGCGCTGGCCACCGATGCGGTTTACGTGGACGAGAACGGCGTGGCCATGGATCGGGCCGCGTTTCTGAAGCAACTGGAGCCGCTGCCTGCCGGCGCCTCCAGCCTTCGCATTACCTATTACGTGGCCCACATTTCGGGGGACCTGGCCACGGTAATTCACAACGACGACGAGCAGGAGAATTACCACGGCCAGGTGCTCCACGCGCGCTACCTGACGACCGAGACCTGGCGCCGCGACGATGGCGAGTGGAAGCTCTATCTGGTTCATGCCTACGCGGTGCCCAAGGACCCTCCGTCGATCTCACTGCCGCCGAAAGAACTGGAGCAATACGTGGGCCGCTATTCAGCCGGGCCGGATCTCGTCTATGTAATTCGGTCGGATGGGTCGCAACTCATGGGCGGCCGGCCCGGCAGCACGATGAGACCGCTGAAGATTGAAGTGCGCGACGTGCTCTTCGTCCCCGAACAGCCACGTATCCGGAAGATCTTTCAGCGCGACGGCAAAGGCAAGATCACGGGATTTGTCGATCGGCGCGAGAGCTGGGACTTAGTGTGGAAGAAAACCGAGAAATGATGGCGCTGACAATCGAAATGACAGCTAGAGCTCACGCTGGCATTCCAGCACGAGCTGGAGCGCGTCGCGCAGGTTTGCCTTAGCTTCCTCGAGGGTTTCTCCCTGCGATATTGCCGCAGGAATCTCCTCCACGAAGCAGGTGTAGCCACCCGCTCTAGCTGGCTCAAATATAGCTGTCAGTTTCACGGGCTCAGAATAACACGGACCTAACTGCTGGTTATCCACTCCTTGCGAACATCCATAAGGCTACCGTCAACTTTAGCGAAGAACTTGATGTACTCATCATGGCTGAAGAACGCATTCACGTAGTTGGCTTGCGTTAAGATGTACCCACCCCAGCCGTTCAGCATGGCGATCTGCAGGAAGGATGCCAGATCCTCCGATTCATGCTCAAGAAACAGGTGGCCCGGCGCTTCATGAAGGAGCCGCGTGTCGCCGTAGCTGTAACGCAGCTTGTAATACAAATGCCAGTTCTCGCCGCTTGACCAGATACCCCATTCAGTGATCCAAAGCAGTGTCGGCATCCGATACGTCAGCGAGCTTGCGATCCAATGGGCCAAGTGATAAATACGGTGGGGCTCCGCGCGGTAGTCAGCTTGCTCCACCTGCGATTCGGGCGCATCATCAGGCTTCGAGCGTTTCCGTTCACGAAGCCACTCCTCGCATTCCTCTGTTGTGTAGAAACGCATTTCCAGTTCCTAACTTATGACAGCTGAAAGCTACGGCTTCTGCAGTCGCTGCACATCGCGGACGCCGGGAATTTTACGCACGCCGGTGACGATGCGCTCGAGGTGCTTCAGGTCGGCGATGTCGGCGACAAGCTCTACTGTGGCGTGATCCTCGGCGGTTTTGGCTTCGATGTTGCGGATGTTGGTGTTGGCGTCGCTGATGACGGTGGCGATCTGTTTCAACATGCCGGGACGGTTGTCGCAGGAGACGGCCAGCTTGACCGGGTAGCCAGCTTGCCAGATGGGGGAAGCGGCATCGCGTCCCCACTCGACGGCGATGCGGCGCTCTGGCTCGAACATCAGGTTCTCGACGTTGGCGCAGGAAGCGGAATGCACCGCGACGCCCTTGCCGCGGGTGACGTAGCCGACGATCTCCTCGCCGCGAATGGGGTTACAACATCGCGCACGATAGACCATCAGGTCGTCGTGATCCTTGACCTTGATTGCCGAGTTGTCGCTACCGAAGACGCGGCGAACGACGTTGGTAAAGCCGCTGTTTGAGCCTTCGTCGGTGGTAGGAGCCGGAGCGTGGCCGGAGAAGGACTGCGCTTCGTCGGCGGGCACCAGGCGAGCCAGAATACTGCGCGCGGAAAACTTGCCGTAGCCGATGGCGGCGAGCAAGTCGTCAGGCTTGGCCAAACCGTTCTCGGAGGAGACGCGCATCAGCTCCGCATCGTTCAGCGACTTCATGGAGATGCGGTACTTGCGCGCTTCCTTCTCCATGAGTTTGCGGCCGATTTCGACGGCGCGCTCGCGCTGATGCAGGTTGAGCCAGTGCTTGATCTTCTGGCGGGCACGGGATGACTTGGTGTATTGCAACCAGTCGCGGCTGGGATTGTGTCCCGGCTGGGTGAGGATTTCAACAATGTCGCCGGAGCGCAATTTATAACGCAGCGCGACGATGCGTCCGTTGACCTTGGCGCCGACGCAGGTGTGGCCCACTTCGGTGTGCACGGTGTAAGCGAAGTCGATGGGCGTGGCGTCGCGTGGCAGAATCACGATGCGGCCCTTGGGAGTGAAGGTGTAGACCTCCTCAGGGTAGAGATCGATCTTCAGGGTCGCGAGAAATTCCTTGGAGTTCTTGATGTCGCGCTGCCACTCGACCACTTGCCGCAGCCATGCCAGACGCTGTTCGTCGCGCGCCGAAACCGGGCCGTCCTTGTATTTCCAGTGCGCGGCGATGCCTTCCTCGGCCATCTTGTGCATGTCCTCGGTGCGGATCTGCACTTCGAAGGCGTGGCCTTTTTCGGAAATGACCGTAGTGTGCAGCGACTTGTAGAAATTATTGCGGGGGATGGCGATGAAGTCCTTGATGCGTCCCGGCACCGGTCGCCATTGATTGTGAATGATGCCGAGCACGGCGTAGCAATCGCTTTCCGACTGGGTGATGATGCGCATCGCCAGCATGTCGTAGATCTGCTCGATGGAAATGCGCTGGCGCTGTATCTTCTGCCAGATGCTGTATAGGCGCTTGATGCGGGCCTCTACGCGCGCCTGAATTTTGTTCTCCTTCAGCTTCTGCTCGATGACGCCTTGTACCTCAGAGAGAAACGCCTCGCCTTCTTTGCGGCGCGACTCAATGGCATCTTTGACCTGGTTGTAGGAGATGGGATCGACATACTGGAAGGCGAGATCTTCAAGTTCGCCGCGAATTTTGTTCATGCCGAGACGGTGGGCGATTGGCGCGTAAATGTCGAGCGTCTCGTGCGCAATTTTCTGTTGCCGCTCAGGCGAGAGGAACTTCAGGGTGCGCATGTTGTGCAGGCGATCGGCCAGCTTGATGAGCACCACGCGAATGTCGTCCATCATGGCCAGGACCATCTTGCGGACGTTCTCGGCCTGGGCTTCTTCAGAGGACGCAAATTCGATTTTGTTGATCTTGGTGACGCCTTCGACGATGTGGGCGACTTGCTCGCCGAATTCGGTGTTGATGTCCTGGACGGTTACTGTGGTGTCTTCGACCACGTCATGCAGCAAGCCGGCGGCGATGGCAGTGGTGTCGAGGCGCATTTCCGCCAGAATCGTGGCCACCTGCAAGGGGTGCGCGAGAAAAGGTTCGCCCGACTCGCGCGCCGTTCCTTTGTGATGTAAGAGGGAAAACTCGTAAGCTTTCTTGATGAGCGAAAGGTCTTCGCTCTCGCGGTAGGAGCGGACCTTGCGCAGGAGATCGCGAAAGCGGGTGACGGTCAGAACATTGGTCGCGATCTGTTGGCGCAAAGTCGCCATGTCCGATTATACGACGAGAAATTTACTGGTGTTTGAAGGACGCGCGCAGGACCATTCAGCATCGAATCGAGACATCGACCTTGCTGACCCAAAATAGGGTAAAGTCGTACCCAATACGGGTACGGAGAGATATGCGCGTACTGATCAGTGGAGCGTCGGGATTGCTGGGTTCGGCGCTGACGCGCGCTTTGCGGGCGGAGGGTGATGAGCCGGTTGCGCTGGTGCGTCGCCCAGCGCGAGCTGGCGAGGTGCAGTGGGACCCGAAGCAGCCGCTCGATCCGGCGAAGCTTGCCGACTGCGATGCCGTGGTGCATCTGGCGGGCAAGAACATTGCCGGTCTGTGGACGAAAAAGTTCAAACAGGAAGTTCTGGAGAGCCGTGTTGGCGGCACGCGAACTCTGGCGACCGCAGCCGCCGAGAGTTATCGGCAGAGTGGAAAGCCGCGGGTATTTGTATCGGCATCGGGCATGAGCTACTACGGCGATCGGGGAGACGAGTTGCTGACGGAGGAATCTTCGGCAGGACGAGGATTTCTGGCCGAAGTGGTGAAGCAATGGGAGGCCGCGACGGCTCCGGCCAGCGAGGCTGGCGTGCGCGTGGTTAATCTGCGCATTGGAGTGGTGCTGGCCCGCGATGGAGGCGCGCTGAAGCCGATGCTGACGCCGTTCCGGCTTGGGCTGGGTGGCAGAGTGGGTAGTGGAAAACAATATTGGAGCTGGATTGCGCTGGACGATGTGATTGGCGCGATGGTGTTCGCGCTGAAGCATGACAGCTTGCGCGGGCCGGTGAACATCGTGGCGCCGGAGCCGGTTCGCAATGACGAGTTCGTGCGCGCGCTGGGCCGGGAATTACATCGTCCTACAATATTTCCCTTGCCGGAGTTCGTGGTGCGGGGATTGCTCGGCGAGATGGGGCAGGAGTTACTGTTGACCTCGGCACGTGTGCTGCCGGCGAAGCTGAATGCGGCCGGATACCGGTTTCGTCATACCAAGCTGGCGGACGCGCTGCACTCCGCACTGGGATAAGCCATGGTAGGGCGGCCTGCCAAATTAGGGGTCCTTCGACTCCGGCGCGCAAAAGAAGCGCGCCTCCGCTCAGGATGACACATCACGAGATGTTCCCGGCTACGTGCACGCATCGCATTTAGTCATAACCCAAGTTTTCCACAACTGATTTTCCTTCCTCCTCTCGGAAGCGCGCTTATAATGGGGCGACTCGGCGCGCCTCTAAGACTTTCCCCGCTAACGAAAAGTTGCAGGTTGCGCCGTGCTGGCTAGTCGTTAATTGCTAATTGATGACAATGACCACCGACAAACGCAAAGTTCTTGGCCGCGGACTGGAGACCTTGCTTCCGGCGCGGCAGGTCCCGCACGCTCCGGTCGCCGTCGCCACTCCCAAGGCCGACGTCGACGAACTGCTCCACATTCCTCTGGCGCAGCTGGACCGCAATCCTTACCAGACGCGCACGGCCTCGCTCGACCGGGTCGCGCTGGACGAGCTGGCCGCTTCCATCAAGACAGTGGGAGTGTTGCAGCCGATCGTGGTTCGTCCGGTGGCGGGCGGCCGCTACCAGGTGATTGCGGGCGAGCGGCGCTGGGAAGCTTCGCGCAGCATCGGCTTGCCCACGATTCCCGCCGTAGTGCGACAAGTCTCCAACGTGCAGGCGATGGAGATGACCATCATCGAGAACCTGCAGCGCGAGGACCTGAACGCCATTGAGCAGGCCCGCGCCTTCGAGCGGCTGTCGCGGGAGTTCGGCCTGACCCAGGACCAGATGTCGCTGCGCACCGGCAAGGAGCGCTCGACCATATCCAACTTCCTGCGTCTGCTGAAACTGCCGCTCTACGTGCAAGGTCTGATGGAGCGCAATGAGATCAGCTTCGGCCATGCCAAGGCGATGATGCCATTGGATTCCCCCGAGCAGATCGACCGGGTGGCGCGTCGCATAGTCGATCACGGACTCTCGGTGCGGCAAACCGAAGAGGCGGTCGCGCATCTGGTGCAGCCGTTGGTTCCCAGGAGCGAGAAGCAGCGCATCATCGATCCCAACGTCCGCGAAGCAGAAAACACGTTGCAGCAGGCATTAGGCGTCCGCGTCACCATCGACGACCGCAAGGGCAAAGGCAAGATCCTCATCGAATATTCCTCGCTGGAGGACTTTGACCGCATCATCGACGCCCTCGGCGGGAAAAAGACGGTCGAAACCTAACGGCTAGGGCTTGTCAATGTCGTGGTAACGGAAGTTCTCTATACGAAAGAACATCGCGCGAAGATCATCCGGCGCTGCCACCTTCTTGCAGTCGCCGCACATCAGGTTGAACACGGATATACCGGGCATCAGTGACACCTCTGCCTGCCAGGGAGTCCCGTCGCGACTGATCTCCAGCTTGCGCTTATAGGAAGGTCCATCGATCCACACGCTGGAAGGCGTTTTATCGGCCGTAACTATATTTGCCTCGATAACGACGCGACGCTCCGTATTAGACGGATTGGTCATTACGATCTCACCTTTGGGACCGCACCAATGCCAAGATCTAGCGCCGTTCTGTTCTTGCGGCCAACAACCATTTACCAAGTCGGCGGAGATGGGGTGTAGTAGATGGTCAAGGGTAGCCTGCTGCTTTGGATTGAGCGGCCGGTTTAGATGGGATATCGCGGCCTGGTCGAGAACAAAGAACGAAAGCCGTCCGCCCTCACCTACTACAGGTTCGTTTCCTAATAATTCCTTCAATTCAGATTCTAGAATAGCGGCGCGGTCCGGATATCCATTTCGATCGATGTATATACCTGCAAAGCCCGCAGCGGTAATGGCCATAACCATGTCAGGAATCGGCTGAGCGGCAACCAAGGCCAGCCAGTGATCCGTAGGCCGGCCTTTCATGGCTGCATAGCTCCAGCGTAGAGTATCCGAGTGTAAGTAGCCCTTGAGTTCGTCGTAATCGCCCATCGCATTGATGGGAGGGCTTTCAGGAAAGGGATCGTAGGGAAGCTGGAAAATCATGCTGTGGGGGGGGACCATGGACTCTATGCGCTTCACAAAGTCCGCGTCCTGCCAAAACAGCTTCTCAACTTCAGCCCGGGGGGCCATCTGATGCTTGGCTATCTGGTCGGGTAGTCCTACAGCCAGAAGAGTTACAGGGAGAACGATTAAGGTTAGTAGCTTATGGTTAGCCCCAAGGCGTGTCTTGCCAATCCGGTCCAGAATAATCAGGACCGCGGCTATGGTAAGGAATGCAATATAAATCGAGATGCGATTAAATGCCCGCAACTGCGAGGTCACTACAAAACCGACTATCGCTCCGAAGCCTCCCATGGTTCCCAACAAGGTGGCAAACATACAAAGTATGCTCAACGCATAGAGACGGGGGTCGCAGCGGCGTAGGAGCAGACAAATCAGGAGGGCAAGAAATCCTACCGCACCTACTACGCCCAGAGCAGCGCTGTCGTTCTCATTCACCAGGAGGGCGCGGCTGTTGTAGTACTGCTTCCATTTGGCAAGGGCTGGAATTCGATGATTGGTGACGGGAGCCAGCAGTTGAGTGACGGTGAGGGAGTACAGCTCGGATTCAACCGGCGTTCGCTCCGCTACCGCTATACGACCGTGCTTATGAAGGTAGTAGGCGTTCGGTAGTAGAGCTATCGCAGAAGTGGAGACCAAGACTGCCAGCAAAACTACTACTGCAACAAGAGCAGCTCTGAAGCGGTGTCGCAGTGCACCGAGCAGACCGCCGACTAGAATCAGATAAGCCCCAAAGAATGCATAGTAAGGATTATCCACACCAACCAAAACGCATGCCACAACACTGATTACTCCGTTACGAGTGACCAGCCTCGAGCCGTTGTCCCTGTAGTAGCGACCAAGCCTGAAGAGCTCCGCGCCCGTACCTAACCATACGGCAACCATGGCCATCAATGGAACGATGTAGTAGGCGCTAAGAAACAGGTGTCCTTCGGCGCGCCATAGATGATAAGGCGAAAAGACAAATAGGATTGCGCCGGCGGCAGCCAGCCCTGCGGAGATACCCAACTTGCGAAATGCGTATAGCGCGGTTATTGCCGATAGAAGATAACCCAGCAAATAGAAGAGATTGATTGCGATTCCTGCATTGAATGTAAATAATCGGATGAAGGCCAGGACAACAAGATGAATCCAGTGAGGCATGGGGAAGTCATAGAGTTCCTGCTGCCCCGGTGCGCCGAGCAATGGATTTACATAGTAATGGCCGGTCGTCACAAAGTTCTTGATCAGGGCCTGATAGAAGAGGTTGTCGCTGGCAAAGCCCAGAGGAACCCGGAAATCTATAGTCTTCAGATGATAGAGGCGGAGCAGTACGATAGAGCATAGGAGAACGACAACCAGATAGGGGACGAGCGAGTGGAGGAACCACCTGGTGCGACTCTGCGGAGGCGTAGCGACGACGATAGTTTCGCCGGATTCGGCAGCAGAGTCGGCCATAGGGTTCATTCTAGCGCGGGCTTTCCCGGAGTGTCACTGACGGCAGAGCCGTGTCATTCCTATCAAATTCGGGCGTTTTCCAGCTTGCACTCCGCGTTATCCGTACCTTGCAGCTATATAATGTGGGCCCGAATGGATTGAAACGTCGAAAGGAAATGCTTATGAAGAAGACGCCGAGAATCACCGTCATCGCAGCCACCCTTGTGGCCACACTGGCGCTGTGCGCACCTATCGCCGCTCAGGACACCATGGGTGTCAATCCCGAAGCCATGCAAAGGCTGGAGAAAATGTCGGCTGCGTTGCAACTGACGCCGCAGCAGAAGCGGCAGGTCGCCCCTATCATCATGGACGAGGCGCCTAAAGTGAAGGCGCTGAAAAGCGACACCAGCCTGCCGCCGATGCAAAAGGCGATGAAGATGCGCCAGATCGCCGAAGCCACCGACGCTAAGATGAAGCCCATCCTCACTCCGCAGCAGTATCAAACCCTGATGCAGATGCAGGCCCAGGAACGGCAGCAGATGATCCAGAAGATGGAGAACCGGTAGACTTCCTTAACAACTGGTAGTCGCAGCAGCGGAAGGAAGTGCGCATGTCACGGGTCGTACCGAGTGGAGACCTTCGCCTGAATTCGGTCCTGATTGCGACGGACTTCTCGGAGGCATCGGAGAAAGCCCTCCGCCACGGCCTAGCCATTGCCCGGCACTATGGGGCGAGATTGTATCTTGTGCACGTGGTTTCCTCACTGGGATTCACTCTGGTGGGTCCAGATGCAATAAACGAGGCCGTCGAGGCCGTTCGTAGGGACGCTCATCAAATGCAGGACCGTCTGGCTCAAAGTGGGGCACTGGCCGGTGTGCGTCATAAGGTGATTGTCCTCGCGGGTGACGTGTGTGAAGAGTTGGAAAAAGTAATCAGGCAAGAACAAGTGGATTTGGTAGTGATCGGTACACACGCGCGGCGAGGCTTAGGGAAGCTGCTCCTGGGCTCGGTAGCGGAAGCGATTTTTCGCCGTACGGAGTGCCTTGTTCTGACGGTTGGTCCAGGATCCCTTCAGGATTCGCCAGTGGGGAGCACGAGAGCAATCCGGCCGTTTCTGTTTGCCACCAGCTTCAGCGAGGCGTCCTTGCATGCGCTGCCATATGCCATCTCGGCCGCCAATCACTTCGGAACGCAACTGGTTTTGCTCCATGTTGTGGCCGTGGTCCCGATGCCGGAGGGCGTGACTCGGCCCTCTGCGGACGACGTCATGCAAGCGCGGGAGAAAACTCACACAGCCCGCATCCGGCAGCTGACGGAATGGACACTGCAAACCCCCAAGCTGGCAATCGAACCGGAGTTTCTAGTGGAGTTTGGATTGCCGAGCGAAAAAATCCTGCAAGCAGCAAACGATCTCAAGGCCGACGCGATCGTTTTGGGTTTGCATCGTTCAACCCACATCGGCACGGCCGCCCACATGCCGTGGGCCACCGCCTATGAAGTGGTATGCGGCGCAGGCTGCTCCGTCCTCACCGTCAGGAACTAAGCTAGCCTGAGCACGTTGTGGAATCGCACTGCAGTAAGTTGCGCGCTACTCACCCCAGTAGCCGTGATCGCGCAAGAAGTAGGATTCGTTCCAGGAATTCAGGGCGGTACGCAGGAACATGGTCGCGATCCTGGCATGACCCATCTTGCGGAAGCGCCGGTTGGTCGTGTGGATGTTCCCGCTGACGATTCCGAAGTGGCGCGGCGCGACTCGTTTGCTCAGCAGATAATCCTCGGCAAAGAGCGCGTTTTCGTTGAAGCCTCCCAGTTCGTCGAACCTGGCCTTGTCGAACAACATGAACATGCCCGTTGCAAATGGCTTGACCCACGCGCCGGCGTACTGAAAGACGTTATTTCCGGCGTAGAGGAGATGATCCCGCCAGTCGCCGTCGGAGCACCAGATATTGGTGGTCAGGCAATGCAGTTGGCGGCGGCGCATCTTTTCGACCGCGCGGCGCAACAGGGTACGGTCGTGCACCGCAATGTCCGCATCGACAAACAGGACGTACGGCGTCTCCGCCAGGCGAGCTCCGGCGTTGCGACCGACGGACGGCAGGCCGCCGGGGATCACGCTGACGTCGAGCCGATCGCTCATGGCGAGGGCGATGGCAGCGGTGCCGTCGGTTGATCCCGCATCAGCAACGAATACTTTGGTATGCGGCAAAAGCGGGTAGTCCTGCCTGCTCAAAGAGGTCAGTAATATCGGCAGGTGCCGGCTCTCGTTCTTCGCTGGTATGACGATCGTTAGTTCCGCCTTGGTATTCACGGATGGCAACTCCTTCGTCACCGACGGTCACAAACGTCGGGCGGTGGTCGACCCAGGCACCGGTGTTGTAGTAATCGACACCATCGCGATGCTGATGCAGAGGCAGATGCGTGTGTCCGCAGAAGATGCGGTCAATCCGACCAGCTTTGGCGTAGACCAGGGCGTTGGCAGCTACCTTGGTGGAGAGGCGCAGCCAGCGTGTGTTGAGGCGATCGAGATAGCGGGAGAAGCGCTTGTTGCCGAAGTCGAGCTTCTGTATGCGGCTGAAGAGCAGCTCTCCGCCGCGACTGAGCAATTCGTTGTGCAGCGAGAAACGGTCGAACTGGTGGCCGTGAATGGCCAGGTGGCGCAGTCCGTTGTAGGTCCAAACGTAGCGCTTAAACACAGGAACTCCCACAAGGTGGGACATCACCTTGGAGAGGCCTTCGTCATGATTGCCTTCCACCCAAACGATCTCGACGTTGCGTTTGCGATTGGAGAGTTTGCGGATGCAGGAGAGAAATTCCCAATGATCGCCATCCAGGCGCGCGAAATTGAGGTCGGAGAAGATGTCGCCCAGGAGAATCAAACGGCGAAAGCTGCAGGATTGGAGCAACGCAACGGCATCTCGAGCACGGCTGATATCTGACCCGAGGTGGATATCTGACAGGAGCAACGTATCAAGCGTTGGAGCCTGCATGCCTACATTGTGGGACAGAGTACGTAACAGGATGATGAAAGGCAGGTAAACATCTGGTTGCACTGAAAATAGTGCACCTTTCCGGCCAATACTGGTTTTGCCGCCAAAACCATCACCGCCGTTTCATCCCCGCGCTTCTCAAAATCTGCAGAGGCCGTTGCCCTATGTTCAGTTTTGACCGGACGAGTTCTGGCCTATTCGGATATCGTCTGTAGTGAAGTGGTTACCACCCGTCTCTTCCTTCAGGTTCTCTGAACTAAGTCAGCCCATCTGAAGTTTTCTCTCTTAGTAACCCGACGACTTCAAGGAGAGCCCATGCTTGCCCGCAATGTCTCTATTCATCAGAAATCAAACATGCCTTCTGATGACACGCGAACCGTCGAAACCGACACTTTTCTTTCAGTACGTAAACAAAATGGCATCAGGAAATTGATTGCTGGTGGCATGCTACTGGGATTGCTGCCGGGCGTGTGCTTTGCACAGCGCGCATCACAGCATGCAACTCCGAGTGCGACAACCGCTCCCAACGCGAACCCGGTTGCGCCCAATGAACCCACGGTAGGGCCCAATGAGCCCACGGTAGCTCCCAACTCACCCACAATAGCTCCCAACCCAGCTACCGTGTCTCCCAACGCTCCTACCGTAGCTCCCAGCGCACCCACAATAGCTCCTGACGCACCCACACTAGTTCCCGACGCACCTGCCGTAGCTCCTAGCGACGCATCCCAGAAGCCGCCAATCCCTTCCGATACAGGAGTCAATGCGGATACGGCGCCCCCAAGCATTCAACCGTAAGGGAAAGATCAAAAGGTCACGCTTTCTGCCCGCGATCCGCCAGGCAGGCGATGATGGCTTCGGTGACCCGCTTGGTCTCACGGGGATCACGAACCGCGATGGAAACAACCCCTACCTCTTTCACCGGATAGTCGTTCCCTCCGACGAACAAGGCATTGCCGATGTAAATCATCTCTTGCAATGAAATGACGAGGAGTTCACACTTGGCCCCTGCCTCACCAGCCGCCACCACCTCCACCGCCGCCGCCACCACCGGACGAGCCGCCGCTATTACTGAAACCGGAACTCGAACCCGGCGGCGAAGCAGCAGATGAAATGGCCGAAGAGAAATCACTGCTGAAGCTGCCGGCGAATCGATTGCTATCGAACGTGTCCCAATTCGTACTGCTAAACCAGGCAGGCGAATAGGTGGTCGTAGTCCCGCCTACTGCTCCGGCGGCTTGGGCTAGCACTCCGGCAAACTGCTTTGCCCACGCTTGCTCCACTCCTAGTGCCAAAGCATAGGGAAGACACTTTTCGAACAGAGCCGGCGTTTTTTCCGGCGGATTCAAACGTCGGATACGATCGCTATCGACCTCCACTAAGTACTGCTTAAAGCCCTCGATTTGATCCAACAGCTTGCGGCCTGCGGCGGTAAGCGCCCGGAGCGAGAATACGCCAACAGCATTCGTGATGACTAAGGCCAGGAGAATCAGCACGGGCCTCAGGCCGATCATTGCGGCTAAAATGCCCAGCACAATCAGCTCGGAAAGAATGAAAGCGGCAGCCATCACGACAGTGATACACCCAGCGCGGTTGTGCGACCGCCAGGCACGTGCGGTTACGCGAATCAATGCCACGATAGCCACCGACCATGCGCTCAGCCAGACGATCATGGTGGCGATACCCCCGCGTGGTGCTCCCTGAAGGGTCATCACCATGGCGGCGAAGGCTGCTAAGGTCAGCAGGATACCCGGCCAAGCCCATCGGCCATTCTTATGAAATAGTTCTGGGTTCTCTTCCAGATCCAGATCTTTGGCTAACGTTGTCTTGGCGGCAGTGATGGTCATGGCTTGGGCGGCACTGATAGAGATTTCTGTTCCGCTGCAGAACAAGATTCGCAACAGGTTCCTTTCCTCCACCGGAAGCGTGCCATCTTCTGCTTTAAGTCGCGTCAGACGGTAGAGGCTACCCTCCTGCTGGATCGTCAGGTACTTTTTCACCGCCAAGTCCACCACCGCGCTGACGAGTACACGATCGTCATATCCCATGCGTTGCAAGAAGCGCATGGCGGGCGGAGAGACGGCTGGCGGCGGCTCATAACTCACGACGATGACGCCCGGCCGAGGACCGCGTCCCAACAGCATCCAGGCTGCCAAGTAATAAATGAGGACAATCACCAGCCCGGCCAGCCCCCCGACAGAAAGCGCATTTTCTGCGATGAACCAATGGAAGAGGTCCACGCGCGAAGGCTCAGTGACCACTCCTTTGGGAAAACCAACCACGATGGTGAGGCCCTGATTGCTGCCCAGGGCCGCTGTAGTCTCAAAGCGAACCGTCGAGTCGTCGACGCGGTAAAACCTCAGATTTTGATCACGCGAGCCTTTGTAACCTGTATAGCCGGTAAGCTTCAGGTCGCCGGACTGGACCGGGCCTGGCAAGGTAACCGTAGCGGTAGCAATATCAATTGGAAACACCCACCCGTTGCCAGTTACATTCCAATAGAGTTCGTCGTGATCCGGAAAGAAGCCAAGCTCCCGGGTCGCGGTATATGTCAGCTCGTATGTGTATTCGCCCGGAGACAGCACCATAGACGGGCTACCCATCTTGATGCGAACGCCGTTGGTCAATTGCTCCTGGCTGTACGGTTCCTCGACTCCGTCACGGCGAACGTCCACAACCTTGAAGTCCACAGAATAGTGCTCTCCAAGCCGGCCAGTGTAGCGGGTCGGAAAGTCCCGGAAGATACCGTGCCGGATTCGCTCACCCTCACTGCTGACCCGAATTACTTCATGCACGACCAGGGAAGCATTGGGCTGGACCTGGATGTCCGAGTGAAAATCCAGGATTCGCTCATCGGCGACCGCCGGCACACCCAACAACGCCACCAGCAAGATCAGGATCGGCAGACGCGATAGATGCATGGGATCCTCGTCACCGAGTGCAAAATAGTTCGAACTCACTGCAACATAATTCGAACATTACTGCAATTGAATTCAGACAATTACAACTACTGTGATTGTCAGAATTAAACTTCAGTGAGGGGACGTGGCGGGCGGTGTGGGTAAGTGGCGGGATTTGCGCACGTCAAGTCCACCGAAGTGACCACGAAATTCTACCGATTTGTGCGGAATTGATTTTCAGTGTATGGCTGTCGCGCGTCCATAACTTGTTCAGAATCAGCGTGCACTTTTCGTTCCTGTGGCCAATGGTTGGCAGAGGGTGGCTCAATGATCCCGTTGGCCGCTATCTTAATTGAGTAATGATACTTTCCATGCTGGCAGAGCTCAGAGGACGATGGCCAACCAGCGGCAGAGCCATGGCAGAGATTCAAGCTGTGGATTCAGGGTCGGTTTGTCTTTTCTCTTATGGGCGCGAGCCCTGTTCTCAACGCCCGGTCGAAAGCCAAATTCCGAATTTGCCTCTCGAAAAAACAGCCCCACGTCACCAAGCGTCGGCTGCAAGGTTAATCCGCCTCCGGTTTCTCACCGGTTAGGATCCAGTCAATTGATTTCCGCGAGTAGACCTTGAGCCGGAGAAGGATTTCAACCGTAGGCACACTCTGCCCAAGCTCATACTTTGATAACTGCGCTTGCCCTATGCCGAGCATCCGCCCGAAGTCCTCCTGAGTCAGATCGAATCCGCGAATCTGCCTGATCCGTCGGCCAATGGCCTTCAGGTCGAGACGGGCAGAAATATTCTTAGCAGTTGTACTCATCTAAGTAGTAATATAATCCCGTTACGATTGCAGTCGCCGGGAACCGACATCCCGTGTCGTCCATCAGAGTAGAGCAACCTGGAGGCTACAGCAATGCCAAGTGAGATTCCCAAGTTTGGGGAGCAACCATCGCCTAAAGTTCACCGCGGGGCAGACCAGCAAACGATTCGAAATGCAGCGCGCAGAACGGCCAACGCCGCAGGCGCAGTCCGGAAGCGATGTGCCTCTGCTGGGGGCCGAGCTGCACTTGAATTGACGCTCGGTCGTTGGACCACGCAACCTGCATAGAGTTTGGTTAGGGTTTTGTGAGCGGGGCACGGATGAATGGGGGTGGAAGAACGTGGGCGTCGAACTGTGGATCAACAAGGAAGCTGTCAGAAGCGCAACCGGATGGTCCGACCGAACGATCCGTTGGAAGGTGCAGCTCGGAGCGTTAGGTTCGCGAAACGCCAGCAACGAAAAAACCCGCGACCGCAGCTCGCGCGAATACGCATTGTCGTCCTTGCCGGTTGAGGCGCAGCTGAAATTCCTTAAGCAGCCGCTGCTGTCGGGACCAGCCTGCACAGCTCTGGCGATTCGTCCATATCCAAACCAGTCCAGCCTGTTTGCTTCTCTGCCCGAGGTGACCGCGTCCGAGCGCCTCAACTTTTCTCCAGATCAGAACGCACAGGCCTTGAAGCGCCTGGAAGCCATTGCGCCGCTCGTGGAATTCAGCAGCCGCAGTAGGCGATCCCGTCCGGCATTCCGTACCAGCGGCGGAACGGCTGTGCGAAGCATGACCTCGCTGGCCGACTACCTCGCTGATCAGCACCACGTCAGCTCCCGCACTCTCTGGAACTGGTATGCACAGTACCGCAAGGTTGGCTATGCGGGTCTGGTGGACCGAGTTCGCTCCGATAAGGGAAAATCGCGGTTCCTCGCAGCCCATCCCGCTGTCCGCGCATTTCTGGAGAACAAGTACCTGGGTGAGCGGCTGTCGATTCGTTTGGTGTACCAGGCCTTGCTGCGCGATCTGCGGAACCTGGAGCCAGAGTGCACCAGACCACCCAGCTATAGCGCCGTCCGCTCCTACCTAAAACAGCTGCCCAAGCCGCTGCTGATCCTCAGCCGGGAAGGAAAGCGGCAGTTCCAGGAACGTTGCGCGCCCTACCTGCTCACCGATTTCGATTCTCTGGTGCCCAACCAGATATGGGTCTCCGACCACGGTCAGCATGACGTCTGGGTACGCAACGACCTGTTTTCCGGAATCTCGGCCAATGCTGCTGTCCGGCCCTGGCTGACTGCCATGATCGACTTGCGCTCCCGCAAGATCGTCGGCACCGCCTGGTCGGCCAGCCCCAGCTCACACACCATCAGCTCGGCTTTGCGGGTGGCGATTGAGAATTTCGGCATTCCCCAGGCCCTGGTGATCGATAACGGCAGAGACTACGAGAAAATCGGTCGCATCGACTTTTCCCCGGAATGTAGTGGCGTACTGGTCAGGCTGGGAATCCAGCCACACTACTGCCTGCCCCGGCATCCGCAGTCGAAGCTGATCGAGAGCTGGTTTGGGACGGTGCGCAAGCGGTTTGATTGCCTCTGGCCCTCCTACTGCGGACCAGCTCCCCAGGATCGGCCTGAACAGTGCACGGATGCCCTGAAGGAGCACCAGGGGTTTCTCAAGGGCAAACGGAAAAGCTCTCCGTTACCCTCGGCCAGCGAGTTCCTCAGTACGGCGCGGCAATGGATCACCGAATACAACTCGCAGCATCCCCATAGTGGACGAGGGATGAGCGGTCGGACTCCGGATGAGGTCTTTAACGAACTGCTCCCTCCCCCTCAGCGCAGACTGACTGAGAGTCCGGAAGTTCTCTATGCCTTGTTCTGGGACCGTCAGCGGCGCAAGGTGTCGGAAGGTGGATGTGTGCAATTGTACGGGGAGCGCTACGAACCAGCCGATGGGGAGAGCCTGGCCAAGCTGTTTCTGGAGATCGAGCGGAATGTCCTGGTAGCTTGCGACCCCGCCAATCTGGGTGAGGCCATCGCCTTGGACCTGGACGGCCGGTTCCTGGGACGGCTGCGGGCCCAGAAGCTGATCACCCGCGGGCCGGTGAGCCACGATGACATTCGGTCTTCGATGCGAATCAGGCGCACGGCTCGGAAGGCGATCGCAGATTACGTTACTGGCTTATCCCGCATACGGGATCGGGCCGGGGACCGTACCGAGATTGATCACCTGCAGGATCGAGCCGAAATGCCCAGTGAGAAGTACTCGCCGCCACCAACCTTGATACAGAAGGTACAGCCGCAAGATCTCAAAACCGCAGTCCGTCCCGACTTTATCGACGACATTGTTCGGGAACTGACGGAAGGGGAATAGCCATGGCTATCTCCTACGCAGTACGCAAGCAACTGCTGGCGGCCAGCTTGCCGGAAGCCAACGAAGTCCGTCTCGAGTTGCAGGATTACCTGGCCCGGACCGGCATGGCACCCCCGGACTTCGCCCGCCACATCAACTACGCCCGGGAGACGCTCTACTTCTTTCTGAATGGCCGTTACAGCCGGATCTCCTCCAACGACTGCTCAATCCGGGCAGCGATTCGCGACTTCATCGCGGCCCATCCGATTGCGACTCCAGTCGTCAGCACAGGCAAGCTCTATGAAACCGAGAATGCTCGTTTGCTGCGACGCTACTTCTACGAGGCACTGGATCACAGCCGGGCCTATTACCTCTATGGCGGCCCGGGTACCCAGAAGACCTACGTCCTGCAGCACCTGATCGCGGAGTTGAACCGCTCGGAGATCGCCAAGAACGGCGAAGGCCGGAGAGCTTACTACGTCTACGTTCGTCAGGGAATCCGCTCGCAGGACTTGATGAAGCGGGTGGCGGAGAGCTGTGGGGCAATCGGGGTGGGCACGGTCGATCGGATTCTGCGTAATCTGCGTTTCGATCTCAGCCAGCGCAAGGTACTGTTAGTCTTCGACGAAGCTCAGCATCTATCGATTGAGTGCCTGGAGACCCTGCGGGAGCTGTTGGATCAACCGCCGCACTGCGGGTTACTGTTCGCCGGCACCCACGAGCTGGAGGCAATCTTCACCCGCCAGGCCTTGGAGCTGGAGCAATGGCGTTCCCGGTTTCATGCCGGCCAGGCCCTACCTGGCATCTCTGAGGAGGAAGCAGCCGAGATCGTGCACTCTGAGCTAGGGTTGAGATTGTCGCAGCGGAAGATCCAAAAGCTGATCTCAAAATCTCGTATCACGGACCTACGCAACGGTGGCCAGCACAGCTATGTGTCGGCCCGGCGGCTGTTCTGGGTGATACGCGAGTTGCAAGCCGTCGCCAATGGAGAATCAACACACGCTCGTCATCAATAATAATACTAATAAGGATGTCGTCAGAGTCGTAGCGCGGTTCTGGGATCGTGAGTGTAATGGGGATTTTGCAACAGTAACCTCGCGAGCTTGCTGAACTTCAGCGACCCTCCATTGACGGGGTCCGTAAGGAAAATAGCCACCCAAAGCCGGAGCTGCTTGGTTGGGGAATGCTAGCAGTTTAGGGTTAAGGCAGAGTGAGGAGGGCGGGAGTATTACTCTCGTAGGTTGTGACCGTCCCGTTCCCGTTCTTGGGAAGAGCTATGACTGTGAGCGGGAATCCAACGTAGTGTGGGTCGTATCTCGTTTCGATTGCAAGCATCGCTCTCGCTACATTGGAGAGATGTTCCGCGGTAACGCAGTGCCCGGACTTAGCGAGATCAAGGTCAGCTCTGGTTCTGTCATTAAATTCCAGTTGGGGCTCGCTGTTTGCGGTATTGATAAGGTTCAGTCCAGTTCCACGGCCACGCCATCCAAAATTGAAAGCGGTGTTGGGCGCTCCTTTCTTGAGGACCACCTCAAACGGGCCATTGACAGTCTTAGCATCCCAGTCTGGCATCAAGGTGAGAGAGTAAACAAGTGGGACTCCGTTCTCATATCCAGCGACTACATACTGGACAAGGTACTGGTCCACTCCCCAGTCCTGCCCTTTTTTCAGCTTCCCGTCCTTGATCGCCTCACTGGCCCAGCTGAGCGTTGAGGTCATCTGCTTCTTTATGACCTCGACCAATCCAGAGAGCGAGATATCGGCATCGGTGCGGTCGTCAATCTGTCTGACCCAAGTTGGAAAGTCATAGACAACAGCGCCGCCAGGCGCTTTCGCCGACTCATAGTAAAGATCAGCCACGACCAGGCGATTCTTCAAAAGAGCTATCTTAACCGCTGTACCGGCTGGGACTGTCCTCCCGTCAGCACCGACGGCCATACCGCAGGAGCTAGTGACATATACGACAGTGGTAGCCCAAGTGCCGTTGGTCGCCACAACGACAACAGCAACAAGGATTGCGAGATATCGTTTACGCATCAGCTGATCAGTTCCGCGACCGACCAGACGTGATCGAGCATTCCTCTTGCCATAGCGGCAGTCTGCTTCACAGTTTGGTGTGTCCGGCAGAAGTTTATAGAAAACCACACACAGCGTAACAATATCTTGCAGGTTTTCAAGCTTTTTCTAGAACGCGTTAGTCAAGCGAGTCAGGCGACGCAAGTGCTAACGCCATGAAACCGGGTGTCCGACGCGCGCGACGCGCGGATAGTGGGGAATTGTCCGGAATTCGTGGGCTGCGCGGCGTCGGCGAGTTTTCATGCCGCATCGAGCGATCCGGATTCTGTGTCAATTGTCGCAACGATACAACTCGACGGACTCAGCATGGACCAAGGGTCCTTATTACGACCGACTCACGCGCCCGGGCCCGGTTACTTGCGTAATGGCGATTTCACACTCGTTATCCGCCAACCCGCATTCAGCCTGGAAGGATGAGTCCCGACTGCGCCCTCATTAAAGCCTTTGCCCTTAAGCTCCTGCGACGTAATGTGAAATTAAGTTGATTTCTTGCCCGCAAGCGCACAACATCGTCACCCAGAACCGTATCTTGTGGACCGAATGACAAGGAAAATTGTTATGACACGCTCGGAGCAGCATCGGAGTTCAGGATTCGCTCGACTAGCGGGAATGGCCGGTCTTCTCATCCTGCTTGTGACAACTATCGCGGCGCAGGCGCAAACCTACACCGTCCTTCATAACTTCACCGGCTGCGCGGATGGAGATACTCCCACCAGCACGCTGATCTGGGACCGGGCGGGAAATCTGTATGGATCAACGGAGTACGGAGGCATCTATTGCAGCTACGACAACTTTGGAGTGGTTTTTCAGTTTAAGCCCACGGAAGGGGGCGGGGTATTGAGGCCGCTTCAGGAGTTCAGCCTAAATCAGAACAACATCGCCTTTCCCCTCAACTATGGGGGACTCACGTTCGGGCCCGATGGCAACGTCTATGGCACCACGGAGGAGGGAGGACTGCTGGATTGCTACTCGGATACCTGCGGCCTTGTTTTCCGGCTGCAGCCTCCGCCAGCGGCGTGTACGTCGGTATTTGCCTGTGGACGGTAACGGTCCTGCATCAGTTCACCAACTCCCCCGACGGCGCCTTTCCCAAAAGCAATGTCATCTTCGACGCCGCGGGAAATCTCTTCGGAACCACGCCGGATGGTAGCGCCTACGAACTTTCTCCATCGGGCCGAGGTTGGAACGAAACGATCATTCCGTATGGCGGTTCGGCGAGCGCGGGATTCGTTATGGACAACGCCGGCAATCTGTACGGCGTGGGAATAGACGGCAGCCATGGTCACGGCGGAGTTTTCGAGCTGAGCTCGTCGCCCTCAGGCTGGACGGAGACCGTACTCTATAGCTTCACTGACGGCAGTGATGGGACTCTTCCGGTCGGAGGGCTGATCCTCGACTCTGCGGGTAATCTCTATGGCTCGACTAGCCACGGTGGCACTGGTGGTGGAGGAACCATCTTTGAGCTCTCGCCCTCCGGGAATAGCTGGACATTGCAGACACTGTGCAGTTTTGTCGGCAATGCGCAGAATTACGGGCCGCAGAGCCCGTTGACCATGGATGCGGCGGGAAATCTTTACGGCACAACCATGTCTGACGGCCATGGCGTTGGCACCGTCTTCAAGGCGACTAACTCGGGCGGCCACTGGACTTGCAGCGACCTTTATTCCTGGGAGTTAGGCCCTAACGGGGGCTATCCCATCGGCGGAGTTACGCTCGATGCGAATGGCAATCTCTTCGGCACAACCTCGGAAGGCGGCACGCATGGCAGAGGTGTTATCTGGGAAATTACGCCGTAAGGCAGTCGTAGGCGGTTGCCGGCCACCGGTTGGTGTTATCCCACAGTGTGGCTCGGGCTTGGATCAACTACGGCGTCATCTGGGAGATGACGCCGCAGGGAGTTGCCGATAATTGTTGCAATCGCCATAGCGCAAGTAATTCAAAATGAGCAAATCACTTGTGATATGGGTATGCCAACCGCGGGCTGCATTTCCTCGACTTGATCCAGGAGGGCAACGTCGGCCTGATGAAGGCGGTGGATAAGTTCGAATACCGCCGCGGCTACAAGTTTTCTACCTACGCGACGTGGTGGATTCGCCAGGCAATCAGCCGCGCCATTGCCGATCAGGCGCGCACCATCCGCCTGCCGGTGCACATGTTCGAGATCGTCAACAAGGTGTTTCGTATTTCGCGGCAATTGGTCCAGGAACTGGGCCGCGAACCGACGTCGGAAGAGATTGCCAAGCGCATGGACATTCCCGTGGTCAAGTTGCGCAAGGTGCTCAAGATCAGGCAGGAACCGATCTCGCTGGAGACGCCCATCGGTGATGAGGGGGACGCCCACCTCGGCGAATTCATCGAGGACCAGGCCGTGATCTCGCCCGCCCAGGCCATCATCAACGTGAATCTGAAGGAGCAGACCGCGAACGTACTGCACACCCTGACCCGGCGTGAGGAGAAGGTCATCAAGATGCGCTTCGGTCTGGAAGACGGTTCGGAGCACACGCTGGAGGAAGTCGGCCAGTGCTTTGCCGTGACCCGCGAGCGCATTCGGCAGATCGAAGCCACGGCCCTGCGCAAGCTGCGCCACCCCGCGCGCTCTCTCAAGCTCAAGTCATTTCTAGAATACGGACACGAATGACTCGGCCCTTGTAATCCTTCGCTTCTCAAAGTTGGAGGACTGCATCTCCCGCGATGGCAGGTTTCACAAGTCGTGAGGGTGTATCGCAAAAGGGTCAAAGAGACAGTCGGAAAGACGGTCCTCATGCAGCTCTCGCGACCCGTCTTTCGGATTTGATTGTCAGCGGTGGGGAAAAGTCGCGATCAAGGCTGGTCGCAGAGTCGGTGCTCCTCGCGGGTGATCTTGTACTTCTCGGCGACATTCTCACCAGTATTCCCCATGTGGTAGTCGTTGAAAATGTCCCACAGGCCATCGTGTACCATCGAGTCGACCACCTTCTGATCGTCCAGCCGGGTAGTGGTGCAGTTTGATTTCCACAGGGTAATTCAGGAGTCCTTGAGAGATTCCCTGACTACCCGTTTGAGTTCCGCGAGTGCGGCAGCTTGAATCGCTCCCCATTTGCCGAAAATAGCATGGCAGGAATTGCAGGTCACGATGGCCTCTTTCGATCGGCTAGGGATCAAAATGTCTTGGCTGCCGCATTTCTGGCAGGCAAGCGCTATTGGGACATTCATGACACGCCTCACGAAGCGTCATTCAGCGCAACATTTCTGGTTGGAATCTTACTCTGCGGCGAGTGCTTTCGGTAACAGACTCTTGTCGATTCGCTTCGTTGCCGATTCCCGTTCTGGGATTAGCGCACACAGTTCCTCAAGGCTCCAGACGTGATCGCTGATTCCAGCCTGCATCGCTGGTGTGACTCGCAGTGTGCTGTGTACTCGGCAGAAGTTGTAATGCAGGAAGTACAGCGCAACCGCGTGGCCGTGGTTCTCCAACTTCTTACTGAATCCGTTTGTCAGGCGAGTGAAGCGGCGCATGGACATGCGCATCGTGAGGTTCTGGCGCTCCACAAATGATGTGCTGACGTGCTTCGGGTCGGGATCGCCGCTGACCGTTTTCATATCGCAACCGATACAGGTCGCCGGGCTATAGCGGTGCTCAGGCTCAGTGGAAGCACCGAAGAGTTTGTGTAGTTGCGCTCAAAGAATCGGCATTCTTGCTTACCGCAGAGGCCGCGAAACAGAGTTCCAGGGGGATTAAAGAAATTGCGGACAGAAAAAGGCAGTTGGCTAAGCTAGCTGTCGAAACGTGGCCACTAACCTATTAATTTTTAGTGGCTTCCTTGGCGATCCGCGCAGCGTTCTGGGCGAAGTCTTGGCGCTTGCACTTGTGCACGTTGAACCGCTCCTGAATATCTTCCTTGGCCGCTTCGACCGGCATCAAGCCTGAGGAAAATTGCATATTGCAGTATTCACAGATACCGAGCAGGGGATGGTCACGCACGAGCCGAAGTTTTCGCTTGGGCATGGTCGCTTTCCTCCTGGCTTTCCTCTCGTCACGGATGAATTCTCTGTCGGCCTCGGCCGCCTGCTTACGATCTTGCAGCTCCGCGAGCTTTCGCCGAAGTTCTTCCTGCGTAACAAGTCGCTTTGCCATGCCCTCAGTCTACGCTGTTCGCGCCGACGTTCAACGACCTGTGGAAGTCAAGCTGCACCACTACCCCCGCCGGAATCCGGCGAGTCCGCCGCCAAGAGCCGCCTGGCGCGCCGGGTTCTGGCCTAGTCCGGCGGAGATGACGTTACCCATGGTGCATTCATCGACAGTGTTGGGGTAGATGCCGGCACGCTTGACGGCCGCGCGCACGACGATGGCGCCCAATTGCGGCGCGCTGAAGTCGGAAAGCGAGCCCTGAAACTTGCCAATGGGTGTGCGTACTGCCGATACGATGACAACATCTTCTAGGAAGGCCATGATCGTCTAACTCCTGAGAGGATCTGGAGGCAAACTGCGGAACTAGCCCGAGATTTCCATTTCGGGTCGCGAAGCGCTGCCACTTCGCTCTTCATCCCCGCGCCATTTCAAGGACACCCGACGTCACCTCGTCACGCTCGAGCGGGTCGAATGCTTTCGCGAAGTCGAGGACGACACGCGATGCCACCTCGCCGTGCTCGAGGCGGTCGAAGACGTGGTTGATCGATGACAAAGGCTGCAGCTCGATATCGGCTTTGACCTTGCCCTCGGTGGCGAAGGCTAGCGCTTCGGAGATCGCCAGGAACGGTAAGGGCCGGAGAGCTTACTACGTCTACGTTCGTCAGGGAATCCGCTCGCAGGACTTGATGAAACGGGTGGCAGAGAGCTGCGGGGCAATCGGGGTGGGCACGGTCGACCGGATTCTGCGTAATCTGCGTTTCGATCTCAGCCAGCGCAAGGTGCTGTTGGTCTTTGACGAAGCCCAGCATCTGTCGATTGAATGCCTGGAGACCCTACGAGAACTGTTAGATCAACCGCCACACTGCGGGTTGCTGTTCGCCGGCACCCATGAGCTGGAGGAAATCTTCACCCGCCAGGCCTTGGAGCTGGAGCAATGGCGTTCCCGGTTTCATGCCGGGCCAGGCCCTGCCTGGCATCTCAGAAGAGGAAGCCGCCGACATCGTGCACTCTGAGCTAGGGTTAGGACTATCGCAACGGAAAATCCACAAGCTGATCGCGAAATCGCGGATCACCGACTTACGCAACGGCGGCCAGCACAGCTATGTGTCGGCCCGGCGGCTGTTCTGGGTGATACGCGAGCTGCAAGCCGTCGCCAAAGGACAGTCAACACACGCTCGTCATCAATAGTAATAAGGATGTCGTGCCCGAGCCTGGCGCAGGCGCAGCCACCGAGAGGAAACATTCCTAGACCCTGACCGAACTATCGGGAGTAATCTCCCATAAGCCGGTATCTCGGGAGCTTGCATGCGAGTGGCAGTTCAACGGTTTGCCGACTACACGGCCAAGTGAAACTTCCTCCAAGAAGACTTCTGGACAATCTTCGGGAGGCGGGCTCGCCGATCGCCTGTTGCTCCGGATTACGTACGGGATGGCGATATTTCGCCAACTACGGTCTAAGAATCGTAATTTCGGCAAAGTTCAGGCTACTGACAACTGTTTTACGGCGTGATCTCGAAGACCACTCCGCAGCCCGCCTGACATGCCCTATTGCCGCCATAGGTCGTGATGCCGTAAAGGTTGCCGTTCGCGTCCATCACCACGTTGCGCGGAAATGAGCCGTCGCTGCCGCCGGTGAAGTCATACAGCGAGGTATAGGTCCAACCACCGTTGGATGGAGTGAGCTTGAAAACAGCGCCCGTAGCCATAAACGCCATCAGTTCCAGTGGCCCCGTATAGGTTTCCGGCACTGTCCATGATGAGCGCGCCGAGGGGACCCTCGGGATAATCGGCCCCGCCGCGGGCGAAGCTATATAGCGAGCTGAAAAGCCAGTAATTTCCTGATGGCGATAATTCGTAAACTGTCCCAGCGTCGTAGTAGCCGCCAGAGAGTGTCGAGCCATACAGATTCCCCCCGACTGGGAGATCGCCATCGGTACGCTGGAACTGATGTAGAACATTTTCCGTCCAGCCTCCACCCGAGGGGACAAATTGAAAGACCAACCCTGGTTTGAGCTGGTTGTTGGGATCACCCTGGGCGGTGCCGTATAGATTACCGTCGTCGCCGAGGATCACGCTGGTGGGGTATTCACCGTCGGACCCATAAGTGAACTGGTGAATAATCTGTTCGGTCCAGACTCCGCCGGATTGCGTAAGCTCGTAGATCACACCGCATCCCTCGCTCTCGCAGTTGTTAATGGCGCCGTAAAATGTGGCTCCATAAATGTTGCCGGCGGCATCGAAGGCAAGGTCACCTATGGGTTCCCAACCCGTGCCGGAAGCTTGGAACGGGAAGAGCACAGTTTCAGTCCAGGGGCAGGACGCGGATTTGCAGGCGCTGGCTGGAGGCTGCAGGCTGTAGACGATTCCCCAGCCGCCGGAACCGCCGCTGACGGCGCTACCGTAGAGTTTGCCATCCGGGCCGAAGACAACTCGGGCCTCCGGGTTGTAGCCATCATCGCCTCCGTCAAACTTGTACAACTCCGAGAGGATCCAGCCTGAGCCATGGTGGTTCAACTTGAATACAGTTCCGCAATAGCCCATGGGGTGGCAGTTTCCCGAGTCATTGCCTCCGTAATCGGTCGTGCCGTAAAGATTTCCTGCGTGATCGATGGTTAATCCGGCATCCGGGTACCATCCGTCCGTTTGGTCAAAGCTGTGGATCACGCTAAAAGTCTGGGCCTGGGCCGGTTGCGTCACCACAGCCGCCAAGGCGAAGGCAATTGTTAACGCCAGCGCTGCGCTAGCTCGCCAAGAACTTGAGTTGAGAGTGCAACTCCGATGCTGTGCCGAATTCTTCATGACGAATCTCCTTCGCTGGCACCTTGACCACCGGCCACTGACTACTGCCTTACGGCGTGATCTTCCACACCACTCCACAACCTCCGGAGCAGTAGGTCGGGCCGCCACCCACCGAGGCAGTGCCGTAAAGATTGCCTTGAGCATCCATCACCACGTTGCTGTAAGGATTTCCACCGTCGTTGCCGCGAGTGAATTGGTGCAGGAGGGTGTAGACCCAACCCCCGCTGGAGGGCGAGATCTCGAAGACCGTCCCGTACGGGCTGTTCTGACCTTTGGTCGTGCCGAATAGATTGCCGGCAGCATCCATTAGCAGTGGCGCAGCCGGTCCTCCATCGTAGTACCCATCAAAGGTATAGAGGATGGAATACTGCCCTCCTAAGTAGGGAGGCGATATTTCGTAGATGACGGGGCTGTTCGTTCTTTCGCCGGCTGTGGTACCGCCGTAAAGGTTGCCGGCGCTGTCGAATATCGGCGTCGAATAGGGTTGCGTGCCGTTGGTTATGAACTTGTAAAGGATGCTCTCCTTCCAGCCGGACCCGGAAGGGCTAAGCTGAAACAGCGTGCCGGCATTGTCGGTGCCGCCGGCGAAGGTGCTCCCGTACAGGTTGCCTTTCTGGTCGGCAACCACGCCGCTGAAGGATTGCGCGCCATCGTCCGGTTCGCCGTAAAAGCTATAGATCAGCTTTTCGGTCCACTGGCCGGCCGAAGGCGTCAGCTCAAAAACCGTGCCCCAGTAGTAATAATTGTTGGTGCCGCCATAAACGGTGGTTCCGTAGATGTTCCCCGCCGCATCGAATGCCAGCAGGCCGTCGGGTACGTTGCCGTCGGGAGCCTGCTGAAAGCGGTACAGTACTTTCTCCGCCCACGGGGTAAGCGCCGTGGCGGGCCGCGTGGGTCCCGGCTTCAGGTTGAAAACAGTTCCACAGCCGGGATTTCCATCGCACGACTCATTCAACCCTCCCTCCGTCGTGGTTCCGTACAAGCTGCCGTCAGGGCCGATGGTCAACCCACCAAAGTAGGGATAGGCGCCGTCGTTGTTGCTCGCACCCGTAAAACTGTACAGCGGCTCATAGGTCCAGCCGGAGCCGGTGGGTTTCATCTTGAATACCGTGCCACAACCCTGCGTGTACTGCGTGGAACAAGGCCCGGTTCCTCCGTATTCGGTGACTCCGTAGAGATTTCCGCCGCGATCCATGACCAAGCCGGCGTACGGATTGGCTCCATCCTCGCCCAGCCCGGTAAAGGTGTGAATGACGGTGAAGGTCTGGGCCTGCGCCGATTGCGTTAGCACCGCAGCTGCAAACAGGATTGCGATCGCCAGCGCTGCGGTTACTGGTTGTAAGTTTAGTCTGAGAGTCCAACTCGGATGCCGTGCTGAATTCTTCATGATGAATCTCCTTAACTGATAACTCACGACTGGCGACTGTTTTACGGCGTGATCTCGAAGACCAGACCAACCGAAAGATTCTCGCACAAGAATAAGTAGCGTTTGCACCAACCTTGGGCGTTGACAATTTTCAATCCTCCGATAGGATCACTTGCGTCGACGGCAGAAAAGGGCGGGCAACAAATCGTAGCCAACCCGAAGTACGCTGAGTGATCGGTTCCGCGGGGCGACCCGAGGGAACCGCCAGACCCGAAAAAACCGACTGCACTGCGAGGTGTCAGCCGGGGTTTGGAACCGCGAAAGCGGTGATCGCTTCAAGGGCTGTGACGGTACATGCATCCACGCTGGTAACTCCCTCGCAGGAGTTGGCGGCTAGAGCATAACCAAAGTCACAGCCTTTTCCATTTCGTCCAACTTCCAGAAATAATCCTACTGGTCCTACCCAACTACGGTGGATCCAAATGTGGGTAGGCGACTCAGTTCTTCTCCCCTAGAAAATCTGCAGCCAGCGGTCTTGGCAGCTATCCTCCTTCCTCCAAAACCTCGTTAGTCCTTTAAGTGCGCGAAAATAGAGCGATTGGTCGTCCAGACGCCCGTCTGAGCATCGCGATTCAGCGGCGATTTCTTGATGATCAATGTTTAATCATTCGTTCTGCCAGATTTTCGTGGGTTTTTAGCAGGATTTCCAAGAGCAATCGGCTTTCGATGTTGCCGAGCTGGTCACGTTGCGCGTTGGTGGGAAACAGGAAACAAGCTTTCGCAAGACTCATCTCCAGTAGGGTCGGAAACGGAAGTTGATAGGCCACGAACCGAATGGATTCGGTGACGAGAGATTCATCGCCAGGAATCTTCTCCTCGAAAACCAGCTGCCCAAGTTTATCATAGACTCGAGCGCAGTACCAACAGGGAATACCGGAGACAACGGGGCTAGAGCATTTTCAATTTAAGTGTATACATATCCGGAAGAGGCGAAATAGTTGGCGCACTCCTTAGGCGAGAAGC
>JBEKXQ010000039.1:0-38394 GCA_049511915.1 Candidatus Korobacteraceae bacterium
TTCGACAGCAGCGCGTTGAGGAAGTCGCGCACATCCTGCCGCCGCGCCTCGCGCAGCCCGCGCTTGCGCTTCAGCAGAAACTCGGAGTACTGCTCCAGGTCACTGCGATACGCCGCGACGCTGAGCGGGGCGAGACCTTTTTCCACCTTGAGGTAGTCGAGGAACGAAATCAGCAGCCGCAGGCTGGGATCGGCACTCTGCACGAGTTAAGTATGACGGTGAGCAAGCGGTCTTGGAATAGCGAAAGAGATGCGCCCCGGCTGTGTCATCCTGAGCGGAGGATCGCTTCTTTTGCGATCCGGAGTCGAAGGACCGCTACCCTCCCGACGATCCCGCGCCCACCTTGTTCCGCACCGAATCCAGCATCTCCACCGCGTTGTGCGGCGAGCGCGGATCTTCTTCGTGCTTGAAGAACGCATAGGTCTCCAGCCCGTCGGCAACACACTTCTCTATGCGTTCGGAGAGCTTCTTCAACTCGTCCGCGGAATAACTGGGCTGGCGGAAGCGAAAGTAGATATAGCTCGCCGTGCGGATTTCTGGGGTGTTGAGCTTCTCCGTTTCGGCAATGCACAAGGTCGCATTGTGATCGTGCAGTGTCTGATAGATCTCATCGGCGAACCACGATTCGTGGCGGAACTCGAATGCCGCCTTGAAATTTCGCGGCAGCAGCGCCAGAAAGTCACGCAGTACGGCGATGTCCGCTTTGGCAGTGGGCGGCAACTGGAAGAGCACTGGCCCCAGCTGCGACGCCAGCGGTTGCAACGTGGGGAGGAATCGCTGCATCGCCTCCTCCACGTTCTGCAGGCGGCGAATATGAGTGATGTATTGGTTCGCTTTCAGCGCGAAGCGGAAGTTCGGCCCAACGTCTGCCATCCATCCGGTCGCGGCTTTTTCCGACAGGCTTCTGCGGAAGGTGTAGTTCACCTCGACCGCGGTGAGCTGGGTCGCGTAGTACTTCAGGAAGTTTTTCGAAGCAACTTCCTTGGGATAGAAGTCGGGCTTCCAGATGGTATATGCCCATCCGGACGTGCCGACGTACAGCGGCAGTTGTGCATTACTGGAGTTCGCAGCTTCCATCGCGATCAAGGTCTTTCCCGCAGGAGTAATGTGTTTGCACGACAATTGTATGATTCTAGAATGCGGCGAATCGTCCTTATTTTTCTCCTGATATCTTGCCTTGCATTTGGCGCGATGCCGCAGGATGGCTCTGCATCCTCAACTGCAAGAATCATACCTCCGAAAGCTATTGCAACTCCCAAACCCGAGCCGGCGGCCAACGAAGGGACGGGCCCCGCAGTGTTCAAGGTTACGATTGGAACCGACGGATTGGTGCACGATCCTCAGCTGATCAAGTCATCCGATAGCAAGCAGGCTGACGCGAATGCGTTGGCAGCGATCAGGAAATGGAGATTCAAGCCGGCTACACAGGACGGCGTCCCCATCCCCGTAATAATCAACATAGAAGTTCGCTCGCATGCAATGTGAGCGTCTGTAAGTTTTTCGTACTTTGAGGCACACCACGTCGAAACCCGGCCAATCAGACTCGCCGCCGCCCATCGTCGCCCTCACCGGCTTCATGGCCGCCGGCAAGAGCACCGTCGGTCGCGTGCTCGCATCGATTCTCCGCTGGCGCTTCCTCGACCTCGACTGTGAAATCGAGTGCCGCACGAAGCTGCACATCCACGAACTCTTCGCGACCCATGGCGAAGCGCACTTCCGCCAGATTGAGGCCGACGCCTTGCGGTCGATCCTGGAGCAGGCCTCAGCTCCGACAATCATTGCACTCGGCGGCGGAACGTTTATCGAGGCGCAAAATGCCGATCTCCTGCATGGCTGCGGCGCACATGTTGTCTTCCTGGAGCTTGACATCGATGAACTCTTACGGCGCTGTCAGGCGGCGTGCGAACGATCGGCGCAAAACCCGCGGCCATTAGCAGCCGACGTCGAAGCGTTCTGCGCTCTCTACGCTCGGCGACTGCCTCACTATCGCAAGGCGAAGCTGATCGTAAACACTGAGGGAAAGGCGGCGGAGCAGGTTGCGCGGGAGATTGTGGTGGCCCTGGATCTGGCTGGTTCCCGCTACGGCTAATTCCCTTCTGAATCGTCGTTGCCCGCAGGGTGGAGCACCGCTTCAGCGGTGCAGTTCAGGTTGAAAGATGCATGGGCTTTAGCCGCTGAGGTAAAGAGAAGTATTACCTCAGGCGCTAAAGCGCTCTCGGACTTTAGCGGGTTGCATGCACGCCTTAAAGGCGTGCTCCACCCAATGCCTAGGACTTAGGGTGCGTATCTCCTGCTTGTTCTCCGACGTGATATAACTTGAATTTTCCATACGAAAATGTCTCAGCATAAAATCCCCGTCGGAATTCTTGGCGCTACCGGAGTTGTTGGCCAGCGCTTCATCCAGATGCTCGAAGACCATCCCTGGTTCGAGGTGGCGTGGTTGGCTGCTTCTGACCGCTCCGCCGGGCAACAATACGGCGACGCAGCGAAATGGCGGCTGAAAACGCCTATTCCAGATCGCGTGCGCAACATGAAGGTTTCTAACGCCGGACCCGATGCCGCGCCGCGCGTCATCTTCGCCGCGCTCGACGCCGGCATCGCTCGTGAGATGGAGCCGCAATTTGCCGCCGCCGGCTGTGCCGTGGTCAGCAACTCCAGCGCCTTTCGTATGCAAAGCGATGTTCCGCTCGTGATCCCGGAAGTGAACGCCGACCACATGGCACTGATTGAAAAGCAGTGCTGGCGCAAACAATCCGGCGGTTACATCGTCACCAATTCCAACTGCTCTGCCATGGGACTGGTGCTCGCACTTGCTCCCTTGCATCGCAAATTCGGCATCGAGTCCGTCTTCGTCGTCACCATGCAAGCGGTCAGCGGCGCGGGATATCCCGGCGTCGCCTCGCTCGACATTCTGGGCAATGTGATCCCCTACATCGCCAAGGAAGAAGAGAAGATGGAGGAGGAAACGCGCAAGCTCCTCGGACGTCTCGACGGCGATCATGTGGCGCAGGCCGACTTCACCATGACGGCACATTGCAATCGTGTCGCGGTTGAAGACGGTCACACGGAATCGGTATCGGTGAAGCTGAAGAAGAAGGCGTCGCCGGAAGAAATGATCGCGGCATTCAACGGGTTTCGTTCCACGCCACAGGAGCTGAAGTTGCCGCTGGCGCCGGCGCAGCCGGTGTTTTACGACGCCGCGCCCGATCGGCCGCAGCCGCGCTTCGATGTGGACCGCGGCAACGGCATGACCGTCAGCGTTGGCCGTCTGCGCCCCTGCGGTGTGCTCGATTACAAGTTCACCGTTCTGTCGCACAACACAATCCGCGGAGCGGCAGGCGCGGCCCTGCTCAACGCCGAACTGCTGAAAGCTCAAGGTCTGCTGCCGTGACGGCCATGTTCCTGCTGGCGGTGCGACCGTGATCGTCATGAAGTTCGGTGGCACCTCGGTCGAGGACGCCAAGGCCATCGATCGCGTTGCCGGCATCGTGAAGTCGCGTCTGGCTGAGCGCCCATTCGTTGTGGTCAGCGCCATGGCCAAGGTCACCGATCAATTGCTGGCCATGGCCGCTGCTGCGGGACGCGGCGAACGCGATCAGGCGCTGGAGATCTGCCGTGCTCTTCGCGAGCGTCATTACCTTACCGTTGGCGAACTGCTGGACACCGGACTGCACACGGAACTGCATTGCGAGCTCGGCTCCGAGTTCGACTCGCTGGATGAATTGCTGCGCGGCATCTCCGCCGTGGGCGAGCTAACGCCTCGCACATCCGACTACGTTGTATCGTTCGGCGAACGGCTCTCGAGCATGATCGCGACCGCGGCGTTTCTTGCGCGCGATATTCCGGCGACGCTGGTCGATCCTCGGCAAGTCATCGTCACCGATGCGCAGCACAGCCGCGCCGTGCCGCAAGTGGACGAGATCAACGACCGACTGCACGACCGCATCCAGCCGCTGATCGAGCAGCAACGCGTGCCCATCATGGGCGGCTTTGTGGGCGCGACGCGCGAAGGCGTCACGACCACCATCGGTCGCGGCGGTTCGGATTTCTCGGCAGCGCTGGTCGGCGCGGGATTGAACGCCGAGCGCATCGAGATCTGGACCGATGTCGATGGCATGAAGACGACCGACCCGCGCATTTGCGCCGATGCGCGACGCATCAAGGTGATCAGCTTTGAAGAGGCTGCCGAGTTGGCCTATTTTGGTGCCAAGGTTTTGCATCCGGCCACGGTCCTGCCCGCGGTTGAAAAGAACATACCCGTCCTAGTGCTCAATTCGCGCAACCCGTCGAACGCGGGCACTCGCATTCTGGCGCGCACACCGCGCTCGCGCTCGCTGTTCAAGGCCATCGCCGCCAAGAGCCGCATTACGGTGATCGACATCGTTGCGGCGCGCATGTTGATGGCGCATGGATTTCTCGCGCAGGTTTTCGAGGTCTTCGCCCGGCATCACTGCGCGGTCGACGTCGTGTCCACATCGGAGGTCAGCATCTCGCTGACCGTTGATTCCAACGAGGCGATTCCGCAGATCGCCGCCGACCTGGAAAAACTTGCCTTCGTGAAATATTCGGGACGGAAGGCGATCGTTTGCCTGGTGGGCGAGAACCTGCGCGACACGCCGGGAGTGGCGGCGCAGATCTTCGACGCAATCCGCCACATCAATGTACGCATGATTTCGCAAGGAGCGTCAGAGATCAACCTGACGTTCGTTATCGATGAAGCCGACGTGCCCGAAGCCGTACGCCGGCTGCATGCACGGTTCTTTTCTGACGTCGATCCTGAGGTGTTCGATTGAGCAAGCCATCGCTGAAGTTGCTGCTGTTGGGGCCGGGCAAGACCGGCTCGCTGGTTGCCGAGGTCGCGCGCGAGCGCGGACATCAGGCGCTGATCATCGATGTTGATGTCAATCGCGATGGCGTATGGCTGACGGCTGAACATCTGCGCGATTTCGATGCAGTAATCGATTTCACCTCGCCTGAAGCGGTGCTGGCCAATGTCAATGCCTGCTTGCGCGCGAAGAAGGCGATGGTGGTTGGCACGACCGGCTGGTACGGCGACATGGCGCGCATCCGTACCGCGGTCGAGCAGGCCGGAACAGGGTTTGTCTTTGCTGCAAACTTCTCTTTTGGAGTGAATCTATTTTTTCAGATTATGAAGACCGCGGCGCCGGCTTTGACGCATAGCTACAGCGGCCACATTACGGAGATTCATCATATCCACAAGAAAGACGCTCCGTCTGGAACAGCTGCCGCAATGCAACGAGTCTTGGAGCAATCCGCCGGCGTGCGTGTCGATATCACCTCCGAACGCGAGGGCGAAGTGACAGGCACGCATACGCTGGAACTGGACGCAGCAGGCGACCGCATCGTGCTGACTCACGAGGCCAAATCGCGCCGAACGTTCGCCGAAGGCGCCGTGCTCGCTGCCGAATGGATTGTCGGCAAAACAGGCTTCCATGACTTCAAGGACATCTTCGGCCAGTTGTGATGTCATCCGGCAACATTAGACTTAGGCCGGAGGCATCTGCGACGTCACGGCGACAGCCTGCTAGGTTGCTGGTTGTCTTCAGCAACACTCTGTGGCAAAGTCAGGCGGCTTCGATGCTCTGTACTTTAGGCTCTAATCCAAGAGACGAGGAGCGCTCGTGAGGCATTGGATGCTCTTGACACATCCTGACAACTGGGAGAAGTGCGTACAACATGGTCTTTTCGGCTTTGATGAAGAGTACGCCTCTACTGTCGAGCATTACATTAAACCCGGCGATCAGGCCATAATCTATCTCGCAAAACATTCAACCGTGTGGGGCGTAGTAGAAATAACAGACGTGTTGCTTAGCCAAACGGAAGAAATCGGCTGGCAGAAGAAGGGTTGGGAAGCACGCAAGGGCGCTCGAATTGTAGGCCTATTTCCTGCTCGGGTTCGCTTTCGGACAGTTTGCAAGGTGACTCCGCCTCGAAAGATCGGCGGAGGTAATAATGAGGCAAGGAATCAATTGGAGTACATCACAGACAAGAAACGCTGGAATATTTTTGTCCAGATCGCTCTTTCCCGGGTACCCGAAGCCGACGTGAAAACTGTTATCGGCTGGGCTAGCGAACCGCAAAAAGATGCGGCAGTCACTCGTAGCCAAGGACCAAGAGTTGGAACATAACACGCTCTGACAACGCTCTGACAACCCTCTGAGAGCCTCCAGGTGCCGCTCGGTTTTTGAGGAAGACAAGAATTGTTTCCGGCTAAGAGCTCAGGGCTTTTGAGATTCCCCGCTCCGAGGATTATGCTTTCCGTATGAAACTGCGTGGTTGTGGTACCGCTCTTGTCACTCCGTTCAAGCAAGATGGCAGCGTCGACGAAGCTGCCTTACGCGAACTGGTGCGCTGGCAAGTCGAGTCGGGCATCGACTTTCTTGTCCCCTGCGGCACGACGGGTGAAACGCCAACGCTTTCGCACGATGAGTGGTTGCGCGTTGTCGACCTGACCATCGAAACCGCGGGCGGCCGCGTGCCCATTATGGCGGGCGCAACTTCGAACAACACGCGGGAAGCCGTCGCGAGAGCAAAAGAAATCTCGTCGCGTCCTGGTGTCGACTACGTCCTGACCGCGACGCCCTACTACAACAAGCCCACGCAAGAAGGCATTTATCAGCACTTCAAGGCCATCGCCGAAGCCTCTACCAAGCCGCTCGTGCTGTACAACATTGCCGGTCGAACAGGCACCAATATCGAGACGCCGACGCTGCTGCGTCTGGCTGAGATCCCTAACATCATCGCCGTCAAAGAAGCCAGCGGCAACATTGGGCAGATCGCTGAAGTGTGCGCTACCGTGCCGGAAGACTTCCTCGTCTTTTCCGGCGACGACGCAATCACCCTGGCAGTGATCGGGCTTGGCGGTGTTGGGATTATCTCGGTCGTGTCGAACGAAATTCCGGCGGAGATGGCGCGCATGACCGCCGCCGCGCTCGCTGGTAAGTGGGACACGGCGCGGCTGCTCTTCCGTAAATACCTGCCGTTGATGCAGGCGAACTTCATCGAATCGAATCCCGGCCCGGCGAAGGCTGTACTGGCGATGATGGGCCGCATCAAAGAGGTTTATCGTCTACCGATCGTACCGATGAAGAAGGAGAATCGCGCCAGGCTGGAGAAGATTGCGGCAGACGTGGGATTGTTGCAGACACAGCCAGCCGCGAGCCACTAATCGCCCGCGTACGACCACTTTTCATCCCAGCGGCCCAGTACAAACACGCCGCCGCCATTTTCGTCGCGCCCGTAGCGCAGGCAAGCCAAACCTTGCGAGAACGCTTTCAGAAACTCCTCCCGACTGCGCAACTGCACCTCGACAGCCTTCTGTCGCGATTCGGGCTGCGCTTTCCAGGCATAGATTTCGGCGGGAATCTCGATTCGCATTTCCTCGTTGAAGACCTGCTGCTCTCCCTGTGAGAGCAGCGATTGAACTCGCTTTGATTTCAGCCACCATTCCGCGACCAGGCGATCAGTGGGAAGAAATCCCTGCAACGGCGACGACGTGATGCCGTACTGATTGATGTTGTAGCGTCGCGCAATCGCGCCCAGCCGTTCCAGGTTGAAGTAGGCGTTCTTGATCTCCAGCGGATCGAATGTCCACTCGATCAACTCGTAGCCGTGTGCGATTGCGTCCTCACGCTGAAACAGCTTAAGCTTCCGCCCCAAACCGCTATTGCGGTAGTCGGCCTTCACCGCCAGCATGTGTGAATGCAAATACGCGTGGCCACTCCGTGTCCCGGGAATCGAGAAAGCGAAGCCAACCAGCGTTTCTCCGTGCCATCCGCCGATCACCTGCCCACCGATTTTGGGCGCCAGCGAGAAGATCCGCAGTGGCACAAGCTCGTTGTCAGCGAATCCCCAAACTTCCTTTTGCAACGCTACACAGGCGCGAAATTCTTCCACGTCCGTGCAATTGCGCAACTGGATCGTATCGTTGCTCACCGCTGTTCCTGCCGCTTGGATTCCTGCCACAGCGACTCCATCTCGTCGAGCGAAGCTTCCGCCGGCTTGCAGCCCTGTTCGCGAAGCCTGTCCTCCAGATACTGAAAGCGGCGGCGGAATTTGCGATTCGTTTTGCGTAACGCCGACTCAGGATCAAGCGAGAGATAGCGCGCGATGTTGACCAGCACGAAGAAAAGATCGCCGACTTCATCTTCCAGCCGCGAACGCAACTCAGGAGAAATCTTCACTCCACGCGAGCCCGCTACTCCAGCCGCCGATTCCGGCTGCGGACCGGGCGCCGGATACTCTGCAAGATTCTGGCGAAGCTCTTCGGTCTCCTCGTTCAGCTTGTCGAAAAGCCCTTCGACATTCGGCCAGTCGAAGCCGACATGCGCTACACGCGAGCTGATCTTGTAAGCCTCCATCAGCGACGGCATCGTGGAAGACACGCCGGCAAGCACCGACTCGGGATGATCTTCCTTCTTGGCGTCCTCTCCAGCCTCTTGCTGGCGCTTCTTCTTTTCCTCGGCCTTGAGCGCCTGCCAGTTGCGCAGAACCTCGCCGGGCGTATCGGCCTTAACATCGCCAAAGACGTGGGGGTGACGATCGACCAGCTTGTTGCAGAGCCGGTCAAGGACGTCGTCAATGGAAAAGCGCTTCTCCTCCGCCGCCATCTCCGCATAGAAGAGCACTTGCAGCAGCAGATCGCCCAGCTCGCTGGTCAGCTCCTCCCAGTCGCGCGTGTCGATGGCTTCCACCACCTCGTACGCTTCTTCCAGCGTGTAGGGCTTGATGGTATCGAAGGTCTGCTCGCGGTCCCATGGGCATCCGCCTGGGCCGCGCAGCCGCGCCATGATCGACACCGCGCGTTCAAATCGTTCGCCTGTGGTTGGCATCAGAAGACCGCTTTTCGCTCTTAGCTCGTAGCTCTTAGCTCTTAGCTCTTAGCTCTTAGCTCTTAGCTCTTAGCTCTTAGCTTTTAGCCGTTAGCTCGCTGCTCGTAGCTCGTAGCAAGGCCAAATGCCAAGTGCTAAGTGCTAACTGCTGCCGTTCAATCCAGATCGAAGTCCCGCAGCGGCTTGCCCGTGTCCGGCGTTTCCTTGGCGCGTTTGAGTGCCTCCTGGAATTTCTTTTCCAGCAGATCACCCTGGTGTTTCTGCGCCTCCACCGACTGGCGGAAGATGGACTCTTTGCGGCTGTCCTGGTCCTTCATCGCACGGGCAGCGGCTTCCAGGTCCTCGAACGTCTTGGGAACGGCCTTCGCGGTGTGAGCGATCACAGCCTTGACTTCAGGGTCGATCTTCAGGGTTGCGCCGCAGCACGGGCAGGCAACTTCGAATTGGGGCGCTGACTTAGCCATGCAGGAATCTTACCCCAGCCGGCAGAAACGAGCTATATCCGGCTTCGCTGGCAAGTAATAACATTTGATCGTTGGAGTTTCACCGCGAGGATGCGACCGACAGAGACACGGGGAATCTAACGTAGAGACGTGATCGTTGACTTTCCACGCTGGCGCGTGCAATTGCGCCGCAATTTTCAACTGACGAATTCTTGAAATCATCCGAGGAGCTTATTCATGGCAGGTACAGTTGATGTCGTCACTCCCCAGCGGACTGTAGAAACGCACGGGCGCACCAAGACTATTGGTTACGCAGCCAGTTCATCCACCTCACCCCTCCAGCCGTTTTCTTTCGAGCGCCGCGATCCCGGATCTGACGATGTTCAAATCGACATCCTATTTTGCGGCGTCTGCCATTCCGACCTGCACACCGTTCGGGACGAATGGGCCGCCTTCATGCCAACCACGTTTCCGGCTGTTCCCGGCCATGAGATCGTCGGACGAGTGAGCAAGGTTGGAGCGCAGGTCCGTAAATTCAAGGAGGGCGATCTGGCTGCTGTCGGCTGCCTGGTCGATTCCTGCCGCAAGTGTGAGAGCTGTAAAGCGGGGCTGGAGAATTACTGCGAGGTCGGGGCCACGTTCACGTACAACAGCCCTGACCCACACCTCGGCGGCGTGACCTACGGCGGATATTCGAAATCAGTCGTTGTGGACGAAAACTACGTGCTGAAGGTCCCGGCCAACCTCGACTCGGCTGCTGTTGCGCCGCTCCTCTGCGCCGGCATCACGACGTATTCGCCGCTGCGCCACTGGAAGGTCGGGAAAGGTCAGAAGGTCGGCATCGTCGGCCTCGGCGGTTTGGGGCATATGGGCGTGAAACTAGCGCATGCTCTCGGCGCCGACGTCACGCTGTTTACTACTTCGCCCAACAAGAAGGACGATGCCAAGCGACTGGGCGCACAACACGTCATCATTTCGAAAGACCAGGCGGAGATGGAAAAGCACATCCGCAGCTTTGACTTTATCCTCGACACCGTCTCCGCCGAGCACGACCTCAACGCGTACCTGAATCTGCTGAAGCGCGATGGTTCGATGGTGTTGGTGGGCGCGCCCGAGAAGCCGGCGCCCGTCGCGGCTTTCAATCTCATCATGGCGCGGCGCAGACTTTCAGGATCGGGGATCGGGGGCATTCCCGAAACCCAGGAGATGCTGGATTTCTGCAGCAAGCACGGCATCACCGCGGACATCGAACTGCTTCCGATTCAGAAGATCAACGAAGCCTACGAACGCTTGCTGCGCAGCGATGTGAAGTACCGTTTCGTGATTGATATGGCGTCGCTCGGATAGTTCTTTATGCTATTGACGTTCGGAATTGTCATTACGAGCGTCAGGGGTTGGCGCGAGGAATCTGCTTTTCGATGAAGTACGAACAGCAGATCCCTGGCTTCGCTCGTGATGACAATCCAATTGCTATTTTGCCTCGACTGGTTCAGCCTCGACGAGTTGCCGGTTCTGCTGCAGCCGTTCTTTCTCGACCACGAAATTTCCCAGGAACAGCATGTCCATTTCGCTGCGCGAGAAAGTGCTGAAGGCGTTGGCGGGAGTATTCACGATCGGCTCGCCCTTCAGGTTGAACGACGTGTTGAGCACGGCCGGAATTCCGGTAGCCTGCGAGAACCGCTTGATCAGTCCGTGATAGCGAGGACTGGCGTCCTCAAAGACCGTCTGGAGGCGTCCAGTGCCGTCGACGTGAGTGATGGCCGGCAGTGCGCTGTGCTTCGACGGCCGCACCGGTACAACGTACAGCATGTAGCGCGCCGGATAGTGCTCCATCGCATTGGGTAGCTCGAAGAATTCTTCCGTGCGTTCGGCCAGCACTGAGGGCGCGAACGGCCGATACGGCTCGCGAAACTTAATCTTGGTGTTGACGATGTCCTTCATGTTCGGGTTGCGCGCATCGGCCAGGATGCTGCGATTGCCCAGCGCGCGCGGTCCCCACTCGAATCGGCCCTGGAACCAGCCAATCACGTTGCCCTGCTGCAGGCGTTCCACCGCAAGGTCGAGTAGCTTGTCGTCATCGTCCACTCGCTGATACGGAATCCCGTTCTCCGTAAGAAACTGCTGCACCTCGGCGTCAGAGTATCCTCTGCCCCAATAAGCATGATCCATGCGGAAGCGCCGCTTGTTGCCCAGCAGCATGTTGTCGGCCCACAGAGCGGCGCCCAGCGCACCACCACCATCTCCGGCGGCTGGCTGGATAAAGATGTCGTCGAACGGGGTCTCGCGCAGGATGCGGTGATTAGCGACGCTGTTCAGGCCAACACCGCCGGCAATGCAGAGCTTGGTCAGGCCCGTCTCTTTTTGCAGCTGCCGCGCCATGCAGATCAGGACCTCTTCCGTCACCTGCTGGATGCTGGCGGCGATATCGGCGTAGTGCTGGTTCTGCTTGCAAAGTTCATTGAAGTTCGACGGCGGATCGCCGAAGTATGTCGGGAAACCTGAATCCGCCGTGAAGAATAAAGTTTTGGGTGGCCGCGGATCGCCAAAAAGCTGCTCGAACTTCTTATTGAAGGTCCGCGTGGTCGAGTGCTGGAAGCAAAAATAATCCATGTCCAGCGAAAACGATCCGTCTGACTCCTGCCGGATCACCTTCCACACCTTTTCGACGTAGCGAGGCTGCCCATAGGGCGCCATGCCCATCACCTTGTACTCGCCTTCATTCACTTCGAAACCGAGAAACGCGGTGAACGCGCTGTACAGCAGTCCCAGGGAGTGGGGGAACATCATCTGCTTACGAATTTCGATCTGATTGCCGCGACCAACGCCCCACGTTCCTGTTACCCATTCGCCTACACCATCCACGGTCATGATGGCGGCTTCTTCAAAGGGCGAACACAGGAACGCGCTCGCGGCGTGCGACATGTGATGCTCGCTATACAGGATCTTCTCCGTCGGAATGCCCAACTCAGCCGAGATCTTCGAGCCCACCCACAGCTTGTCGATCATCCACGTGATCATCGACTCGCGAAAAACTTTGTACGACTGCGGATAGGTCTGCAACACGCTCATCAGGATGCGGTCGAATTTGCGGAATGGCTTCTCGTAGAAGACCACATAGTCCAGGTCTCCAGCCTGAATTCCACCGCTCTCCAGGCAGAACTTGATGGCATGATGCGGGAACCCGAAGTCATGCTTGATGCGGCTGAAGCGCTCTTCCTCGGAGGCGGCAATCAGCTTGCCGTCCTGCAGGAGCGCAGCTGCGGCGTCGTGGTAATAACAGGAGATTCCCAGGATATTCATGTCAGCCTTGGCGGCGGGCCTCTTCAAGGGTATTGGGGATGGCGGGATGGTCAAACCACTTCTCAGGGCGCTTCTTGATGTGCATCGAGTCGGCGAAGGCGCGTACCACCAGGCCGAAGGGCAGGATCAGCACCGAATAAATCAGAGTCAGCAGGACGCGAGCCTGGAAGTTGCCGATCGCATGCCCAATCTTCTTCCAGCGTCCTGATATCTTCGCCCTCAACGCAGCAGGCAAGCAAAACCAGATCACGACAGCCAGAACGACGACGGCCAGGACGGTCCGCCAGTGCAGCTTTATGAAATGAAGCAACATCGTGCGTTTTCCCCTAGAAGAACGAGTAGATAAACGGCGCGATGGCGGAGCTCTGCGCCAAAATCAGCAGCACCGCGAAAACCGCCAGAGCGATCAGGATCGGCGTCAGCCACCAGCGTTTGTTGCTCCAGAAGAAAGAAAACAGTTGTCCCGCCGTGCTGAAACGCTGACCCGTGGTCCTGAAAATCCCCATATCCCTCTCCCCAAAGTCAAAGCGGCCCTCGCAGACCAAGGGGTCTGAGGCAGTGCGAAAGACCGTGCCTGATTTTACCTTACTTTGTAGCGGATTCAGCAAGCCCGAACGCAAAGCCTCTGTCCGGATGTTGCAACTTTGGGACACTCCCAATTGCAACCTTCCCCCCACCCTTGCCAACTGCCCTATAATGAAATGTTCGTCCCTCCGTTCTCATCGAGTTAGTAAGGGGTATTGATGGCCACAACTGAATTCGCCGTACACGGTGCCGACCAAGGCGCCGTGCGTGAGCCTGTCGTCAACGACTTCAGCATCCAGGTCGCAACGGTAAACGGATCGGGCTCGCAGAGCGCGAATACCGTTCTGCTGCGCGCCATCTTCCAGATGGGCGTGCCCGTCTCCGGCAAGAACATGTTCCCTTCGAATATTGCCGGCTTGCCGACCTGGTACACCATTCGCGCCAGCAAGAAGGGTTACATCGCGCGCAAGAAGGAAATCGACTTCCTGGTGGCGATGAACTCGGAAACCGCGCGCGAAGACGTGATGTCGCTGGCGCCGGGCGCGGTCGCGCTCTACGACGAGCCGCTGAAGCTGAACGAGCTGCGCTCCGATCTCATCTTCTACCCCGTGCCCTACGACAAGATCACCGCTGCGGCCTGTCCTGAATCGAAGCTGCGCAAGTTGGTGAAGAACATGGTGTATGTCGGCGTGGTGGCGCGGCTGCTCAACCTCGACATGACCGAAGTGGAGAAGGCGCTGCGCAAGCAGTTCGCGAAGAAGGTCAAGGCGGCCGAACTCAACTGGGGTGCAGCCAAGGCCGGCTACGAGTACGCCGCCGCTTCTCTCACCAAAGCCGACCCGTTCACCATCGAGCGCATGAACAAGACCAACGGGATGATCATCATCGACGGCAATTCGGCGGCGGCCATCGGCTCCATGTTTGCCGGAGTAACCGTGGTGACATGGTATCCCATCACGCCTTCGTCATCGCTCGTCGAGACCCTCATCGAGTACATGAAGGAATATCGTATTGGCGCTGATGGTAAAGCTACTTTTGCCATCGTTCAGGCTGAAGATGAACTCGCCGCAATCGGCATGGTTCTGGGCGCAGGATGGGCCGGAGCTCGCTCCATGACGGCCACTGCCGGTCCTGGTATTTCGCTGATGGCCGAGTTTGCCGGATTGGGATACTACGTCGAGATTCCCGGTGTCATCTGGGACATCCAGCGCGTAGGCCCGTCGACTGGCTTGCCGACGCGCACCGCTCAAGGCGACATCTCTTTCGTCGCCACACTCTCGCACGGCGACACCCACCATCCCATGCTGATCCCCAGCGACCCGAGCGAGTGCTTCAGTATGGCCAGCGAGGCTTTCGACTTGGCCGAGCAACTCCAGACGCCTGTGTTTGTCATGTCGGACCTTGACCTCGGCATGAATAACTGGATGTCTCAGCCATTCCAGTATCCGGAGAAGCCGCAGAATCGCGGCAAGGTGCTAACGGCGGAAGACCTCAATCGCCTGGGCGGTTTCGCGCGCTACAAGGACGTGGATGGCGATGCGATCGGCTATCGCACGCTGCCGGGAACAGACCATCCAGCAGGCGCGTGGTTCGCGCGCGGCAGCGGTCACAACGAGAAAGGCCAGTACAGCGAGCGTCCGGACGATTATGCCAACAACATGGACCGACTGGCGAAAAAGTTTGAGACGGCGCGCTCATTGGTTCCCCGCCCCGAGATTGTGCGTAACGACGGCCACGAGGTGGGCATCATCGCCTATGGGACTTCTCACCACGCGCTGGTCGAGACTCTGGACCAGTTACAAACCGAGTACGGCGTGAAGGCCGACTACCTGCGGCTGCGCGCGTATCCGTTCACCCGCGAAACTCACGAGTTCATCGCCGCACACAAGCGCGTCTACATCGTCGACCAGAATCGCGACGCGCAGATGCTGGAGCTGTTGAAGCTCGACATTGTGATTCCGGACATCATTAAGCTGCGCAGCGTTCGCCACTACAACGGACTGCCCATCGACGCGCGCTCCGTCACCGACGAAATCATCTCCCAGGAGGGCAAGTAAATGGCAGCCACAGCTACACCGCCGCCCCCGGCCAAAACGAATCGCATCGGCCTCACCGTACTTGACTATCGCGGAGGCAAAACCACGCTCTGCGCCGGTTGCGGTCACAATGCCATCTCCGAACGCATTATCGACGCGTTCTACGAGATGGGCATCGCGCCCGAGCGCGTCATCAAGATGTCAGGCATTGGCTGTTCGTCGAAGAGCCCGGCGTACTTCATGGGGCGTTCGCACAGCTTCAATGCAGTCCACGGCCGCATGCCCGCGGTGACGACGGGCGCGGTGTTGGCGAATTCAAAGATCATTGCGCTAGGCGTCAGCGGCGACGGCGACACAGCGTCCATCGGCATCGGGCAGTTCGTGCACCTGATGCGCCGCAATCTGCCGATGATCTACATCATCGAAGACAACGGCGTGTACGGACTGACCAAAGGGCAGTTTTCCGCGACCGCCGACCTTGGCTCGAAGTTGAAGACCGGCGTCATCAACGATCTGCCTCCGATCGATACTTGCGCGCTGGCGATCATGCTGGGCGCGACCTTCGTCGGACGCTCGTTCTCTGGCGACAAGCGCCAGCTGCACACCATGTTGAAGGCAGCGCTATCGCATCGCGGCTCGGTGATGCTAGACGTCATCTCGCCGTGCACCACCTTCAACGATCACGAGGGCTCGACCAAGTCCTACAAATTCGTGAAGGACCACGAAGAGCCGCTGCACGACGTGGACTTCGTTCCGCACTTCCACGACATTGCGGTGGAGTACGAGGAGGGATCGAGCCTGAATGTCATGATGCACGACGGCTCCTCGTTGCGCTTGCGCAAGCTGGAGCACGATTACGATCCCACCAACAAGGTTGAGGCCGTAAAGCGCCTGATGCAGTCGCACGATGCCGAGGAGGTGCTCACCGGCGTGCTCTACGTGAATACCACCGCGCCCAACTTCATCGACATGATCAACATGACCGAGCAGCCTCTGGCGACCTTGCCCGAAAGCGTCACCCGGCCTTCGCGTCAGGCGCTGGAGGAGTGCATGGAGGCGCTGCGATAGTTATCATCCTGAGCGATAGCCTCCTTCGACTGTCATCCTGAGCGGAGGCGGCGTTGGTTTTGTGCCGCCGGAGTCGAAGGACCCCTATTTAACCTAGGACGGCGCAGTTTGCCCAACCCACTTCGCCCCTGTAATCTAAGTTCGCAGCGCAGCTTATGGAGGCGTCTTTTTGGAACCCGGCGCGGTGAAGTCGTCCGAGACTAAACCCCTCCCTGAACAGAAGAATCCGCAGTCGCGCAAACAGCGCGCTCTTCTACTTTTATTTTCTGTTGTTCTTTGCCTGATCCTTTTCCTGGGCCTCGACGCCGCTTACAGCGCGGTCGTTGTGCGCCGCGCTCCGGCCATCACGGCGCAGGGCACCTGTTTCAAGTCTGATCCCATACGGCATCACTCGCTGCAGGCGGATTGCACCTGCGTCCGGCACTGGGGCAAGAATTCCTATTCGTTCGCAACCGACAATCTGGGTTTTCGTGACCAGACGGTCCGCCAGGTTCCACTCACGACCACCCAGCCAAGGATTCTGCTGCTGGGCGATTCCTTTACCGAAGGCATGAGCGCCTGGCCGGACACCTACGTCGGCCAGATCGCGGCGCACTTTCCGCGATATGAATTCCTCAACGGCGGTATTGAGAGCTATGCTCCGTCCAACTATCTCAACGTCGCGCGACAGTTGATCGACAAAGGTGTGAAGTTCGACGAGGTCATCGTCTTTATTGACATGTCAGACGCGCAGGACGAAGCTGCGTTTTATCAGGACAAGAATCCAACGGGCGCAGTCGATGGTCCTGCACAAATCGTTCACAACGACAGCTGGTATGCCAGCTTGCGATCGTTTATCAGCGAGCATCTTCTGATCACCAACAGCATCTTTGACCGGGTGGAGCGGTTGGCAGTGGAGCACGGCTTCTATTACTTGAACATTGGACACGGACAGCTGTTCGATCTGCCGCGCTCAGCATGGACGTATCGCGCTGTCTCCGACGCCGAGCCCTACGAGATCGGATATGCCCCGCTGGGCCTGGAAGCAGGTCTTCGGAAAGAAGAATCGAAGATGACTACCCTGTGGAAGGAACTGCAGCAGCGCGGCATTCCGATCAGCGTGGTGGTTTATCCCTGGCCGGCGCAAGTTGCGCACGATACCGCGGGGTCACGGCAGGTAACCATGTGGCGCGATTGGTGCTCCGGCAAGTGCAAGCGCTTCATCTCAGTCTTTCCCGATTTTATTGCCGCCAAAAATGCGTGTCCGGCGGGCCAAGCTGGCTGCTGGTATCTGAAAGACTTCATCTTTGGGGACGAGCATTACTCTCGCGCAGGCAATGCTCTGGTAGCAGACACCGTGGCCAGCAGTCTAGAAAAGAATCCTCCAGCCAAACTTCCATGAACGTGGCGGGCCAGGCGACCCTTATACGCTGGCATCGACCAGGCCTATGACTCTTTCACGTCGAAGTATTGCGCCATCTTGCGGAACTTGTTGTAACGCGCGTTCAGCAGCTCAGCCGTCGGCAACTTCTCCAGCTCGGACAGCTGCTTGTCCAGAACGTCGGCTACTGCATTGGCCGCTGCGTCGTAGTCATGTTGAGCTCCGCCGGCCGGCTCCGGGATGACTTCGTCGCAGATGCCCAACTCCAGGTTATCTCCTGCCGTGATGCGTAAGGCAGCAGCCGCTATATCTTTCTTGCTTGAATCGCGCCACATGATCGACGCGCAGCCCTCCGGCGAGATCACCGAATAAATCGTGTTCTCCAGCATGAGCACGCGATCGGCAACGGCAATGGCCAGCGCGCCGCCACTGCCGCCTTCGCCGGTGATCACGGCGATGAACGGAACCTGTAGCCGCGCCATCTCCCGCAAATTATGCGCTATAGCTTCCGCCTGTCCGCGCTCTTCGGCGCCCAGTCCGGGATACGCGCCCACGACATCGATCAGCGAGATGACCGGGCGTCCCCACTTCTCGGCGAACTTCATCGCGCGCAGCGCTTTGCGATAGCCTTCCGGATTAGGCTGGCCGAAGTTGCGATGGACGCGCTGCTTGGTGTCGCGGCCCTTCTGCGTTCCCAGCACCAGCACTTCCCTACCTCGAAAGCGGGCCATGCCGCAGACCATGGCGGCATCGTCGCCGAAAGCGCGGTCGCCGTGGATCTCGCTGAAGTCAGGAAAAATTCGCTCAATGTAATCCAGCGGATAGGGACGATTGGGATGGCGCGCCAGCTCGGCGCGCTCCCAGGGCGTCAGTTGTCCAGACATCTGGCGCCGGAGAGATTCCACGCGTTCGTGCAGTCCCTGCAACTGCTTCAGGGCCGCTTGATTGTCTCCAGCCACGCCTTGCAGTTGCTGTATCTGCTCTTCGATTTTCAGCAGTTCTTCTTGCGCTTTTGAGGCAGCTTCCATATTGGGGTCGTTTCGCTTGGTGGCGGCCCGGTACAACGCTTCGGCCGCGTACAGCCAGAAGTCCAGCGCGGACAACATTCCGGATTGCGCAGGCGTCAGCTGGGTTTCGTCGGGCACCGCGGTGTTGGATGCAGGCCGGGCTTAATCAATGACGCGTACGCTGCCGCGACCGCACAACTCTTCCACACGATTAATAAACGCCCGGTCCGGCAACACATTATAGCCTTCCGCTTCCATCACTGCGGTAAAGTCGCCCCTGCGCTCCAGATCGAACAGGACGCGGGCCTCGCCCTTGCGCTCGCGACACAACGTCTGCAGCTCATCGATGGTGGTGGCCGACGCCGTCTCCAGCGCCACTTTGATGCGCAAGTGGCTCGGCAACTTCGGCCGCGCATCCTCCAGCGGCGTGATATCGCCGATCATGACCTTGGGGTTCGACCCTTCCTCCACGCGTACGCCTCCCTTGATCAGCACCGGAACGGTCAGCTTCAATCTCTCTGCCAGCCTGCGATACGGCTCGGCGAAGCACAGCACATCCACCGAGCCGTTCATGTCTTCGAGCTGCCCTTGCGCGTAGAGATCGCCCTTCTTCGACTTAGCGACGCGTATGCCCTTCAGGATTCCGCCGACCAGGATTTCGTCCTTGCCTGTGGACGACTTCAGCTCGCCGATGTCCGTGGTTGAGAGCGCGTGGAAGTCCAGCAACTTCTCCTGATACTTCTCCAGCGGATGTCCGGTGATGAAGAAGCCCAGTATCTCCTTCTCGAAGCCGAGCCGCTGGTGCTCATCCCAGTCGGGAGTGTTGGGCAGTGGCTTCTCGTCGACGCGCGTTTCCTCATCCTGCTGAAACACGCCGAAGAGGCCGTGCTGTCCGAGTGCGGCATCCTTCTGCGCCTTCTGCGCGTTGTCCATGGCGCTGTCGACCACAGCCATCAGCTGCGCGCGACGGCCCAGCGGATCCATGGCGCCACTCTTGATCAGCGACTCGACCACCCGCTTGTTCAGCAAATGGAGATCGACGTTTTCGCAGAATTGGTAGAACGACTTGAAATTGCCATTCTTCTTGCGCGCCGCCACAATCGATTCGATGGCGTTGTGGCCGACGTTCTTAACCGCCGCCAAACCGAAGCGGATTGCCTCGCCGTGCGGCGTGAAGTACGCGTCGCTGACATTGATGTCCGGCGGTTCGACGGGAATACCCATCTCGCGACATTCGTTGATGTACTTCACCACATCGTCCGTGCTGCCTGAGACCGAAGTCAACAGCGCTGCCATGAACTCGACCGGATAGTGCGTCTTGAGATAAGCCGTCTGGTAGGCCAGCAGCGCATAGGCAGCCGAGTGCGACTTGTTGAAACCGTATCCGGCGAACTGCTCCATCAGGTCGAAAATCTTCTCCACCTTCTTCGCGTGGAAGCCGCGCTCGGTAGCGCCGCGCACGAAGCGCTCACGTTGCCTGGCCATGGCCTCGGGATCTTTCTTGCCCATAGCGCGACGCAGCAGATCGGCCTCTCCCAGCGAGTAGCCGGCCAGCCGGTTGGCGATCTGCATCACCTGTTCCTGATAAACGATGACACCAAGTGTCTCCTTCAGGATCGTCTCTAGCTCCGGCAGCTCGTACTCGATCTTCTTGCGGCCCCACTTGCGCTCGATGAAGTCTTCGATCATGCCGCCCTGGATCGGGCCCGGACGGTAGAGCGCGTTCAAAGCGGTGAGGTCTTCAACGGCAGTGGGCTTGTAGTGCCGCAGCACATCCCTCATGCCGTGCGATTCAAACTGGAAGACGCCCGAGGTCAGTCCGGTGTGAAAAACTTTTTCGTAGGTTACCTGATCGTCGAGTGCCAGCGTCTGCAAGTCGAGTTGCTCACCGCGCGTCTGCTGGATCAGCCGCAGCGCGGCATCGATGATGGTGAGCGTGGTAAGCCCGAGGAAGTCCATCTTCAACAGGCCCAGCTTCTCCACCGCCTTCATGTCGTAGGCGGTTACAATTTCGTCGTTCTTGGTGCGATGCAGCGGAACCAGTTCGGTCAGCGGCTGCGGCGCAATCACCACGCCCGCCGCGTGCACACCCGCATTGCGTACCAGGCCTTCCAGCTTCTTGGCGGTGTCGATCAGCTCTTTTGTCTGCGGCTCAGTTTCGTAGGCAGTCGCCAGCGGCGGCGAATCTTTCAATGCCTGGCTGAGCGTGATGTTCAGCGTGGTCGGAATCATTTTGCCGATGCGCTCAACTTCGGCATAAGGGATGTCCATTGCGCGGCCCGAATCCTTGATCGCGGCTTTCGCTGCCATGGTGCCGAAGGTAATGATCTGCGCCACCTGATCGCGCCCGTACTTCTGCGTGACGTATTCAATGACTTCACCCCGCCGGTTCATGCAGAAGTCGATGTCGATGTCGGGCAGACTGATGCGCTCGGGATTAAGGAAGCGCTCGAACAGCAACTCATTCTGTAGCGGATCGATGTCGGTGATGCTGAGCGCATACGCGACCAGTGATCCCGCGGCTGATCCACGGCCCGGCCCAACCGGAATGTTGCGCTCCTTGGCGTAGCGGATGAAGTCCCAGACGATAAGGAAGTAGCCTGCGAACTGCATCTGACGGATCATCTCGATCTCGCGCGAGAGTCGCTGCTCGTAATCCTCCAGCGAGTGTTTCAGCCGGCCCATGGTCTGGAGTTCGCGCAGAATGTTCAGCCGCTTGGCAAAACCCTCGCGACTGACGTGCTCGAAGTAATCGGGCAGCGAGTAGCCGGAAGGCACCTCGAACTGCGGGAATGGGTCGTGAACTTTTTCTAGCCGAACATTGCAGCGCTCGGCAATCTCCACAGTGCGCGCCAGCACGCGCTCATATCCCGAGAACACCTTGCCCATCTCGGCCGCGCTCTTCACAAAGAACTGGTTGCCGTGGAACTTCAGACGGTTGGTGTCGTGGATCGACTTACCCGTCTGGATGCAGACCATCACGTCCTGAGCGTGCGAATCGTCCTCGCAGAGATAGTGGCTGTCATTGGTGGCAACCAGCGGCAGGTCCAGATCCTGCTCCAGCTTGAGCAGGTCTGCCTGAATTCGCTGTTCATCGGGGACGCCCTGGTCCTGAATCTCGAGATAGAAATTGCCCTTCCCGAAGATGTCAGTGTAGGTTGCGGCGGCGGCGCGCGCGGCCTCGTACTTGCCTTCTGTGAGATTCTCTGCGACCTCGCCCTTTAAGCACGCCGACAAGCCGATCAAGCCCTGCGCATGTTCGGCGAGAAATTTCTTGCTAATGCGCGGCTTGTAGTAGAAGCCGTGCAGCGACGCCTCGGAGACGATCCTCACCAGATTGCGATAGCCCTGATCGTTTTCGGCGAGCACGATGAGATGGTTGTAGCTGTCGCCCTCGGGCGCGGCGCGATGGTCTTCCTTCTTGCAGACGTAGAGCTCGCAACCCAGGATCGGCTTCACGCCCGCTTCTTTCGCGGCGTTCACGAATCTGACCGCGCCGAAGATGTTGCCATGATCGGTCATGGCGACCGCGGGCATGTCGAGCTCTTTGACTCGCTTGACGAGGCGCTCGATCTCGCAAGCGCCGTCGAGCATGGAGTAGTCGGTGTGAAGATGAAGATGAACGAATTCGGATTGAGACATCGCTACTTCTATTTTATGCGTTCGCGGCAGCGTCTGCAGTCTGAGGAAGATGTGGAAAAAGGGTCTGCAATTAAGATTGTGGCGTCCCTGGAGGGGGTCGGATTTATTATTGCCACACCCCACGGCTGAAGCGCTGGGCTATCATCTTTCGTCCCGCGTTGAGGGGACCGGACGCACCGTGAATCATACATTCCTGCTCACGCTTGCCGGAGTCGTTGCGGGTGCTATTGCCGCGATCTCGGGCTTCGGTATCGGCAGCATTTTGACGCCGCTGCTGGCTGCTTGGATTGGCACGAAGCTGGCAGTCGCGGTGGTTTCGATTCCACATTTCGTCGGGACAGCATTGCGTTTCGTGGTGATTCGCGAGCATGTCGACCGCCGCGTGCTGTGGAGCTTCGGCGTCACCAGTGCCGTTGGAGGGCTGGTGGGTGCGGTGCTGCACATTTGGCTGCGCAGCGGTGTGCTCGGTTATGTGCTGGGAGCGCTGCTGGTTTTCGCGGGAGTCACGGGTGTCACCGGCCTGGCCGCGCGCATGAAGTTTGGCCGGCGAGCCGGATGGATTGCGGGCGCGCTTTCTGGCATGTTCGGCGGATTGGTCGGCAACCAGGGTGGAATACGCTCGGCGGCGCTGCTGGGATTTGGCCTGCAACGCGACGCCTTTGTCGCTACGGCGACGGCGATCGCGTTGTTGGTAGATGTTTTTCGCATGCCGGTCTATGCTGCGCTGCAGTTCCGAGAAATTGTCGCGCAATGGCCGATGGCGGCGATCGCGACCGTCGGAGTGGTTGTGGGGACACTGTCGGGAAAGTGGATGCTGCAGCGTATTCCGCAGAACGTGTTCCGCCTTATTGTTTCCAGTATCGTCCTGGCGCTAGGAGTTTGGATGCTGATTCATCCGGGATCGTGAAGAGAACGTCGCTAATGACTGCTGCCCCTCACGAGGTTTATTCTTCCTCGGTGGACGCGGCGCTGAAGCGCCGCTCTACCCGTCCCAAGTTGCAGGTTTCCCGGACGCTTGTATGAGAAAAAGCCCAACCTATATCGCCGCTCACATTCGCCGCGTCCTGGCGGATGGTGCTTCCGCGCCCCACACCGAAGAAGTGCAGCGCTTCTTCAAACATGAGATCAAGTCGCGCGGCTGGTATACGCACGAGTTGCGCAAGGTCGCGGTCCGTTTTCGGCGCACGATCCTTGCAGAACACGATATCCCGTATCTATCGCAGGTCGCTGATCAACTCTTCCGCGGCAATGTCCTCGAAGAAAAAGTGCTCGCGGTTGTGATGCTGCAGGGGATTGTCAGCGATTTTGGCAAGCCGGAGTTTAAGCTTTTCGAGAGCTGGTTGGATCGCATTAGTTCCTGGGCTGACCATGACGGGCTGGTGCAATACTTGATTGGACCGATAATCGCCGCCGATGCGACGTTGTTGAGCCGCCCGCCACGATGGGCGAAATCGAAGAACCGCTGGCATCAGCGTGCTGCCGCCGTCAGCCTGATTCACAGCACGCGGCAGCATAAGAATTTCGAGCACATTCAGCGGATAACCGAGCTGCTGCTGGACAGCGACGACGACATGGTGCAGAAGGGACTGGGCTGGCTGCTGCGCGAGGCAGCCAAGTTTAATCCAGATCAGACGGTTGAGTACTTGATGACGATCCGCGAGCGCACGCCGCGGTTGGTGCTGCGCACTGCGTGCGAGACGCTGCCGGCGGAGACGCGGGAGCGGGTGCTGGGCAAGAAACAGCGAGCAAGTAGCATTTAGCAGTTGGCACTTAGCTAAGGCAAGAGGCCCGAAGCGGTGCATAGATGCCGCAGACCGGCTAGCTTTCCGAAACGATTTTGCCAAGTGCTAACTGCCAAGTGCCAACTGCATGGCTCGTAGCTCGCGGCTCGCGGCTCATTGCTTTAGAATAGTCCTCGCAATGAATCTTCCTGAAATTCAAGCTGCTCTGCGCGATGGTGGCCACGAGTGCTGGCTCTTCTACGATCATCATCATCGCGATCCCATTGCGTACCGCGTGCTCGGCTTGCCTGCCAGCATGCTGGTCACGCGCCGTTGGTTTTACCTCATTCCGGCTAGCGGCGAGCCCGTCAAGCTGGTGCACCGCATCGAGAGCCATCATCTCGACTCGCTGCCCGGCAGCAAAATGGAGTACTCGGCTTGGCAAGAGCTATGGCAGAACCTTGAGGCCATGCTGAAGCCGTATCACAGGATCACCATGCAGTACTCGCCCAACAACCAGATTCCGTATATCTCGCTGGTGGACGCGGGCATGCTGGAGCTGATCCGAGGCTTCGGCAAAGAGATCGTCAGTTCCGCCAACCTGGTGGCGCGCTTCGAGGCGACGCTGACCGACGCGCAGATGGCGTCGCACTTCAAAGCTCGCGATGGTGTCGACAAGATCACAGCGGCATTCTTCCAGGAAGTTGGTCGCCGTGCGCGCAATGGCGGCACTCACGAGTTCGAGATGCAGCAGTGGATCCTGGAGGCCTTCCAGCGTGACGGCCTGGAAACCTGCGATCCCCCCAACGTGAGCGTCAACGCTCACAGTGGCGATCCGCACTACGAGCCAACCTCGGCCACGTCGGCGCCGATCAAACAGGGCGATTTCGTGCTGCTCGACATCTGGGCCAAGTGCGTCAAACCCGAAGACTCGGTCTATTACGACATCACCTGGACGGGCGTGGTGGGCACGCCGAGCGACAAGCAGCGAGAGATCTTCGAGATCGTTCGAGGCGCGCGCGATGTAGGCATCCAAACCGTGCAACAGGCATTCGACGCCAAACGCAAGGTCTGCGGGTGGGAAGTGGACAAAGCGGTGCGCGAGTTTATCGACGGCAAGGGTTGGGGCAAGTACTTCATTCATCGTACCGGGCATTCCATCACCAGCGACATTCACGGCAACGGCGCGAACCTTGATAATCTGGAGACCAAGGACGATCGCGAGATCCTGCCCAACACCTGCTTCTCGGTCGAGCCGGGCATTTACCTGCCGGAGTTCGGCGTGCGCAGCGAGATCAATATGATGACGCGCAACGGCAAGGGTGAAGTGACCGGACGGATCCAGAACGAGTTGGTGCTTATCTGATGGCGAACCCGCAAAACACAGCCACCATGCAGCGCAACGCGAAGACCGCGCCGCAGACAAACTCCATGGCAATCATCGCGCCGCTGGTGGGATGGCTTCTGCCTGGTCTGGGACACTTCATTCAACGCCGCTGGATTCGCGGCCTGTTGCTGATGGCGGCGATCTTCACTATGTTCTTCGCCGGGCTGGCCATGCAGGGCAGGGTGTACTCGTTTAATACCGGCGACCTGCTCGACATCCTGGGATTCATCGGCGACATCGGCGTGGGCGCGCTGTACTTTGTAGCGCGCATGATGGATTGGGGCATCGGCAACATTCATCGCGCCGTGGCCGACTATGGCACTAAATACATCGTGGTGGCCGGATTGCTGAATATTATCGCCGCCGTAGACGCCCACCACATCGCGATCGGCAAGAAACCATGACCTTTGAACTTTCACACTTCAATGCCGCACTGCTGTTTGCGCTTTGCGCCTCCACCGTCTTTGGCATCTCGCAGCGCAACACACCGCGCGATATGTTCCGCTACGGCGCATATTGCTTCGCGCTGTTCATTGGCGGCGTACTCATCGCCGCCTGGGTGATGTGGGCGATCAAGCACTGACCAGTAGTGGCCAGTTGTCAGCAAAAACAAACCCACTCAAGGAAACCGGCTGGGAGGGTCGCCGGCCAGCAGATCAATGGCTACGATTCCAACTAATCCCTGTCGTCGGAATACAATTTCTCTTTGGACAAGACTCTTCGCATCTACGCCTGGTTTCTGCTTGTCGTGACCGCGCTCCCTGCGGCCGCGCGCCTGGGCAAGCCGCGCGAGCTGGCCCGCATCGTGATGCTGCGCTACCAGGATCCCAAACGACGCAAGCGCACCCGCGTCACCGGCTTCATATATCTTGGGCTGGCGCTGCTCGGCATTCCCTTCCTGCTGTACGCCCAGGCCCGCCAGGCGCGCTGGATTATCATCCTTCTACTACTGGTTATGCTTTCGGCCGTGGAATCATTGTTCAACAGCCGTGTCCCGAATGAGGAGGCGCTGGCCCGGCAGAACCGCTTGTTTGGCGGAGTATATGCCGCCATCGCCATCGCCACAGCTCTGTTACTCTTCACCCGATGACCCGCCGCCGCTGGATCGCCGATGAATTCTCCTCTGACCGGGCAGCCCTGACCGGAGACCACGCCGCTCACCTGGCGCGAACCTTGCGCGCTCGCGTGGGACAGGAGTTCGAAGTTGCATGTGGAGATCAGGTGCGACGCGCCACGGTCGCCAGCGTGGCCGGTGACCGTGTGGAATTCACACTCGGCCAAGAAATCGAGGGCGGTTCAGTTGTCCCGATCACACTTCTGCTGGCTGTCTACAAGTTCGATCGGATGGAGTGGGCGATCGAAAAGTGCACGGAACTGAATGTGACCAACATCATCCCGGTGATCGCGCGCCGCACCGAGAAGCACCTTGCCGCTGCCGCAGAAAAGCGGGTGGAACGCTGGCGGCGAATCGCCCGCGAAGCTTCGGAACAGTCGCGCCGCACCATGCCTCCTGAAATCGCCGTCCCGGTTAAGCTGAGTGATGCGCTGCAACTCCCCATGTTCTTCAGCGCGCCGTATCAGGAGGGAAATGCCGGCACTGCTGCTGCGCTTCGTATCGTGCTTGATGAAACCGAACGCGAGGCCTCGCTCGCGGACGTCGTACAGGCGCATGGCAACTTGCGATCTGTCGCACTCGCGATAGGACCTGAAGGTGGCTGGACGGCCGACGAGTTGGGCTCCTTCGCAACTTCGCAATGGATATCAGCCTCATTGGGCGAAACCGTTCTCCGCGCCGAAACCGCGGCTATCGCGGCCCTCGCTATCGCAAGAGCGGCAACCTGAGGCTCTCAGTCGCGCAGCCCGGCGGCGGCTTCCAAACATTGTCTGGCGCGCGCGGGATCGCCAAGCGCACGGTACGCGTCAGCCATATTCATCAAGGCTCTCCGTCTGATGGCGGCGTTGTTGGTGTTGCGTAACACTTGGTTATATTGAGCGATGGCCACTGAAAAATTCTGGTGCACCTGCTCGTAAGCGCCGATGTTCAGATTGCTGGTTGGATCGGGCGGAAATATCGCTGCTGCCCGGAAGAAGTGCGGCATGGCCTCTTCCATTCTGCCCTGTTCCACAAGCGCTTCTCCCAGATTGTCTTCTGCCACGAAGTTGCCGTTGGTGACCTTTACGGTGTGCGACCACAATGTCACATCGTCTTTCCAGTATCCGATCTGGCGATAAGCAACAATCATCAGGGCTAACAGCACTACCAAGCTGGTAGCCGGCAGAACGGCAGCCGGGAGATGCCATTGTTGCGCCAGATCAGCCACGCCCCAGCAGATCATCAGGTAGAGACCGATGAATGGGAGATACGCGTAACGGTCAGCCATTGCCTGCGTACCCACTTGCACCAAACCGATCATGGGAACGAGTGTTCCAAGAAACCAGAGCCATCCCACCAGCAAATAGCGGCGGCGGCGCGCCAGCACTACGCGAACCGTTATGCCGATCAGCAAAACCAACCCCGCCACGGCCTGCCAGCCCAGGGCAAACCGCAGCGGATGAGGGTAGAAAACGGCGAGTCGCGACGGCCACAGAGCTTTTTCCAAGTAGCGGACGTAGGAGATTGCGGCGTTGGCCAGCCGAATGTCGAGGGGAATCCTAAACGTGGCCAGGGCGCCACCGGCCCGTTGCGCCTTTATGGTGATGATGGCGCTGGCCGCAGAAAGCGCAAACAGCGGGAGCTTCTCCAGGATCAACCAGGAGAATCGCTTTTCGCTCTTCGCCATTCGCTCTTCGTCAGAAGAACGCTGTTCGTTCTTTGCAAGTTGAGTTTCGTCAGACGCAAGGGGCGCGTCTTTCTGGCGAAAAGCGAAGGGCGAAGGGCGAAAAGCGAGCCGCTGCAGCGGCCAGTAGTCCCACAGCAACAAAACAAAGGGCAGGGTGATGACCTGCGGCTTGGACATCAATCCGAGCGCGAACAGCAATGCGCAGACGGTATAGCGAAGGATTCCCGGCTTTTGCGCGTACATACGGTAAGCCGCTAGCGCGAGCAGGAAAAATAACATGCTGAGGAGGTTCTTACGCTCGGATACCCAAGCCACGGATTCGACATTGATGGGATGCAAGGCAAACAGCGCAGCCACCATGGCGCTGCGTCCAACAAAACCGGTCGCCGCCTGCAGCAACCAGAAAAGCAGCAGCACGTTGACGACATGCAGCACCACATTAACGCCGTGATGGCCGGCAGGATCGAGACCGAAGAACTGAAAGTCCAGCGAGTGCGAAAGCCAGGTCAAGGGATGCCAGTTGGCCGCGTCATAGGTGGAAAACGCCCACTTGACTGTCTCTCCGCTGAAGCCTCGCTGGACGTGAGGGTTGGTGGTGATATACACACTGTCGTCGTAGCTGCAAAAGGGGAAGCTGGTAACGGCAAAGTACGGTGCGGCGGTTACCAGAACCAGAAGAGATGCAAGAACAAACGCCCACCTTTTCCTCGAAGAGAATCGACCTTTTCCGGGGGTGGATTCACTCTCCGGCCCAAGTCTCAACTGCAATGGCTGGCTCGGTTTGTCAACCATTACGTGAACTCCAGAAGTGCCGTGGTCATGCTGAGGGCACGAATTAAGCGATCCAGCGCATCATAACTTAATCAAGGGAAATCATTAGGGACAATTATCAGCTTCCGCACGTTGGATGAATTGTCTCAGCTCGCCCGGTACCACCACGTCACATCCAAGCTGTACCCTTGTGCTACATTAGCGGCCAGAGGCGCACATCAATGTTGCGGAGTCCACGATCGATTTTTTCAGCTTACGCCGTTCCGGTTGTGGTGAAGCGCATGTTTGTTGCCGGCGCAATGGCAATCGCGGTGGTACTTTTCATGAGTTCCGCAGCCGCAGCTCAGGCAGCGGTTGAATACGGTCACATCGCGACGGGCAGCAGCACCGCAAGCTCAGCCGGACTCAGCAAGCTAAGTAACAAGATAAATTCCACGCTGTCCACGAACAAAACGCCTTCTTCCGCACGGACTGTTAACGAGCAGCCGGCGGCCGTGACCGGCACGGAGAGTAATCCCCAGGATGCGAACCGGCGGGCGCTGGAGCAACGCGCAGGAAAGGACGCAGCAAAGCTCAGTCTGAAGTCTGAGCCAGCCAAAGCCCTGGTGCGAATTGATGGCAAGGCGGTTGGGCGGACACCGCTGCTGATCTCCCTGGCTCCGGGCGTCTACAAAATCGAGATGGAAGGGCCACGGATGGAATCTGGAACGCAGCAGCTCAACCTGGGCCCAAACGAGACGCGGGAGATCGCACTGCCTCTGTCGGCTGCGCCCCGATATCCAAGCCACATTGAGTTGCCGTAAGCATCGCTCACCGGCTGTGCACTCTAGGCTCGGCAAAGTTCGGCAACCATCATTTCCTGGCGCTCCTGCGCCACCCGGTCTATATGACGAAGAACTGCCCGGTAGGCGAAGAGCGAAATTACCACCAGCATCACCAGGATCAGGTTCGCGATCCTATAATTCCCATAGTGCCTGGCTATCCAGAACGAGCCCACTGCCATACCCACCACCAGGATTTGAACTGCCATGCTGATCAGCACGGTAATCTGGGAAGCCCTTTGTCTTCCGAAGGTCGAATAGTCGAACTTCTTCGGTGAATAGATTGACAGCACGTTGCCAACGGAAAAATTCACAGCCGCTGCGAACACCAGGCCTGCGAGTGTGGCAATGGTCAAACTGATGGTTGGCTTGCCGAAGAGGCTGATAACTACGACCCACACCACAGCCGTTTCCATGACGAGAACGCTGGCATGGGTAACATTCTTCGCCAGCACGATGTCGCGAAACCTCACCGGGCACGCATAGAAAAACTGGATGCCGTTGCCGTCTCCGCCAAAGTTGTTATAGATGAGATTCGTTAATGTCAGGAGGGCAAAACCGGCAGCCGCGGGAAACGCCGTGCCAGGAGTGTGTCCAGGAAACGCCGTCCCCGGCTGTCGCACATAGTTCATGGGTCCAAACCGGAAGATGATCAGCATGAAAATTGGCATGATCAAGGTCAGCAACATGGGGCCGCTGCGCAGCAGAGAGCGAATCTCTTTTTCGAAAACCGCGGCTACAGGAGAAGCGAATCCCGGCAGATTCCATCCTAATCGCAGCCGTCGATCTTGGGGGAGAACGGGCTTGGCGGAAGTTTCGCTCAGACTCTCACCGCGATACTGGGCCAGCAGTCGCAGGTGCAGGCAGTATCCAACCGCGAACACAAAAGCACACAGCAGCACCAACGAACCAAAGCCCGCCCTCCACTGCGAAGCTGAAATTTGAGCAATGGAGCGGGAGGCAAGTCCCGGGGGAAAATATTTCTGACCCTGAATGAGAATTTCCCCAAATCGGTGCACTGCCGGTCGAGACTGGGTGGTGAAATATCCGATCAGAGGCGCGATCAGCTGAACACTCAGGAGCAGCAGAAGAAACAGGATGCCCATGACTTCCCGGGTGCGACGCCGTGACAGCCAGCGTTCGACCCAGGCAAATATCGTCTGCATCAACACCAGATTAAAGGCCGCGAACGCCAGCAACACCAGCAACATCCAAGGCAGCAGGCTGGGTCGCGCGAACCCTACGCCCAGGAGGATTCCGAACGACCACAGGCCACCCAGAGCGGTCGCCGGATCGGCTGAGCCGTACGCCAGCCGCACTAGAAAATACGACACGTAGTTCAGTGGAAAGCGCAGCAGGTCCGTGGAGTCCGGATTGTTGGTGAAGGCTGTGGCCATGATGGGAAAAACTTGCCAGAAGAGAAAGATCGGCCACAGCAACACCGTGAGCAGCCCCGCCTTGCCTTCCCAAACGAAGAAAAAGGCCGCGACGCCCATGCCAGCAGCGCCGCCAATCCCAACGATTGCGAAGCCCAGCCACACGATACCGCGCGAAATCAGATCCAGTTTGCCACGCCTGGTTCGCAGTGAATTGACGAAGAGCCGCCAGCGTACCCACGCAATGGCTCGCAGCTGGGTGACTCTGGCGGTGAAGCCGGCTTCAGTCATGATCGCTCACGGAGTTGTCTCACGTAGAAATATTGCGGGAATGTCCGCCTCTGTCTTGTCTATCCCAGCCACGAAAGTTCCTGATCGGTTGGGCTCATGCCGCCCACAGTGCGCAGGAAAATCTGTTCCAGAGTCATCTTCTCGCCGGAGGATCTCGAGCCTTCGCCTTGCAAGGGCGCGCGCGCTTCCACGCCGGCGCGCAGCTCCTCCAGCGATCCCTGTGCCACCAGACGTCCTTGATGGATGATAGCCACGTGAGTGCACAGCCGCTCCACGATTTCCAGCACGTGTGAAGTCAGGAAGATCGTGGCCCCGCGTGCAATCATGCCTTGTAGCATCGCTTTCAGGGTTCCAGCGGCGATAGCATCGACGCCCTCGAAGGGTTCGTCCAGGAAGAGCACCTTGGGCCCATGGATCACCGCGGCCGCCATCGCCAGCTTCTTCTGCATTCCATGGGAGTAGTCGGTTACCAGCTTCTTCGGCTGATCGGCCAAGTGCATGAAGTCAAGCAGTTCGACTGTGCGCCTGGCCGCGGTTTCGCGATCGAGTCCGTACATCCGTCCGGCGAAGTTCAGGAACTCTGATCCGGTCAGTCGCCCGAACAGAGACATCCCTTCGGGAACCACGCCAATCTGCTGCTTCACCTCGACCGGATGGGCGGCGAGATCCATCCCCAGAATTTCGATTCTCCCCGTGCTGGGCGCAAGCAAACCGGTGAGCATCTCAATGGTGGTCGACTTCCCTGCCCCGTTCGGTCCCAGAAAGCCAAAAAACTGCCCGCGCGACACGCGCAGGTCAATGCCGTCAACCGCAACGAACTCTCCGAAACGGCGGGTCAGGCTCTGTGTACAAATGGTGGGAGCGGCGTCCATGAAGCTCTCCGAATCTAGCACACTCCAAGGTAATCTCTCGTGATCTGCAGCGTTGCGACGCGAATAGCGGACAGGTTACGGGCATTCGTGGTACTGCCGGACGTGTTAAAGCGAACCCTCAATTTGGCAGTAGTGGTGCAACTGCGTCACGCCCAATTTAGCTTCTCTTTCGCCGCGAAGATGTGTCATCTTTAACTTGAGCACACCCTTCATAGATACTCGGCGAACACCGGTGCACGACTCAACCGCGAGCCCTACAGGGGAATGGTCTACAACATGAAGTCCGGGCTTTTATTCGTAGTGGTGGTATGTGCGGTCGTGCTAGTGGGCTTTGCTGTCCATGACATAGTTACTTTTGGAATGGGAATCCTCGGTAGTGCTACCCACGCTCCAGGACAATTCCGGGATGCTCTTGCCAACGCGGTTGCATGGGGCATGGAGTACAAAGAAGGCGTAACGATCGCCTTCATCGTCTGCCTGGCTGCGCTCTACCTTGCAAGACATCCTGGGGCAAAGCCGCGGTAAGGCAGTGCTACGAAGGTAACCAATTTGGATGCGAAAAACTTCTGCCGTCCCTACCGGGACTCGGGATTCTTTGAACCGCCTACCCCGCCCTGAAGGGCGGGGCTATCTTCTTTCGCGCCTGCGGCGCTCGAGTATAGTTTGGCCAACAGCGTGACCGAGTTCGCATGACTGTCGCAACTCCATAAACGGTGCTCCGCGGAAATGCGAATCCTAAAGTGCTATTTACGAGGCGAGCGCACAGCGTGGTTCAGCATCCGTCTTGGCAGGCAGCTGACGGCTGACAGCTTCCTCAGCACGCCAGCGAATCGCGCGTGATCTTCAGCCCGTTGAGATTGCCTAGCACGGTAACGGCAATCAGCTCAGGCTGAAACAGTTCATTAGCGGACTGCAAGAGGTCCTCGACGGTCACCGCCTGGATTCGGTCGATGATCTCATCCATAGTGAAGAAGTGGTCGTAGTACATCTCCTGCCGCGCCAGGTTCGACATGCGTGCCGTGCTCGACTCCAGGCTCAGCATCAGGCTGCCCTTTAACTGGTCCTTGGCGCGCTTCAACTCTTCCTCGGAGATCGGCTGGGTTTTCAGCTCGTGGAACTCATGCACAATCGACTGCACGACCTTGGGCGCGGATTCGCGCGAGGTTCCGGCGTAGACCGAGAGCATTCCCGTATCGCGGAAGGGATTCAGCTCGGAGAAGATGGAGTAGACGAGTCCCTGCTTTTCTCGCACATTCTGGAAGAGCCGCGAGCTCATCCCGCCGCCTAGCAGCGTATTGAGAATGTAAGTCACGTAGCGGCGATCGTGGCTGATGGGATACGACGGGACGCCGACGCAAATCTGCACCTGCTCCAGCGATTTCTTGTTACGCAGGATGATGCGGGAATTGATCTTCGGTGGTGTGTCGTGCCAGCCATTGGATCCGACCGGCAGTTGCTCGAAGCGCTGCCGCAGCAAGTCGACAAATTCCTGGTGATTCAGGTTTCCGGCTGCCGAGATGATCATGTTCCCAGGAGAAAACTTGCCGCCGTAATAACCCCAGATGGCTTCCTGGTCGAAGCGACGAACGGTCTCCTTCGTGCCCAGAATCGGCTTGCCCAGCGGATGTCCCTTGAAGAAATTCTGGGTGAAGATCTCGTGGACTAGATAGTCGGGATTGTCCTCATCCATCTTGATCTCTTCCAGAATCACTCCGCGCTCGCGGGTGATCTCGTTGGTATCGAAGACGGGATGGAGCACCATATCGCTGAGGATATCTATAGCTACCGGCAAATGCTCGTCCAACACTTTAACGTTAAAACAGATGGTTTCCTTGCCCGTGAAAGCGTCCATGTTGCCCCCGATGGAATCCACCTGGCGGGCAATGTCCTCGGCCGAACGGCTGCTGGTCCCCTTGAACACCATATGCTCGACAAAATGGGAGATGCCGTTGACATTGGGATCTTCGTGACGCGATCCGGACTTCACCCAGATGCCGATTGACACCGAGCGAATGTGGTCCATCTTCTCCGTCAGGATGGTGAGCCCGTTGGGAAGTACCTGTCGTTGAATGTTGCGCGCTTCTTCAACCATGATTCTTGCTCCAAGCGATCTGGACGTCGTGGGTCATTGCGAAGACATATCTGCTGCGACGGGCTTGGCGCATGTACAGCCTCAGGAACCGGCAGGATAAACTACTCACGCTGAAACGTAATGGCGAAATAACCCCGAAGCGACGTCGGGCGACTGGGAATCTAACCAGATAGCATATTGGATGCATGGACCAACCACAACAGACCGAACTTTTAGGCCTTTGCCTTCAAGAGCTTACGGAGATTACTGAGCGGCTTGAAGAACCCTCTTACCGCGCCCGCCAGCTGTTTGACGGTCTGTACCGGCAAAGGTGGTCAGGCTGGGAGAAATTCACGACCTTGCCGCTCGGGCTGCGCCGGAAGCTCGGCGAGTTGGGCTTCGCTGTCGGCGGGCCAAAGGTCGAGAAGAAATTTGTTTCAGCCGATGGCACAGTCCGATATCTGCTCGGCTTCGCCGACGGCCAGAGCGTAGAGACGGTGTGGATGCCGGAGGGCGATGGCGGCGAGGCCGGCGACGGTTCGCAAAGTGGCGATGAAGAACTGGCGGATAAAAAGGGATGGCATCGCGCCACCATCTGCATCTCCAGCCAGGTGGGCTGCGCCGTCGATTGCGCTTTCTGCATGACAGCTCTGCTGGGGCTGCGGCGCAACCTTACCGCCGGCGAAATTGTTGGCCAAGTCCTGGCAGTGCTCGACGATCAGCAGGCCGACGCAGAGCGCGACCGCTTGAACCTGGTCTTCATGGGTCAGGGCGAGCCTTTCCTGAACTACGACAACTTTATGCAGGCAGTGCGACTGCTGGTGCAAGGGGTTGGGATTCCCGAGTCGCGCATGACGGTGTCGACATCGGGGATTGTCCCGCGCATTACCGACTTCGGCGCCGAGCCGGTCCGGCCTAAACTGGCTGTGTCACTCAACGCCCCTAACGAAGAGCTGCGCACGCGGATCATGCCAATCACGAAGAAGTGGACTATAGAGAAGCTGATGGCCGCGTTGCGCGACTTCCCTCTTCGCAATCGCGAGCGGCTGACCTTCGAGTACGTTCTGCTGGGCGGGATCAATGACGACGTGCAGCACGCTCGCGAAGTAGTCGAACTTATGCGTGGCCTGCGCGCCAAGGTAAACCTTATCGCACTGAACGCAGGACCGGAGATCCCATTCACGATGCCGCTCGAGGAGCGCGTGCTGGCGTTTCAGGGAGTGCTGACGCGGGCCGGAATTCCAACGTTCATTCGGCGCCCCCGAGGCCGTGATATCTACGCCGCCTGCGGGCAACTGAAGCACACCACGGAGCTGGTGCAGCTCAATCCCTAGAAGCTTTGCCTCGCCAGACTGGACGCTGGCTAAGTCCCAGCCGCATTAGCGCGGCCTTTGCGCGCCTGGGAGCGTGGACCCGCAAGGTCGAAGTCATGGGTAACGTGAGGAACTTCCCGGGCAACCTGGAAACGAACTTCGTTCTTGCAGATGCGGCAAGGCGGGAATTCTTCGCCACGAATGGCCACTACCTCGTGCTGCGCCCGGTGGAGCACATGGATAGCGGTGTAGACGCCGGAGATCGGCACCACTCCTCCCGGTTTGTAAACGCGACGTTCGCGAGCCTCTGGCGACGGCATAAGTAAATCTGCAGCGGGACCTCGCTGGCAGCCAATTTGAATTCGGCGTGGTACACGTGCCTCTTCTCTGATGCCGGAGAAAGCTGATGGAGTTGTCAGCGCCGCTGACAATCGTCAGGGCAGCAGGTTTGAATCAGCGCAGTGGCTGGTCGGAAAGTTTGCCCAGTGGAGGTTGCGGGTTGACATCGTCGATGCACAACGCTTCGCTTGTATTGCCGCATCGGATTTATGCAGAACGTTACATCGGAGCAAGCATGAAAGACGAAGACGTGAGCCTCAAGAAAAAAGTATCGCTGCTGAATCGCTACGTACAGTCAATATGTGGTCTGTATAGCCGGGTGGCGCGCCAGCTCAACGTTGACCGTTCCTATGTCAGCCGGGTCGCGCGAGGTGAGAGGAGCTCGAAACAAATCGAGCAGGCGCTGAGCACCGAGTTCACGCGAATTGTGAATGAGAACGAAGATGTAACCGTGGGCTGAGCCGGCCGGCCGCCGTGTCTCTAATTGGGCACAATGCCGCAGGGCCTACTTTGTGGCAACTGCGTTGGTAGCAATCTTCGCCGTCGCTTCGAGCGTGTACACCACCTGGTCCGAGGTGAGCACCAACAGCCGTTTGCCGTCTGCGCTGAAGCCATTGAAAGCGACGCGGCTGCTGAAGTCATAGGTCGCACGCTTCTGAACGTTCGCCAAGTCGTAAAGCTCCAGCTCGCCCCGCTCCGTCCGCACCGTCAGCAGATCGCCCTTGGCGGAAATCTCAGGTGAATGACCGGCGATAGTTCCCTTGAGCCGGCCGTCGAAGGAGTAGACGAGCACTCGGTTCTGGTCATCGGCTGCTACGAGGCGGTCAAGGCTCCCGATGGCCTCGACCACTTGAAACGAATGGTTCCCGGTATCGAACGCCAGCTGCGCGCGCGTCTCGCCTGTATCCAGATCCAGTACCTGAACGAATAGAGCCCCCTCTTTGTCTTTGAATTGCGCCAGAGCGGCAGCTGCAGCTGGATCGTCTTTGGCGATGGAGTGCGCTGCTTGACTATTTCCCTTCCAGTACAAAACCAGACTATTTGCGGGGAAATCGACATGGTAGCCAGGTCGCTCGTGAGGAAAATGTTTTGTCCAAAGCAACTGATTATCGGTAAGGCCGCGCAACTCAAGGGTGACATCGGCAAATGTGTTGTTTTCCTTGGCTGGCAAGAGCGTCAGCAAGTATTTGCCGGTTTCGATAGTACGCTTACCCTCGTCGATGGTCTGTTGAGGACGAACCTCGGGCGTGGTTAGCGCGGCCCGCGCGATGGTCCGCTCCGTCGAAAGATACTTTGGGAAATCTGCATATAAGGCGCCGTCTGGCGAGAAGTATGCTGCGGAGAAACCGCGGAGATAATAAAGCCTCTGCCCGGTTTGCAGATTCCAAACGGCAGCTCCCGATTTCTGGGAGATGGCTAACCAGTCGAGATCAGGTGAAAGGGCACTCGCTCGCACGTGGCCCAGGGGCGAGTCGGGAAGGCGAACGTGCTCGAGCGGCTGCACCGAACTCAACTCGACAACCTGCAAGTCGCCATCCAGACGCTCAGCAATGTAGGTGTTATCCCAAAGATCGATCGCGGTTTTCTTGCTGGCGACAATAAGCTTGTTCTGTTTCAAATCAAAGATGCCGACCGGATGGTCCTTGATCGGACGCAGCAGGACGTGATCGCCATGGGCAACCGCTTCCAGTCTGGAGCCGCCGATGTTGAGGTCTTTGTAGGTGACGTTACCCCCGGGAAACTCGACCACCTCGGATTTTTCCCCATTGCCTCCCGCAACTCCCATCAAGCGACCATTCGCTAGAAAGACAAAACTGTCGTCGAGCAGCGATTTAATATTGCCAGGAAGCTCGATTGGATTGCGGGAGAACAGATCCATCGCCATTGTGTTCTGGCGACTGTGGGCAACAAAGTAGTGACCGTCTGGTGAAAACGCCATCGGGGCCAGGGCTTCCAGCAGCTTGCGGTGAGGGTTCCAAAGCTCCAGGACTTCCCCGAAGCCAGCCGACGAACGTACGCGTTGAAGGTCGATGCTCACCCAATCTTTTTTGTGAAAGAACGACGTTCCCGTCGCGACGTCGTACAAGTCGAGACCGAACTTGAGGAAAGGTAAATCATTAGGCTCACGGGTGAGGCAAGCCAATGTCTTGCCGTCCGGCGCAACCTTGCTTACCAGACATCCGCCGCGAACATATACCTCGTGCACCTCCAGGCGCTTCTGGCTGCTGATATCCCAGCGTTCCACTCGCGGAGACGCCTTAAAAGCATCGAACAACAACACAATACCTCGCGAGTCAGGCGTGAACTGACCGGCATCTGCATCCCCTGCGTCGAAACGGAAGATGGGTTGCAGGGGTTGCCGGGTAAGGACAAAGGCGTTGCTGTCATCCTGCGCCAGCACGTACTTGCCGTCAGGACT